>NZ_JAKUGJ010000015.1:0-109325 GCF_022663915.1 Bacillus cereus group sp. BfR-BA-01331
GATCAAACTCTCCAATAAAGTTAGTTTGTCTAGCATCTAAAAATAAAAATTGACGTTCACGTTGTTTGTTTCGTTCAGTTTTCAAAGAACTACTTAGTCGCTCATTTGCGACTTCCTTATGTTAACATCTTCATTTTTCGATGTCAACTAAGTTTTTCAATTTCTTTTTTGTCGTTTTCTGCGTTTCCGCATCAGCGACGGTTATTAATATATCATGTAGAAAAATGAAATGCAACACCTTTTGAAAACTTTTTTGAAACCAACTACATTTCTTTTTTAATATCATATACTTAAACGAAACATCTCTTTCATTTCTAAGTAATTCCTACATATATTCTATAGAAAGTCCCTCTGTCACAAAACGTTTCTTTCTATATAAAGTGAAACTTTAATCAGTGTGGGGGGTGTTCATCCCCCACTGATTATTAGCCTTCACCAATCGGGCATTTACGGGCAGTCGTCTCCCACCTAACTTTCTCGCATTCGGCGAATTTTGAGGCGGGGCTTACTGCCCGCAAATAGCGGGATAAACGTTTTATTCATATACTATATCATACAAGGAGGAATATACATGGACTACACCGACTTATTAATAAAACTAGGTCTCTCGGCTATTTTAGGATTCGCTATCGGTTTAGAGCGCGAATTAAAACGTAAACCACTCGGCTTAAAAACTTGTTTAGTTATTTCTATTATTAGTTGCCTCCTAACCATTGTTTCTATTAAAGCAGCTTACAACTTACCACATACCGATCATATGAATATGGATCCACTTCGACTTGCCGCTCAAATTGTATCCGGAATTGGTTTTTTAGGTGCCGGTGTAATTTTACGCAGAGGAAACGATAGTATTGCGGGATTAACGACCGCCGCTATGATTTGGGGTGCTTCTGGCATCGGCATTGCCGTTGGAGCTGGTTTCTATATCGAGGCTATTTTCGGAATGTGTTTCCTTATGATTAGTGTAGAACTTATACCATTAGCGATGAAATACGTCGGTCCTAGATCATTTCGCCAACGTGATATCGCAGTGAAACTCGTTGTACGAAATATGGACAATATCCCGACCGTAATTGAAGAAATAAAAGAAATGGATATAAAAGTTAAGAACATGAAGCTCAAAACATTGGAAAATGGTTCGCACTATTTACATTTGAAATTGTCTATCGATCAAAAAAGACATACCGCTGATGTTTATTATGCTCTTCAGCATCTTGAAAGTGTTCAACAAACCGAAGTGGAGAGTATGTAACATAAAGAAAAACGTTACTACCCAGCCATACCTTTCATTTAGAAGTTAGATAAGGAGTATTACTCCCGCGAGAATACGTACCTTATTATCTATAGAAAGTTATTTTCATTTTTCAGCATATAGATTACTGCCATGGAGATAAAATGGTCCTCTACCTTTCTTTGTTTTAAAACTTCGCGCATGGCAGGAAAAGACACTGACCGATCCTATACATAACCAGTCCCTCTCGGTCATTTTAAAAAATGCTTTTCTGGCGTTTTTTCATAGAGTGACTGAGTAGTTAAAGAAAAACTCTCTTTTTAATTAGAGAGTTTTTCTTTTTTCTATAATGGTAACAATGAATGTAGTCTTGAAAAGTAAGGAGGAATAGGAACTTGAAATCCCGTCCGAATTTAGTAGATACATTTCGCGATTCCATTATTTTTCGTTTAATTTGTTTTATTATTGTACTTACTGCCTTCTCCGGCTTTCTTATACATATATTAGAGCCATCTCACTTCACCACATGGTTCGACGGGGTTTGGTGGTCAATCGTTACCATTTTCACCGTTGGATACGGCGATTTCGCCCCCCATACAACGATAGGAAAACTTATTGGTATATGTATTATTTTATTAGGGACGGGATTTTGTTCTTATTATATGGTTCTATTCGCTACCGACATGATTAATAAACAATATATGAGAATTAAAGGTGAAGCAGCTGCTACCTCTAATGGTCATATGATTATCGTTGGCTGGAATGAGCGTGCAAAACATGTTGTAAAACAAATGCACATATTACAACCGAACCTTGATATCGTTTTAATTGATGAAACACTTTCTTTACTTCCAAAGCCATTTCATCATTTAGAATTTATAAAAGGTTGTCCGCATCACGATCAAACTTTATTAAAAGCTAACATTACAACAGCTCACACTATATTAATAACAGCGGATAAAGAGAAGAACGAAAGCTTAGCAGATACACAGTCCATTTTAAATATTTTAACTGCAAAAGGACTTAATCCAAACATTCACTGCATCGCTGAACTTCTTACTTCTGAACAAATCCAAAATGCAACGAGAGCTGGCGTATCAGAAATTATAGAAGGAAATAAATTAACGAGCTATGTATTTACCGCTTCTCTTTTATTCCCTTCCATTTCAGGTGTACTATTCTCACTTTACGATGAAATCTCTGATAACAAATTACAACTGATGGAGATTCCCCCGTCCTGCACCGGACAATCCTTTGCAAATTGTAGCTATACTCTTTTAAAGCAAAACATTCTCTTACTAGGTGTAAAGCGCGACGAACAATATATGATCAATCCAGTTCATTCTTTCATTCTCATCGAAAGCGACATACTCATCGTTATTCACCATTAAAAAAATGATTTTCTAGTTCTTGTACCAATACTTTACCAATATTGATATATTTTCTTTTCACATCTCCATCTGGATCTTGTGGCTCCGCAAATTGATCCAATCCACTCGTTCCAGCTGTTAAAGCATTAACATTATCATCTAGTTCGTCTTGATATACGTGCGAAAGAATATACGGTGTTTCAAGACGGACTATTACACCAGGCACATCTAGTTCCCCATCCACCGCTGTAAATGGTACGCGTAAAAATTGATACCCTTCTTCTTCGTCGATTTTATAATCAAAGCATCCTTTATCATAATCCCAATTGCCGCCAATACTATATCCAAGTGGTTTCATAACCTCTTCTAACTTATATAACGCATATGTACATCCTTCTAATTTTGATTGAATCGGAATCAAGCCCATCCCTCCTAGACTTTTCCTTTAGCATACCCATTCTAGTTTGAATATACCGATGTACCTTTCAATAAAATAATAAAAAGCGACCGGAGACCCGATCGCTTTTCATTATTTTAAACGCTCTTCTAATTCTGCTTTTAATTCTTCAAATCCTGGTTTACCAAGTAAAGCAAACATGTTTTTCTTGTATGCTTCTACTCCTGGTTGGTCAAATGGATTTACGCCTAATAGGTAGCCGCTCATCGCACATGCTTTTTCGAAGAAGTATACAAGGTAACCGAATGTGTACTCATTTAATTCAGGGATGTTTACGATTAAGTTTGGTACTCCGCCATCGCTATGTGCAAGTAATGTACCTTCGTATGCTTTTGTGTTTACGAAGTCTATCGTTTCACCAGCAAGGTAGTTTAATCCATCTAAATCGTTGTCGTCTAATTCGATTTTTAGTTCGTGTGTAGATTTACCTACTTTAAGAACTGTTTCGAATAGGTCACGACGACCTTCTTGAATGTATTGACCTAATGAGTGTAAGTCAGTTGAGAAGTTTGCTGAAGATGGGAAAATACCTTTTTGATCTTTTCCTTCACTTTCACCAAATAACTGTTTCCACCACTCAGAGAAGTAGTGAAGTGCTGGCTCATAGTTAACAAGCATTTCAATTGTTTTCCCTTTATTATATAGAGCATTACGAACTACTGCGTATTGGTAAGCTGGGTTTTCTTCAAGTTCTGATTTCGCGAAATCATTATGACCAGCAGCTGCACCTTTCATCATCTCTTCAATGTTTAGGCCACTTACAGCGATTGGCAATAAACCTACTGGTGTTAATACAGAGAAACGACCGCCAACATCATCTGGAATAACGAACGTTTCGTAGCCTTCATTATCAGATAATGTTTTTAAAGCACCGCGCGCTTTATCTGTAGTCGCATAAATACGTTTGCGTGCTTCTTCTTTTCCATACTTTTCTTCTAATAATTTACGGAAAATACGGAATGCGATTGCAGGCTCTGTTGTTGTACCTGATTTGGAAATAACGTTAATAGAAAAGTCTTTACCTTCTAGTACGTCCATTAAATCTTTCATGTAAGTGGAGCTAATGTTTTGTCCAACAAATAGCACTTGTGGAGTTTTACGTTGTTCTTTAGAAAGCGTGTTATAGAAAGAATGGTTTAACATTTCAATTGCTGCGCGTGCTCCTAGGTAAGAACCACCAATACCTACAACAAGTAAAATGTCAGAGTCATTTTTAATTTTTTCTGCGCATTTTTGAATGCGAGCGAATTCTTCTTTGTCATATTGAAGCGGAAGCTCTACCCACCCAAGGAAATCGTTCCCAGCTCCAGTTTTTTCGTGGATTGCATGATGTGTTACTTTTACTGCATCACGTAAATAAGTTAGTTCATTTTCACCGATGAAGGATAACGCTTTAGAATAGTCGAACGTTACATGTGTACTCATCTTTTTCCCTCCAATTATGTATATGTATTTCTGTATTCACTTTAGCGAAACTAAAGTTGTAAATCAAGCGATTCAACAATTGTAAACGTAACCATTATTTATTTTTTAGAAAAAGTTCATTTTTTGCATAAAAATTCGAATTTTTCGGTATAGATGTATATACATCGTTTTTCGTACATTTTTCATGTATAAAAACAACAAAACTATACCATTCTATAAAGGAGTTAAATTTTCTTATTAACTCCTTGCTTGCTCACGCTTCACATTAAGGGGGGGACTTTTCATGAGTACCTTGCAACGTATCGCATTAGTCTTCACTGTAATCGGCGCTGTTAACTGGGGACTGATCGGGTTCTTCCAGTTTGACTTAGTAGCGGCTATTTTCGGGGGACAGAAATCAGCTCTTGCACGTATTATTTACGGCATCGTTGGTATTTCTGGGCTTATCAATCTCGGCTTACTATTTAAACCATCCGAGAATCTTGGTACTCACCCAGAAACACATGAAATTCAATAGTCAGTATGTCTTTTTCGCCTCCGACATACGAATATGATTGCATGCAATCATATTTGCAAATATATATATCATAAGTCACAGTAAAAGAGGAACGCTCATATGCGTTCCTCTTTTACTTTATTACCTCCGACTCTTCAATCCATTCCGCTAGCTTTTCTCGCAGTGTATTAAATCCGTTCTCTGATGGATTCGGTATTAGAATTCGTCCTTGCTTTCTTTTCGCCGCTTTTAACGATAAACTCATTTTTCTGTGTTCTTCATCAATTGAAAGTACTTTTACTTCTACTGTATCTCCGACCTTTAAAAAGTCATGAATGTCTTTTACATACCCATTTGTGATTTCAGATATATGCACAAGTCCTTGTGTTTCTGCATCCAAAGCTACAAATGCACCGTAATCTTGAATTCCAGTTACTTTCCCTGTTACAACCACTCCCGTTGTATATTGTTCTGACATGTGAAACACTCCCATACGTTTACCATTTTCTCTACAATTGTAAATAGCAAAGCAGATGTATTTATTGTTAAATATCCGATTAGTGGTAAGTATCCTAAGTAAAACACCGAGGATGCTCCCACCTTATATTAGTAAATTATACCACTTTGATAGAACTCATTCAAAATTCACGAAAAAATTTCCTGTAATACGTATAATTCTCCAATATTAGGATAGAATACTAACACATGGCTTTCTAGTATTCCCCCCCTTTTATGGACAAAACGTATTGTGTTTTGTCCTTTTTTTATTCTCTATGAACCGTTCCATTCTCTTCATTGCTTCCATAAGTTGCTCAAGCGATGTTGCATATGAACAACGAATAAATCCTTCACCACTCCCGCCAAACACATTTCCAGGAACAACAGCCACTTTTTCTTCTAATAATAATTGTTCTGCAAATTCTGCTGAAGATAGTCCGGTTGAAGCTATAGAAGGGAAAACATAAAATGCCCCGCCTGGCACATGACATGTTAAGCCCATTTCATTGAAAGATGTCGTCATAAAGTTACGACGTTTTTTATAGCTATCTCTCATTCGAATTACTTCATCATTTCCTCCGCGTAATGCTTCAAGCGCTGCAAATTGAGACATCGTTGGTGCACACATCATTGAATACTGGTGGATTTTGAGCATTAATTCTGAAAATTGAACAGGGGCTGCAATCATCCCAAGACGCCATCCCGTCATGGCAAACCCTTTTGAAAACCCTGAAATTAAAATCGTATGGTCACGCATATTTTTAATACTCGCGAAACTTGTATATACTTCGTCGTATACGAGCTCTGCATAGATTTCATCAGATAATACGATTAAATTGTACTTCTCAACAATCACTGCTATTTCTTCAAGCTCGGGTTTGTTTAACATTGCACCTGTTGGATTATTTGGTGAACAAAGCAAAATTGCCTTTGTTTTCGCTGTAATAGCTGCTTCAATTTGTTCTGGTTGTACTTTAAACTCGTTTTCTAAAGTCGTTGCCACAGGAACCGGAACTCCTCCAGCTAATATCACAAGCGGTGCATAAGAAACGAAACTTGGTTCAATAATGAGTACTTCATCATCAGGATTTATAATGGCACGCATCGCTACATCTAACGCCTGACTCGCTCCAACTGTAACGATGATTTCATCGTTTGGATCATAAGATACTGCAAATTGTTTTTCTAGATACTTTGCTATTTCTTGACGGAGCTCCAATAATCCTGCATTTGCTGTATATGACGTATATCCTTGTTCTAAAGAACGAATACATGCTTGCCTTACATTCCAAGGTGTAACAAAGTCCGGCTCTCCTACTCCAAGAGAAATAACACCTTTCATATTTGCTGCTAAATCGAAAAACTTTCGAATACCAGATGGTTGTAAAGATTCTGCCGTTCTAGATAGTTCAAATTGCTTCATGGTGTCACCACAATGCGCTTATCATCATCGTTTTTTTCGTAAATAATTCCCTCATGTTTATACTTCTTCAAAATGAAATGCGTTGTTGTAGAAACGACAGATTCAATTGTTGCTAATTTCTCAGAAACAAACATCGCTACTTCTCCCATCGTCTTTCCTTCTAATGTAATAGAAAGATCGTATGTCCCTGACATTAAATACGCAGATTTTACTTCTGAATAACGATAAATTTGTTCAGCTACTGCATCAAAACCGACACCACGCTTCGGTGTAACTTTCACATCAATCATCGCCGTTAAACCAGTATGTTCTTTCACTTTTGTCCAATCGATATGTGTTACATAGTCCACGATAATCTTTTCACTTTCTAATTTCGTAACCATTTTTTTCGCTTCTTCTACTTCTATATTTAACAACTTCGCTAATGTATCTACAGATAAACGACTATTCTTTTCAAGACAAGCTAATAATTCCAATTCTTTCTCTGTCACCATATAAATCATCCTTCCTTTTCTGTTGTGTCTAAATTATACAAATACCCTTTCCAGTTTGAAAAGAAGATTTTTTTAGAGAATTATGTCAAAATAAAGTGAAACTTTAATCCATGGAAAGGTTCACCCCATGGATTATTAGTTGAACCAATCGGGCTTTTACGAGCAGTTGATCTCCCACCTCACTTCTTTGCCTCAACCGCCTTTTTAGGTGGGAGTCTTACTGCTCGTTAATGCGGGGTAAAGTGAACCTTTAATCAGCGGAAAAATGCGTGATAAAGCGAAAGGGGATGGAACCGTGAAACCAAAAGTATATATTGCCGAACCAGTTCCAACATTTGTAGAAAACTATTTATCAGAACACTGTGATTTCGAAAAATGGGATCAAGATGAGAAGGTACCTCGTGATGTTCTATTAGAGAAAATACAAGATAAAGATGGTTTATTAAATTTTGGATCTGCTATTAATGAAGAATTATTAGAAGCGGCTCCTAACTTAAAAGTAGTAAGCAACATTTCTGTCGGTTACGATAATTTTGATTTACAAGCGATGGAAAAGCGAAATGTCATCGGAACGAATACACCATACGTACTAGATGATACAGTAGCCGACCTTGTTTTCGCTCTTATGTTATCTGCCGGTCGCCGTGTTTGTGAACTCGACTCCTACGTGAAAAATGGTGAATGGAACGCTGAAATTGGAAAAGAACACTTCGGACTAGATGTACACCATAGTACAATCGGTATTATCGGAATGGGACGCATTGGTGAAGCTGTCGCAAAACGAGCGAAATTCGGATTTGATATGAATGTTCTTTATTATAACCGTCGCCGTAAAGAAGAAGCAGAGCAAAAATTCGATGCTACATATTGTGATTTACAGACGCTACTAAAACAATCTGACTTTATTGTCCTTCTTACTCCACTAACAGATGAAACATATCATCTTATTGGAGAAAAGGAATTTTCATTAATGAAAGAAACTGCAATCTTCATTAATGCTTCTCGCGGAAAAACAGTAGATGAAGAAGCGTTAATCCATGCATTAACAGAAAAGAAAATCTTTGCAGCGGGCATCGATACTTTTACACAAGAGCCGATTCAAAAAGATAATCCGCTCTTATCATTACAAAATGTTGTGACTTTACCGCACATTGGGTCTGCAACATTAAAAACTAGGCAGCAAATGGCAATGACAGCTGCTGAAAATTTAGTTGCAGGGTTACAAGGAGAAACACCGCCTAATATTGTTCGCAGATAATAATGAATAAACGAAAGGCAAGATGACATCGTCATCTTGCCTTTTTTTGTTAACATATTTTGTTTCTTGCCGGGAGATGATATGAACAAAAATCAATGGAGTGACAAAAAATGAACCATGAATGCAAATGCCCTTACTTCACTTTTTCCACTCGCGGGACTACTATTCATTACGAATTGTATGAACATAATACTAAAAAAGAACGACCTACTTTCGTACTCGTTCACGGCTTCCTCTCTTCCTCATTTAGCTATCGACGACTCATTCCTTTACTAACAAAGGAAGGTACAGTAATTGCCCTTGATTTACCACCATTCGGAAAAAGTGATAAATCTCATCTCTTTAAATATTCTTATCACAATTTAGCAGCTATTATTATCGATTTAATCGAACATTTATCTCTCGCGAATATTGTATTAGTTGGCCATTCTATGGGCGGACAAATTTCACTCTTTGTAAACCGTTTACGCCCTGAATTAATTTCAAAGACGATTTTACTATGTAGCTCTAGTTATTTAGCACGCGCAAACTTACCTTTACTGTACTCCTCTTATTTACCATTCTTCCACTTATACGTGAAGAACTGGATTATTCGAAGGGGCATCGTCCATAACTTAATGAATGTCGTTCATGACCATTCATTAATTGACAATGAAATGATGGAAGGCTACGCTGCTCCTTTTTATGATGATCGTATATTCCCTGCTTTAACTCGAATGATAAGAGACCGTGAAGGTGACTTATCTTCAACTGAATTACAAAAAATCGAAACCCCAGTATTACTCATTTGGGGTGAAAAAGATCGCGTCGTCCCTGTACATGTAGGACACCGTCTCCATAAGGACCTACCTAATTCAACTTTCATTTCTTACGAAAATACAGGGCACTTACTACCTGAAGAAAAGCCCGATCATGTTTATGAAGAAATTATTACGTTTGCGACGCAATAAAGTGAAGCTTTAATCCGTGGGGGTTTTTACGGGCAGTTTGATTTCTCGCCTAACCTCTTTGCTTCAACCGAATTTTGAGGCTGGAGTCTTACTGCCCGCAAATAGCGGGATAAAGTGAAGCTTTAATCCATCCGCACAAATGAAAATAAACAAAAAGGCTGTCGTAAATTCCGACAGCCTATAATGAACAACTTCCGCCTTCTTTTAGTACGAGTAACTCTACTGCTAATTTTTCGCATTTTTCAAGTGCAGGTACTTCTTCAAAAGACATAAAGTATATATGTTGAATCTTCTTTGCGATGTATTTCGGATCATCAAACACACTTACGACGTTTACAACATCGCTCGCTTCTGTTTCATAAAACTCCGGTCCCATTTGAAACGGATCCCAATTTTTCACAACCTCAATCATTTTGTCATATGCACCCATCTGCTTCCCGCCTTTTCACTTTTTAATGCTTTTCTTTATCGTATCACATCAGCTATTCTATAAGAAGAGTGAGAATTTTCATAACTTAACAGTTTGACAGAAGAAAGGAGCAAACATATGCAACTATTTCATAAAACGGTAAATCGTCGCGGAACGCATAGTACAAAATGGGATACATATAAAAATGAAGAGCTCATCCACGCTTGGATTGCCGATATGGATTTTGAAGTACCAAAACCAATTCAAACTGCATTACAAAAACGCACAGAACATCCTATTTTCGGCTATACACTTCCTCCTGAAAATATTGGGAATATCATTTGTAATTGGACGAAAAGCCAATACAATTGGGAAATACAAAAAGAATGGATTGTATTTAGCGCAGGTATCGTCCCAGCTCTTAGTACGAGCATACAAGCTATAACGAAAGAAGGAGAAGCCGTACTCGTACAACCTCCTATTTATCCACCATTTTTTGAAATGGTCAAAACAAATAATAGACAATTATGTGAGAGTCCCTTGTTTAAACAAAATGGCATATATAAGATAGACTTCGAGCATCTAGAAACTCAATTTAAACAAGGTGTAAAACTAATGCTTCTTTGCAGCCCTCACAATCCTATCGGGCGCGTTTGGACGAAAGAGGAGCTAACAAAACTCGGTACGTTATGTACGCAATATAATGTAACCGTTGTCGCGGATGAAATTCACGCCGATATTATTTATAGAGGCCATACTCATACACCGTTTGCTTCTTTATCTGAAGAATTAGCAGCACGCACTATTACTTGTATGGCTCCGAGCAAAACATTTAATATCGCTGGATTACAAGCATCGATCATTATTATTCCGAATGAAAATCTCCGTAATGCCTTTATGTCTATCCAATATAGACAAGGATTCCACGGATTAAATACATTTGCTTATACAGCAATGCAAAGTGCCTATACAGAATGTAATGATTGGCTAAATGAAATTCGATTGTACGTTGAAGATAACGCTCAATTTGCTTGTAAGTATATTCAAAATCACATACCAGCTCTTTCTGTAATTAAACCAGAAGGCAGTTTTTTACTGTGGATTGATTGTTCCCACTTGGATCTTTCTCAAGATGAACGAACAGCATTGCTTGAAGAGAAAGGTAAAATCATCGTTGAGCCTGGTGAGAAATACGGAATGGGCGGGGAAGCCTATATCCGAATTAACATTGGCTGTCCTAGATCTGTTTTAGAAGAAATTTTAAACAGACTACACCATACATTCTCATAACAAAAAAGGAGGCTATCCCAAAATGATTTTGGGATAGCCTCCTTTTTTTCGATAAATCGATATAATTCCACTTACTATCATGCGGTTTTACAACAAAATCTACCATTCAAGGTAGCTTCTATTTTTTCTTCATATCCGACACTTTTTTTACGATAACACCGCAAGCAATTCGGCCACCAGATTTACCCGTTGGTTGCGTCATACCATCATCAGCGTTTTCTGTAATAATAATAGACGCTCCATCTTTTCTATGAATCGTCGTTTTTCCTTCTTCAAGCGTTATATGCGGAGCATCGATTTCTGCTTTAATCTTTCCCGAACCGTCTGCAACTACGTTCGGTAAATCACCATTTTCTGCGCCCTTCGGATTGAGGAGTCCATGTTTTTTATTATCCGGATTAAAATGATTCCCAGATGATTCGAAACGTGGCGCTTTACATTCTCCGATTTCATGCACATGTATCCCGTGTGGTCCTGGTGTAAAGCCTTCCGCTTTAATCTTAATTTTCACTCCACTTGTTTGCTGAACTACTTTGGCAGTCCCAACTTCATCACCTGAAGCATTATGTAATTTCACATCAATTTCTTTCGGCTTCCCTTGGTCACAACCCGCCATTAGAAATAATAAACAACAACTGAAAAAAAGCCGTCTTTTCATTCAATTCCCTCCAAAATGCTTTCTGCCCTTAGATTGTCCGAGCATAGAGGGAAACATACAAAAATGAATTACCGTTTCTTTTCAGCTAAAAGCTTTTCTTCTACTTTCTGTAATCGCTCTGCTTCTCGTTTTGATACACGAATAAACATACGCCACGTAGCAACCGCACCGATGATAAATAGAACGCAAACAATACCTGGAATAATATACTCCGTTTTATCTTCAGGAAAATATAAAGGCATCATATGAAACACTCCTTATCGGGGAATTTATAGCAAGAATAAACATCAGAATTTTCTGTTTTATCACCTTAAATTATAATTGAAGCCTGTCATATTCTCAAGGACATTCAAAAATCAACTAATTTCTTTGACTCCTTCTTATACTTTCCTTACTATAAACTTGAGGTGAAAAATATGAGAGAAACATTTGAAATTGGTGAAATCGTTACTGGTATTTATAAAACTGGAAAATACATCGGCGAAATTACAAATAGCCGTCCTGGCAGTTACGTCGTAAAAGTACTAGCTGTTTTAAAACATCCAGTGCAAGGTGATTTACATAATGTAAAACAAGCTGACGTACCATTCTTCCATGAAAGACGTGCTTTAGCTTTTCGTGAACAGACGAACATTCCAGAGCAAATGGTGAAGAAATATGAAGGGGAAATTCCGGATTATACAGAGTCACTAAAATTAGCATTAGAAACTCAAATGAATTCATTTTCTGAAGATGATTCACCTTTTGCGGGGCGTAGTCTAGAAACACTTCAGCAATTGAAGCGAGATTACAAACTTTAAAAAACAAAACGACCAAATTACATATTTTGCAATTTGGTCGTTACTGTGTACTCACTTTCTTTAACACTTTCGAAAAATCAACAAGTTCCCCTAATGTCGGAGGTGCTGGTTTGACTAAATACTCTTTATCTTTTTCTACTAACTTAAAAATATTATATGTCGTCATTGCATCATCAAGCGCACAATGATGCTTTCCTGTTCCTGCTTTTCCATACGCCTCAATTGCTTTCCACAGCCCTGTTTGATTTCTCTCTCCAAAAAACTTCTTATACTCAAGCGATAAATCACGACACTGTCCAAAGAATGGAAATTCTACTCCCGCCATTTCACAGTTATGCTTTAAGACTTTCATATCCATATTTCCCCACGTTACAATTGTCGGTCTACCACTCTTTTCATATTCTGCAAGTTTCTCAACAAGTTCATGAAAAGAAATTCCTTTGTCCACTACTTCCTGTTTAATTCCTAAAAATTTTTTACATCGATCCGTTAAAGACGGAAATGTTTTCGGTCTAATATGCGATGAATACGTATCTTCCACCTTACAACCAACAACTGAAACGAGTCCGACCTCAATAATTTCTGGGAAAAAACCTTTTGGCTTTTTTCTATGCTGGGGCATCGTAAACTCAAAGTCTAAAAACAAAAATCGTTGTTCATCCATACGATCCCTTCCTTATCATATTTGTCATTCCTTTCTATTTGACACTCCTACACGAACAAGCTCGAATGCTGATTCGATTTTAAATATTCAGATTGGATGTATCTTATATATATGTCAGATGCCCACAAATATTTTTAAAAATAAGAAAAAATGACCTATGCAGAAAATATGACAAAATAAACCCTTTCATTTACATCCGCCATTTTTCTACTTTATAATGACGTTATGTGTGTTTCATCTAGTTAATTTTTTGACACACTAAGAAAAGTGAATGAAAGGAGATGAGAGTTTTGCACGAAACAACGCAAGAACTCGCAAACTGGCAGTATTATTTCGCTATCGCAGTCTTTTTAATTACATATGCCATTATTATTTCTGAAAAAATTAACCGTGCTGTCATCGCACTTCTTGGTGCAGCATTCATGGTAATTGCAGGGGTCGTTGACTTACACAATGCCTTTACGAAACATATTGAATGGGGAACAATTACATTACTCATCGGTATGATGATACTCGTAAACATTACAAGTAAGTCAGGTGTCTTCCAATACGTTGCCATTAAAGCCGCAAAAGGAGCACAAGGAAATCCAATTAAAATTTTAATTTCACTTTCCTTACTTACCGCGCTCGGTTCCGCATTTTTAGATAACGTTACAACAGTACTTCTTGTTGTTCCAGTTACTTTATCTATTACGCGCATCTTGCAAGTAAATCCTGTTCCATATTTACTTTCTGAAATTATTTTTTCAAATATCGGAGGAACAGCAACATTAATTGGTGATCCGCCAAATATTATGATTGGCTCTGCAAATAAGCATTTAGATTTCAATGCTTTCTTATTCAACTTAGCACCTATCGTGATCATCATTATTGCTGTTACGGCAACAATTCTTTACTTCATGTACCGTAAGCAATTAATTGCTGATCCTGTACAAATTAAAAAATTAATGAGCTTAGATGAAAAACAATACATTAAAGACCCAGTATTAATGAAGAAATCTTTAACAGTACTTGGCCTTACTATTTTAGGTTTCATGACTCATTCCATTTTCCATATTGATGCAGCTATCATCGCCTTAACTGGCGCTACTGTACTTATGCTAATCGGTGTGAAAGAGCATGAAATTGAAGAGGTATTCGCAAGTGTAGAGTGGGTAACAATCTTCTTCTTCGCGGGACTATTCGTACTCGTTGGAGGACTTATTGATATCGGGCTTATCAAAATGTTAGCTCAAAAAGTAATTGGAATAACAGGCGGAGATATTTCTCAGGCATCTATCCTTATTCTATGGGTATCTGGTATCGCCTCTGCAACAATCGATAACATTCCATTCGTTGCAACAATGATTCCACTTATTAACGATATGGCAGTTGGGCTAGGTTTATCACCTTCTGACGCACAAGTCGACGTACTATGGTGGGCATTAGCATTAGGTGCTTGCTTAGGTGGAAACGGAACATTAATCGGAGCTTCTGCTAACGTAATCGTAGCCGGAATCGCAAGTCGTGAAGGACATAAATTCAGCTACATGGAATTCCTTAAAGTCGGCTTCCCAATTATGATCGTTTCATTAATCATTTCTCACATTTATATTTATTTACGCTACCTTATGTAGTAGAAAAAAGGGCTGTCCTATGTGGCAGCCCTTTTTCTTTTTTCCTTAATAAATGAAATTATGTTAACGATTTTTCAAATATATCTATCACAAATCACAATATATCAACGATTCTACACGAAATATCGATTTACCGACAAAGAACCGTTCCAAAACATCTTTGGAACAGCTCTTCACATATATCTACTCGTTATACCTCACCGGCTCATTCCGAATAATGAACAAATGAATCGGCAAGAAAACCGAAAATGTGATTGTATGAATGATCGTAAATAGTATGGAATTCGTTCCGTATCTATCCAAAATAGCATAGATAAGATAAATAGACAGTACAAGTGATACAGCTGTTGCTAATATATATAGAATTGGTACGAAATTAAAGATGAAGCATCCAACATATATGCCAAATACTTTCCACCCTGCTTCTTCTTTCAAGAAATCTGGTAATTTATCTTTCGCTAAATCACCCCATATCTTACTATTTATAAACGGAATAAAAGCAAGAACACCATCAGTTGCACCATCATTTTTTGCCATCGTATAAAGTGCAAAAGCCGTTAACAAATACGAAATAATTGCCCAAATTATTATAACAAGCATAAACGCAAAACTAAGAGCAAAGAAACCTGCTAGTACGCCTTGATCTTCCATCTTATCCTCTCCTCTCTCTTCTCAACATATTTCATTACAGTGCAAGTTATGTTTTAAAATTTAACCAAACTCTTTGTATAATAAGAAGAGAAAGATAATGAGAGAGGAGCACATACCTATGCATCCATTTGTAAAGGCATTACAAGAGCATTTTACAGCTCATCAAAATCCCGAAAAAGCAGAACCGATGGCACGTTATATGAAAAATCACTTCCCGTTTCTCGGTATTCAAACTCCTGAGAGAAGACAGTTATTGAAAGACGTCATTCAAATACATACTCTCCCAGATAAAAAGGACTTCCAAATTATCGTGCGTGAACTTTGGGACCTACCAGAACGTGAATTTCAAGCTGCCGCACTCGATATCATGCAAAAATATAAAAAACACATAAACGAAACTCACATCCCATTTTTAGAAGAACTTATTGTCACAAAATCTTGGTGGGATTCTGTTGATAGCATCGTCCCTACATTTTTAGGTGCTATCTTTTTAAATCATCCAGAATTAATTTCTGCATATATTCCAAAGTGGATTGCATCAGAAAACATATGGTTACAACGTGCCGCTATTTTATTCCAGCTAAAATATAAACAAAAAATGGATGAAGAACTCCTTTTCTGGATTATCGGACAACTACATTCCTCAAAAGAATTTTTCATTCAAAAAGCAATCGGCTGGGTCCTTCGCGAATATGCAAAAACAAAACCAGATGTAGTATGGGAATACGTTCAAAATAACGAACTTGCCTCGCTTAGTAAACGCGAAGCAATTAAGCATATTAAGCAAAATTACGGAATAAATAACGAAAAAATAGGCGAGACTCTATCCTAGATGGGCACGTTCCTCTATTGAGATTTAAAAAAGAACGTGTTAAACTATGTTCATTATTATTAATATAAGTAGCGATGACGGACTTATAAGTACTTGCATAAAAAGCGATTCAGGGATAGTGAAAGCCTGAAGCTGCGAGGAAACGGCAGTCTCGAGCAATACGTGATAAAGTGGATGCACATTTTGTGTATCAACTAGGGTGGAACCGCGGGCAAACGCTCGTCCCTAGGCGATTAAGCCTTGGGATGAGCGTTTTTTTATGTTTTTTAAAGCATATATTGCTCGTTTCCAAAGTACCCATCACGTCATCGCAAATACGTTAACTTTCAAAAGGAGGATTTTATTATGTATTCAATGGAACAAGTTGTAAACTTAGCGAAACATCGCGGTTTCGTTTTCCCTGGTTCTGAAATTTACGGTGGTCTTGCAAACACATGGGATTACGGTCCACTTGGAATCGAATTAAAAAATAACGTCAAAAAAGCTTGGTGGAAAAAATTCATTCAAGAATCTCCACACAACGTTGGTTTAGACGCTGCTATTTTAATGAACCCAAAAACTTGGATCGCTTCTGGTCACGTTGGTAACTTTAATGATCCAATGATCGACTGTAAAAAATGTAAAGCTCGTCACCGTGCTGACAAATTAATTGAAGATGCATTAGACGCAAAAGGTATCGAAATGGTCGTTGACGGTCTTACTTTCGACCAAATGGCTGACTTAATGAAAGAACATGAAGTAAAATGCCCAGATTGCGGTAGCCAAGAATTCACGGAGATCCGTCAGTTCAACTTAATGTTCAAAACATTCCAAGGTGTTACAGAGTCTAGCACAAACGAAATCTTCCTTCGTCCTGAAACAGCACAAGGTATTTTCGTAAACTTTAAAAACGTACAACGCTCTATGCGTAAAAAACTTCCATTTGGTATCGGCCAAA
The DNA here is from genome assembly GCF_022663915.1 of Bacillus cereus group sp. BfR-BA-01331. Lineage (NCBI taxonomy): Bacteria > Bacillati > Bacillota > Bacilli > Caryophanales > Bacillaceae > Bacillus > Bacillus cereus group sp. BfR-BA-01331. The sequence goes on from NZ_JAKUGJ010000015.1 coordinate 17,460, forward strand.
TCGGTAAAAGTTTCCGTAACGAAATCACACCTGGTAACTTCACATTCCGTACACGTGAATTCGAACAAATGGAACTTGAATTCTTCTGTAAGCCTGGTGAAGATTTAGAGTGGTTCGCATTCTGGCGTGAAACTTGTAAAAACTGGTTACTTTCACTTGGTATGACTGAAGAAAGCATGCGTCTTCGTGACCACGGTGAAGACGAATTATCTCATTACAGTAACGCAACAACTGATATTGAATTCAGATTCCCATTCGGTTGGGGCGAACTATGGGGCGTTGCATCTCGTACAGACTTCGATTTAAAACGTCATATGGAACACTCTAACGAAGACTTTAACTATATCGATCCACAAACGAATGAGCGTTATGTGCCTTACTGCATCGAACCATCTCTAGGTGCAGACCGTGTAACATTAGCATTCTTATGTGATGCATATGAAGAAGAGCAATTAGAAAACGATTCTCGTACAGTTCTTCGTTTCCACCCTGCTTTAGCACCATATAAAGCAGCTATCTTACCATTATCTAAAAAGCTATCTGAAGGTGCTACTGAAGTATTCGCAGAACTAGCTAAAGACTTCATGGTAGACTTTGATGAAACTGGTTCTATCGGTAAACGTTACCGTCGTCAAGACGAAATCGGTACTCCATTCTGTATCACATACGACTTCGACTCTGTTGAAGACAAAGCTGTTACAGTACGTGATCGTGACACAATGGAACAAGTTCGTATGCCAATTAGCGAACTAAAAGGTTTCTTAGAGAAAAAAATCCAGTTCTAATTATAAAAAAAGAGGCTGCTCATCAGAGCTGCCTCTTTTCTATTTTTCACGTTTTTCTTTAATTGCTACTGTACATCTTGATATGCATAGTAACTCATCATTTTCATCAATGATGCGAATATCCCAAACCATTGTCGATTGTCCTCTATGTATCGGTGTTCCAATTGCTGTTACAATTCCATCTTGCTTTGAGCGAATATGATTTGCATTAATTTCTAATCCGAAACAAATACATTTTTCTTGATCAATTAAATTGTATGAGCCAACACTTGCCACAGTTTCTGCTAATGCAACAGATGCACCGCCATGTAAAAATCCAAACGGCTGATGCGTGCGTTCATCAACAGGCATTGTAGCAACTACTTTATCCTCTGTCATTTCTAACAACTCAATTCCAAGCGAATCCATTAAAGTTTTTGACATATCGTTTTCAACCTCTCTCCCTTTAGATCAAATGTATAATTTTACCTGTTTAATTTCAAACTACCTATAACACTTATATAAGGAGGTTTCACCTAAATGAAACAGAAATTTTGTATACTATTGCTTATGTTCTCCTTGCTGACTATTGTACCAAATTGTGCAATAGCAGCCAAAGCATCCAACCTGACAATCAATGTTAAGACTGTAACGCAAAAAGGTAAGAAACCTTATATAGAATATCAAATTAATAGGCCTTCCTTTCACAACTTTTCTGATTCGAAATTTCAAAATAAGCTGAATTCCTATTACAAAAACTCTACTACTAAATTTAAAAGTAAATTAGAAAAAGAAGCGAAGAAATATTATGAAGAAACAAAAGGATCTAGCACACCTTTTCATCCATACGTTGCAAATGTTGACTATAAAGTAGCTTTAAACAAACCACCTTTCCTAAGTCTATATGTGAATTACTATCAATATACAGGCGGAGCGCACGGACTGTATACGTGGAAGGCAAATACATTTGATTTAAACGAAAAAAAATTATTACACTTAGACGATTTATTTCAACAAGAGGATAAATATAAAGAAATAATTCGCACAGAGATTGTAAGACAAATTAAACAAAATGAAAGCATTTATTTTCCTGATGCAGTCGAAAAAGTAACAAGCACTAAAAAGTTTCACTACTTTTTAGAACCCGATAATCTTGTGATTTATTTCCCTTTATATGAAATTGCTCCTTATTCAAGCGGAATTCCGCAGTTTCGTATTCCATACACATTGCTTAGAGACTATTTAAAGCCTTCTTATCAAAATATTTTGATTGACAACAAGTAAATATTTTCGCTACGATAATGTTAACCTAAACACAACTGGAGGTTAACATTATGAGGAAGCTTCATGTTTTAGATTTAGCATTAGCTGCCATGTTCGTCGCTCTTATGGCTATTGGTGCAAATATTGTATCGTGGGCACCATTCTTACAAATAGCGGGCATTCCATTATCTATGCAACCATTTTTCGCAATTTTAGCAGGTCTTCTTCTCGGGAGTAGACTTGGGGCATTATCAATGACTGTTTACATGCTTGTTGGAGTAGCAGGTGCGCCAATCTTCGCTAACTTCAAAGCTGGATTTGGAGCACTTTTAGATCCTACTGGTGGTTTTATTATCGCATTTATTATCGTTGCTTACGTATCAGGAAAACTAGTAGAACAAAAAGAACGGCCAACATTCAGCACCTTTGCAATTTCTTCTTTCGTCGGAATCATTTTAACGTATATTATCGGTACTACTTATATGTACGGGGCAGTCAATATTTTCATGGGTGGTAATATGAGTTATAAAGCTGCCTGGATGATTATGATGTGGTTCGCAGTAAAGGATATTGCGTTTACAATTATCGGCGCTATTATCGCACCTCGCATATACTATGCTGTACGTCGTTCCGCTTATCAGCATTCTCATTCGACGATTTCATAATAAACAAGGAGCTGTTCCTATAGGAACAGCTCCTTGTTTATTATATTAAGACTCTTGCTTCATTTGCTCGTCTAAAACTTTCTTCATCATTACTAGCATATCATCACGTAATTCTGGGTGCTGCAATGCCATTTCAATTGTCGTTTGAACGAATCCTAATTTTTCACCAACGTCATAACGCTTTCCTTCAAAATCATATGCAAATACACGTTGAATTTCATTTAAGCTTTGAATGGCATCCGTTAACTGAATTTCGCCACCCGCTCCAACTTGTTGCTGTTCCAAGAACATAAAGATTTCAGGAGTTAAAATGTAACGTCCCATAATCGCTAAGTTTGAAGGCGCAGTACCTTGCGCTGGTTTTTCAACGAATTTACGAACTTGATAACGACGTCCCTCTTGCTCTAACGGATCAATAATTCCGTAGCGATGTGTTTCTGCTTCAGGAACAGTTTGTACACCAATAACAGAAGAAAGTGTTTTGTCATACTCGTCCATTAATTGACGTAAACATGGTTTTTCAGCTTGAACGATATCATCGCCTAATAATACTGCAAACGGCTCATCACCAATGAATTTACGTGCGCACCAAACAGCATGTCCTAATCCTTTTGGTTCTTTTTGTCGAATGTAATGGATATCTACCATTTTAGAAGAAGCTTGTACTTTTTCAAGTAACTCATACTTTTTCTTCTCTAATAAGTTTTGCTCTAATTCAAATGCGTTATCAAAATGATCTTCGATAGAGCGCTTTCCTTTACCAGTAACGATAATAATATCTTCGATGCCTGATTTTACTGCTTCTTCTACGATGTATTGAATTGTTGGTTTATCTACAATTGGAAGCATTTCTTTTGGCATTGCTTTCGTTGCTGGTAAAAAGCGTGTTCCTAATCCCGCTGCCGGGATAATTGCTTTTCTCACTTTTTTCATGACAAATACCCTCGCTTTTCATTCTAATTCTCTTAGTAAAGTGTAAATTTATAACACTCGCTCGTAATAATCCTCTACATCAAACAAAACTACAAGAAAAGAGGAGGCCGTTCTCCGTTCTCCTCTTTTCCTATCAGTAGCATTCTATTCTATTATAAACGATTCATAATATCTTCTTTAATAGTAAGTAACTTTTGTTCACTATTTTGTAAAGAATCATCTTGTACACCAAAGTAGAATTTAATTTTCGGCTCTGTTCCAGATGGACGTAAGCAGAACCAAGAACCATCTTCTAATTGATATTTTAACACATTTGATTTCGGTAAGTGAATCTCTTCCTTATTTCCATCTTGTAACGTTGTAATGATGCTTTCTTTATAATCCTCAACTGCAACGACTGTTAAACCCGCTACTTCTTTCGGAGGATTCTCACGGAATGTTGCCATCATCTTTTGAATCTGTTCGGCACCATCTTTTCCTTTTAACGTTAACGATACAAGGTCCTCACGGAAGAACCCATACTTCTTAAATACTTCTAGCAGACCATCGTATAACGTTTTACCTTGTGATTTGTAGTATGCAGCTACTTCACATGCAAATAGGACGGATTGCACCGCATCTTTATCACGGCAGAATGAACGGATTAAATAACCGTAGCTTTCCTCATAACCGAATTGGAATTCATATTGTCCGCTTTCTTCATACTGTTTAATTTTTTCGCCGATAAATTTAAATCCAGTTAACGTATCAACTGTATCTAAACCGTATGCTTTTGCGATTGTACGGCCAATTTCAGACGTTACGATTGTTTTTAAAACAACACCGTTTTCTGGAAGCGTTCCGTTTTCCTTCTTTTGTGATAATAAGTAATCAAGCATTAACGCACCTGTTTGGTTACCAGTTAATACTTGGAACTCACCATCGTGATTGCGAACTGCTACACCAAGGCGGTCTGCATCAGGATCTGTTGCGATTAACACGTCTGCGCCTACTTTTTCACCGTCGCGAATTGCATACTCAAACGCTGCATGCTCTTCTGGGTTTGGTGATTTTACTGTAGAGAAGTTTGGATCTGGTAACTCTTGCTCTTTTACAACTGTTACATCTGTAAATCCAACTTCTTCTAAACCACGGCGTACCGAAATATTTGATGTTCCATGCAATGGTGTAAAGACGATTTTTAAATCTTTTCCTACTTCTTTCACCATCTCTTTATTAATAATGACATTGTTCAATTCTGCTGCATAAGCATCATCTACTTCTTGTCCAATTATATGTAATAAACCGTCAGCTTTTAATTGCTCAACATCAGCAACTTCAACTGTTAATTCATTCTCTACTGCATTTACGTAGCTAATTAACTCATCAGCTTCTTTTGGAGGCAATTGTCCACCATCGTCACCATATACTTTATAACCATTATATTCAGGCGGATTATGGCTTGCCGTAAGAACGATTCCACTTGCTGTATGTAAATGACGAACTGCGAAAGAAAGCACTGGTGTTGGACGTAAGCTTTCAAATACATATGTTGTAATACCGTGTGCACCAAGAGTAGCAGCTACTTCCATTGCGAATTCAGGTGATTTATGACGAGAATCATACGCTACAACAACACCGCGTTTTTTCGCTTCTTCACCTAAGTTTTCAATAAACATAGCCAATCCTTTTGTTGCTTTACGAACTGTATATACATTTAAACGGTTCGTACCAGCACCAAGTTCACCACGCATACCACCTGTGCCGAACTCTAGATTTTTATAAAAGCTATCCTCGATTTTCTTCTCATCTTGCTTCATGTTTTCTAGCTGTTCTTTTAATTCTGCGTCTAATTCTGCATATGAAAGCCAGCGACTAAATTCTTGTTTCCAATTCATACTTCCATCTCCTCTCGCCTGTCGTACCTTCATTATATGAAAAAAACAACCTGAATCTCAATATTTTTTAAAATCTAGCAGGATTTTACTATAAATATTTGTATACACTATGGTTAAATACTCCACCAAAGGGAATGAGGATTATGCAAGAATGGGGCTTGTCAGAAGAGCTCAAAATAAAAACAAAGCAGATGATTGAAATTGCTGAAAAAGAATTATCAAACATGAAGCATGCAATCGATAAAGAAGATGAATGTATTTTATGTAAAATGGAAGATATTCATCATATGTTAACAAATGTACAGACGTTAGCAGCTACATATTATATTCAAGCATATTTATCACCTTATACGGAAAGTTCACATTTCATCACTACAGCTGTCCAACATTTAAGCGCTCGAAAACACGGTGCTCTTATTATTGTGGAACGAAGTGACGCTCTTGATTCTTTCATTCAAACTGGAACGACATTAAACGCACACTTAACCGCGCCACTACTTGAATCGATTTTTTATCCAGGGAACCCTCTTCATGACGGAGCCGTTCTCATTAAAAATAATCATATTGTCTCAGCAGCTAATATTCTTCCATTAACAAAAAGCATGGAAATCAATCCTGAGCTAGGAACACGTCATAGGGCTGCAATTGGCTTATCCGAGAAAATTGATGCACTTATATTAGTTGTCTCTGAGGAAACAGGCCGTACTTCATTCGCTTTAGGCGGGACGTTATATACGATTTCTTTATAGGACGAATCTTTCACTATGTAGCACTTTTTGGAACGGTAAAATAATAAATGAAATTATATGAACCGTAACTCCAAATATATCGACGTTTCGACAAGGAGTATCGACTTACCGACAAAAACTTACAATAGTCATACCATATCAATAAGAAAAGGCTATCCCAAAAATTTGAGACAGCCTTTTCTTCAAAAATTATTCTTCTCCGAAACGCTCAACAAGTGTTGCAAGTGTACGCACCATTGCACCTGTTGCTCCAGATGGTCCTAAATCATGTGCTCCTGATGTTTCAGATGTTCCAGCGATGTCTAAGTGTACCCATGGTGTTTCTTCTGCAAATTCACCAATGAATGTCCCAGCCATAACCGCATGTCCTTCACGGCCTGGTGAGTTATTTAAATCAGCAAATTTACTGCTTTTGACACGTTCTTTATCACGTTCAAAAATCGGCAATTGCCAAATTGGCTCATCCGTTTCCATAGAAGCCTCTAACACTTGTTCAAACAATTCTTCATTATTTGTCATCGCGCCTGTTGTATGATTTCCAAGTGCAACAATTACACCGCCTGTTAATGTTGCAACATCAACTAAGTAATTTGCGCCAAGTTTCTTCGCATACGTAATACCGTCAGCTAACGCTAGGCGACCTTCTGCATCTGTATTTAATACTTCAATTGTTTTTCCGCTCATAGATGTAATCACATCATCTGGCTTAAATGCTGTACCACTTACAACGTTGTCAGTTGATGGAATAACAGCAATTACATTTTGCTCAGGGCGAAGTTCACCGATAATCTCCATCGCGCCAAGAACAGCTGCAGCGCCGCCCATATCACCTTTCATACCAACCATGCCTTCACGTGGTTTTAAAGAATAACCGCCTGTATCATATGTAATCCCTTTTCCAACAAATCCAATTACATCTTTCCACTCTTCTTTTCCTTTATAAATAAGAGCGATCATTTTTGGAGGTTCAGTAGATCCTTGGTTTACTGCAAGTAATGCACCCATACCAAGCTCTTCCATCTCTTCTTTCTCAAGAACCTTATAATCCATATCGTATTTTTCTGCTAATTCAACTGCATACTCAGCAAGCTTTGTCGCTGTTAATACGTTTGGCGGCATATTTACAAGCGTACGAGCTGAATTCGTTGCACGTCCATGTACATATCCTACCGTTAATGCTGCTTCAATTTCTTGTGCATCTTCTGCTGTAATAGCCGTAAACTTCTCTAATTCTACACGATCCTTTTTATCTGTTTTATACGTTTGTAATTCATATGTACCAAGACCTTGTACTTCTGCCGCAATATGAGCTACATCAATCGCATCTAATTTATCTGTCACGAAAGAATCAAGTAAGATTGCTGCATCTTGTACTTTTGCTGCTTGTAACGCTTTAAACGCCTTACCAAGAGCCGCACGTAACGTTTCTGTTGTATATGACTCTTTCTTACCTAAACCAACAAAATAATAACGTTTAACATTTGTTTTTCCTAAGCTATGTACTTTTGAAATGGCTTTCTTCTTAGTTGAAAGTTCTTTTTCTTCTAATAAAACTTGTAATTGTCCTTCAAACGCTTTATCCAGTTCTTGTACAAAGCTACTCGTTTTATCTTCTTCAAATAAGGCAACAATTACCGCTTCATGACTTACTAATTCTTTTTGTACTTGAAACATGTTCAGACCCCCTAAATTTCTCTACGTCCATTATAACTTTATTTTCGATAAAATGCGACAATTCTAAATTCTGTTATTTCATATAAAGTGAAACTTTAATCAGCCCGCACCAATCGGCGTTTACGGGCAGCAGGGCTCCCCCCTAACTTCTTTGCCCCAGCTGAATTTTGAGGTGGGAGTTTTACCGGCCGCAAATAGCAGGATAAAGATGCTATCTCCAATATCTTCTATGGTGAAATAAGACAAGAAAAAAGTCTAGCGTTATTGCCACTAGACTATCTTTGTTTTAAATATTGTCCACGAAACACTTGCATCGTTTCGTCTTGATTTAACATCGTTAACTCTTCTTCCGAAAACTTGCCATTTCCTATTTTCACTATATACACATTTACTTTTTTCTTACCCCATTGGCTATAAACATCTTTCACCGTATCATAATATAAATCGAGACGATTTCCTTTTATAGCACCGCCCTTATCAGCTACAACACCATATCCGTAACCTGGCACGAATAGAATTGTCCCAAGCGGGAATACGCGTAAATCGGCAGCGATTGTGGAATATAAATCCCTTTTTGCTTTAACACCTGAATATGTAATGCCATACTCTGGATGCCCCGCCCTCTTTCCAGTTGACTCTATACCTGATGTATAACCAGTTGCAGTCATTTCTATAACACGATATTTAGACCAGTCATTTGCCTGCTCTAAAGCATTTATCACTTCTTTACTCGGAGCAACTTTTTTCTCAATTTCTGCTGCATGTACTTCTTTTACACTTGTTCCTTCATATGATTTTATAATCTCTAATAAAGAAACTCCTGTGAAAGCCTGCCATGTTACGCATAATGCGAATGCAAGTAAACAAGTCATCATAATGCGAATACAATATCGTTTTAACATTTTTATATTCCACACTCCTTCATCGTTAATCATTCCCTATACGATGAAGGAATATGCAAAAAAATAATCTCCAAATTGATTGGAGATTAAAACATTTGATATCCACTTTTTCGAAGTTTTTTAATTATGATTCCTGCTAAAGCAGCACCTACTAATCCAGTAGATAGAATAAACACATCTGCGTGTCCTAAATGCGATACACTTGTCCCAAATGAAGAAAATGTTTCTTTTGGCTTTGAAAAATAGTCCCATACACTCGCTTTATTAATAATAAGCATACAAATAATCGGATATACAATAACCATTACCCACGTAGCTCGCAAAATCATGTTGAGTAAAAATCCAATTCCAAAAAATAAAATAAAGAACAACATCATTGAAATAAGTAGTACCGGTATACTCACTTCTTCTCCCTCTCCTTCGCATACGCCGTAAACACATGATAAGCCGTATAACCAAATTGCTCTCCTGGATTTAATGTTTTGTCCATTTCAAAATGCGACTCTGCTCTTCCTTCTAATAAATATTTGATGAGTACAGAAGTATTTTGATCATCTGCAATATTTTCCGGATGTAAAAAAGCTACTTCCGACAATTCTTTCTCCTGTACGATAACGTCTTCTCCCTCTGGCTCTAGAAGAAAAATAATCATATTATCACTAATTTCATTATGAATAACACCTGAGCGAATACCAATGATCCCCTTTACATGAGCAACAATGCCTGTCTCTTCCAATATTTCACGTTTCACAGCTTCATCAACAGTCTCGCCTTCATTAACAAAACCAGCAGGTAAAGACCATTGCCCTTTCAATCCACCGTATTTTTTCTTAACGAATAGCCATCTCCCATCTTCTGTAGCTACTAAGCCACTGACAGCTAACCACACTTTCCCTCGCTTCCCCATGATGTAACCTCCTCCATCGAAACGAACAGAATATTCTTTCTTTTTTATATATTATACTATATTTTCAATACGAAAAAAGCAGAAACAGCTCATAGCCGTTTCTGCTTTTTCTACTATATATTAAAAGAACTTCAATTTACCTTTTTTAAGAACTAATAAAGGTCCGCCTAGTAAGAATAAGTAACGGTTGTCAATTACTTTCTTCATGAATGAAGCTTTCCAACCTGTTAACTTTTTGCCCATAACAACGCCCATTGCATCGTCATGACCTAATGAACATACAGATCCTTTATTATCAAATGCGAACTTTTTCATTTCACCTTTGCCGCGAACTAACACAGTTAAATTGTGTGCAATATTATAACCTTCTTGAATTGCAATCTGTGCTGTTGGTGGGTATGGACGGTTAATTTCTTCGTTGATGATTAACGCTGCATCACCAACCATGAATACATCTTCATGACCTGGAGCGTGCATGTACTCATCCACTTTAATACGTCCGCGCATTGCTTCAAATCCAGACTCTTCCACAATACCATTACCACGAACACCTGCAGCCCAAACTACAGTTTCAGATTTAAGAAGTTCAGCATCATCACCGTTGGCAACGATAATACCTTCTTCAGTTGCTTCCTTAATTGCTGTACCGATGCGGAATTCTACACCTTTTTTCTCAAGTTGTTTTACAGCGTACTCTACTAATGCTGGATCGAAACCAGGAAGTGCTGTTGGAGCAGCTTCTACACAGATGATACGTGCTTTTTCACGTGGAACATCGTACTCTTTGCAAAGTTCAGGAATACGGTTTGCAAGCTCACCTACGTACTCGATACCAGTAAATCCAGCGCCACCAACAACGATTGTTACTAACTCATCACGTTTTTCAGTCGCATATTGGGCGAATTTTTCTTCCATATGCTCACGAATTTGACGAGTTGCATTAATGTTAGTGATTGAGAATGCATGCTCTTTTAATCCTTTAATTCCGAACGTTTCTGATTCGAAACCAAGACCGATTACTAAGTAATCATACTCTAATTCACCATCTTTTAAGATAATACGTTTTTCAGCAGCTTTAATCTCTACTACTGTATCTTGTACAAAGTTCACTTTATTTGTATCGATAACGTCTTGAATATCTAGACAGATTTTATCATCTTGTAATGTACCAGCTGCACTCTCATGTAACCAAGTTGCTTGGTAGTGATAGCTGTTGTTGTTTACTAACGTAATTTCAGCTTCACTTACAGATAATGTTTTTTGCAGACGAACAGTCGTAATCATCCCGCCATAACCTGCACCTAAAACTACGATTTTTGGAGTCTTCACTAAATCACAACCCTTTTCTTTATATAATAGTAATAAAAAATAATACCAAGTACTAAAAACTCTATTTGTCAAGAATGTGGAATTTATCACATTCTATATCATAACAAAACGCAGTCAAAAAATCGTACGAAATTTGTCATAGAAATTTAACATAATACTTCCCTATATTAGTCGGTTTCATTCCATAATTCAAGCACCTAGAGAATTATCAATATTTTAAAATAACATAGCGTTTTCAAGGGTTTTTCAGCCTTTTTTTCATGTATTTTCCTTTCGCTATATTTTATACAATTCTAAAACATCTATGCGCAAACTTACTTATTATTCAGTCGTTTCCAGAAGTATTATTAACTGAAATATGCTATCATTTATTTGAAAGTGTCATCATTTGCAGGATTTTCATGTACATATGAACAATATATGAAATCAATATTAAAATTCCATCATCTATAGGGGGAATGAAAATGACAGAAAATCAAAAAGTTTACGACATAACGATTATTGGTGGTGGCCCAACAGGACTATTCACCGCATTTTATGGCGGAATGAGACAAGCAAGTGTAAAAATTATTGAAAGCTTACCTCAACTTGGAGGGCAATTATCCGCACTATATCCCGAAAAATATATTTATGATGTAGCTGGATTCCCAAAAGTGCGCGCACAAGAGTTAGTTGATAACTTAAAAGAACAAATGAAAAAGTTCGATCCAACTGTTTGCTTAGAAGAAGCTGTTGATACGCTTGAAAAACAAGCTGACGGTATATTTAAACTTGTTACAAATAAACAAACTCACTACTCTAAATCTGTCATTATTACTGCTGGTAATGGTGCTTTCCAACCACGCCGCTTAGAATTAGAAGGCACAGCAAAATACGAAAAGAAAAACTTACATTATTTCGTTGATGATATGAATAAATTTGCTGGAAAACGCGTCGTTGTATTCGGCGGTGGTGACTCAGCAGTAGATTGGACAATGATGTTAGAACCGATTGCGGACAAAGTTACAATTGCTCATCGCCGCGATAAATTCCGTGCACATGAACATAGCGTAGAAAGCTTAATGAATTCCCGTGCAGAAGTAAGCACACCTTACGTTCCAGTTGAACTTATCGGTGATGATACTATTGAACAAGTTGTTCTTCAGCACGTAAAAACAGAAGAAAAAATTATCATCGATGTTGATGACGTAATCGTAAACTACGGCTTCGTTTCTTCACTTGGTCCAATTAAAAATTGGGGCTTAGATATTCAAAAGAACAGCATCCTCGTGAACTCAAAAATGGAAACAAATATTCCTGGCATTTACGCTGCTGGTGACATTTGTACATATGAAGGAAAAGTAAAACTCATTGCTTGCGGCTTTGGTGAAGCACCGACAGCAGTAAACAATGCAAAAGCTTACTTCGATCCAAACGCAAAACTTCAACCAATGCATAGCTCAAGTATGTTTTAATATAGAAATGAAAAGAGCTCCTTTTACGTGAAAGGAGTTCTTTTCATACTCTCTCCTTTTCCTAACTAAAATACATTGCAATTTGATAAAAAAACACTACTTCCTTCCAAAATATGTTACAATAAAAACGGAACATACGTTTCATTTAATAAAGGGAGGTTTTATTCATGAAAGAACCTATTATCGTAAAAAAAGAAGCTTTCCAAGCAATCGGCGTTTCTATTACGACGACAAATGAGAAAGAAGCATCTACTGAAGGAAAAATCCCACAACTTTGGAACCAATACTTCCAAGAACAAATCATGCATCACATCCCAAATCAACAAACAAAAGAAACATTCGCTTTCTACTCAAACTACGAATCAGATGAAACTGGTACATATCAATTTACTATTGGCATGCCTGTTTCTTCATTAAAAGACGTTCCTGAAAATATGACAGCTTTAACAATACCTGCTGCTACGTATGCGGTATTTACAACGAGAAAAGGTCCTGTGTCTGAAGTCGTTTGTGAAGCTTGGGAATATATTTGGCAATGGTCGAAAGAAAACAAGCGTGCTTTTACAACAGACTTTGAGCTTTATGACGAAAATGCAGTAGATCCAAATAACGTACAAGTGGATATTTATATTGCCTTAGCGTGAATGACAAAAAAGAAGATACCCTTTGGTATCTTCTTTTTTGTCGTTAAATAGCCACTGTGCAAATTCATTATTATTGTCTACAATGAGAAAGTGCAGTATAGAAATATTAGAAACTGTATAAAACGATTGTTAATAGGTTTTTTAGTCTAAATTTGGTACATAGAAAGGAAGCAATATGGAGGAACTACAACAAAATAAATCTGCTTTAGAAGGAAGCGGAAAACCGTTATTAAAAAATACGAACTTCCTTTTTCTTTGGGCAGCTACTCTCTTTTCAAGTTTTGCTTTAGCCTTTTTTACTTTTTCACAAACATGGTACATAGCAAAAACATTAAACCTTGAGGCTTCACTCGGTATTGTTTTCGTGGCTCTTAGTGTTCCAAGACTCATCTTTATGATTATCGGCGGTGCATTAGCTGATAAATTCCCGAAAAAAAATATTATGTTTTACTCTAATATTATTCGCGCTATTCTTGTCGCAACCATTCTCACCTGGTTCATCGTCGGTGATGTAACACTATATACATTTGCTTTGTTTGCTTTGTTCTTCGGACTTGCTGACGCTTTCTTCTGGTCAGCAGATGGATCTATTCTGCCTGAACTTGTAGAAAAAAGCCGTTTAACACAAGCAAATTCACTTACTCAAATGACAAACCAAGGATCGGTCATCTTGGGCCCTGTACTTGGCGGTATTCTCATTAAATTTACGAACTATGAAACAATCTTTTCAATTACAATCCTGCTACTCATTATCGCTGCGATACTCGTTCAAAAAATACAATTTACAGTACCCGAAAAAAATGAAACAGATAAAGGCATGTTTACTTCTATTAAAGAGGGAATTTCATATGTAAAAGAATCACCATTTCTTTCAACTTTCCTTATATGTAGCGCCTTTTTAAATTTATTTTTAATCGGCCCAATGCAAGTAGGCTTCCCGCTCTTCGTCAAAAACGTTCTGCACGGTGATTCACTTCAGTTTAGTTACTTAGAAGCGTCTGTTGGCGGCGGGATGGCGATAGGAGCTGTCATTGTCGGATTAAAAAACATTAACCGCAGACGTGGTCTATTTTGTATTATCATGATGCTACTGTCTGGTGTATTCTTCCTAGCCATCAACTTTAGCACCGTACTTTGGCAAGCGTTATTAGCTGGAATGTTTTACGGTATTACAATTGCGATGGCTATCGTTCCACTTATGGCAATGATTCAATCAACAGTAAAAGAAGAGATGATGGGACGCGTGATGAGCTTACTCATGCTTTCATCGATGGGATTCATTCCGCTCTCTTACGCATTTACATCGCTTGCACTTGGGATAGGCATTCCAATTGTAACGGTTATGAAAAGCGGTGCAATCGCCGTTATCGTCTTTGTACTATTTGTAGCAATTCGTGTTCCAGTTGTAAGAAAGTTCGATTAGCTACTTGGAGTCATGTATTATACGCATGGCTCCTTTTTAAATGGATCGAATAACGGTATTCCCTTACTTCTCCTTAATGCCGCTCCCCACTCTAATCCAATTTCTAAAAATAAATCTCGCATCGTACTATACAATAATGCACCAACATCTTTACGAATTTCTCCGTACTTATACGCTCTCACAACACTTTTCACCCGCCAAATTAAATTTCCACACACTTCTTCATCAGCTAATATTCCCTCTAATAAAGCACCTTGCTCTAGTAATCCGCTCTTTTTATAAGCAAGTTCCACCTTACTCCAAAATATATTAATCTTCTTCGGATTACTCGTCATCGGCACCAGTGCATATATAAAAGGCTTCGGTATATCGTGACGACAATACGTTTCATCAAGCTCGTACGTTACTTTTCTTTTCTCTTTTATTTGTGGAATGTTTTTAGAAAGAATTGTTTCCCCCTCATTTTTTTGCTCATTTCCACTACAGCCATCTGCACGATCATCACTTTCACATGCGGACATTTTCATACGGTCATCCATGCGGTCAATCGCAGATTTAAGAAATACATATAAGTTTGCACTATATCCCCCGCGCTTATATCTTTCTTTTGTCGCAACACGTTTTATAATCCCTAGTTCCTCTAACTTGGCAATCGAGCGGCGTACCGTACGAATACTCTTTCCAACTTTTGTAGCAATCGTCTCCATTAACGGACAAGCAACTCCCACTGTTTTCTGTTTCTCATTCACTGCATACTTTCCTAAAAAATGAATAATGATAGCATCCGTTTTATTCAATTGAAATCGATAGCACTTCAAAACTTGTTTTTGATATGTATTAAACTCTTCTTTACTTCGAAATTGACTATATGGTTTCATTAAATTATATAAGCTTCCCATTTTTATCACCTCATTTATAAGTAAGAGGCCGGAAGAGAAATTGGCGTGATATTTAATATTTTTTTACTGGAGATGAAAATATGATTGTAATTAGCGCTTGTTTAGGTGGTATCGCTTGTCGGTATGATGGTAACGATAATCTCGTTTCAAAAATAGAAGAGTTATTACAAAGAGAAGACACCATCCTCGTTTGCCCCGAAGTATTGGGCGGTTTACCTACACCACGCCCTTCAGCTGAAATTATTGGCGGGAATGGCGATGATGTTTTAGACGGAAAAGCGAAAGTGATGACAAAAGACGGTGAAGATGTTACAGAAGCTTTCGTGCTTGGTGCTTATAAAGCATTGGAACAACTGAAAGGCTTACAACCAGAATATATTATTTTAAAAGAACGCAGTCCATCTTGTGGTAGTTCTACTATTTACACAGGGGAATTTAACGGCAATAAACAAACTGGTTACGGAGTGACAACTGCTTTATTTAAAAGACACGGATTTAAAGTCATTTCAGAAGAGGATTTTGAGAACGAAAAAAGGAATTGACCCTGTTCGTCAATTCCTTTTTTCATTCTTATTTTGCACCTAATTTTTCTTTCACTTTCGCAGGAAGCTCGTCTTTCTTCACTTCTTCCCAAGCTGATACACCTTTTTTATCTGAATGATATACACGTAGGAATGCATCTTTACGAAGATTTTTTTGCGCTATGAATTCTAATTCTTTCTCTTTACCATCTTTATCAAAACCAGTTAGTTTATATTCGTAATCTTTATATGGTTCACCATTATCAGATTTACCATTATACTCTTTTCCATCTACTGTAATTTGAACGTAATACTCATCTTTACCCATACGGTTTAAATCACAGCCAACTAATAGGCTTGCAAATACGACTAAAATACTAAAAAGTGCAATATATCTTTTCAATTCCTTCACCTCATATGTTTTTCTTATATTGTTATCTTAAGGCCTTCGCTTTAAAGAAGAAATTCAAAAACATGACATAAACATTACACTTTTGTAAGATAGTAAATTAAAACTTTAATCAGTGTTTTTTCATTGAAAACGTTATTGACACTCATCTAGCCTAGTCATGACAATCTATTAACGCCAATAACGTCTTCCACGCCAATTTTTCCACTTGTCACGAATCTTATCACGTAATTTCCTTATACCGCTTCTTACACCTTCTATTACGCACTCTATTATGATATCTATTACAATGTAACTTACAAATCTAGTTATAGGTTTAATCACATATCTCCTTACGAATTCAAAAACATCGTCAATCTTGCGTCCCTCCCGCTCGTACAAAAAACTGCTACTTCCCATTCTTTTTGCGCAATCTACGTTCTGTTACAACCGCTGCGCCTACTGCAGTAGCTATCAACAAAAATAGTACGGCGATAGCGTCCACAATGAGGTTATTGAATTTGGACGAAACCCCAACAAATACTAACGCTATTGTTAATACTGCTAGCATAATTATCGTTATCTTATCTTCGTTCATCATTGTCCTCTCCGATTACTCACGGTTCTCTCTCCAAGACTTTATAAAGCCACCGACAACTTTACTGCAATTGTTCCCGTAATTAATTTATTATCGTTGTAATCCATCTTCTACTACCTGCGTAACAGTTCCATTTGGTTCGAAGATTACACGTAATGTTCCTTCGCCGCCATAACCGGTATAGCCGTATACTGAATACGATTTATATTTCTCAATCATACGTGGCTGTCCAATCGCAGCTTTTACTTGATTCGCAGGCATACCTTTTTTGATTTTCAAATAGTGATTATAGTCTACTTCCGCCGAATCGTTATTTACATCTTTATACCACGGTACGCGGTCGTTTTTTTCTTCATATTTCTTTACAGGCTCTTCACTGCTTTTCGTAGATACCTGACTCTCTTTATCCGCATCCTTTATAGCAGTGCGTTCAATATTAACAACGTAACCATATGTATTTAATTCAACCATAATTTCATATGTACCATCCGTATCCTTTTCAGTATAAAACACGCGTTTTTCCTTGTTATTATAATGTTTTATGTTCTCACCACCGTAGTTAATCTTGTTAAGGATATCCGTATATGTCATGCCTTCCTCAATCTTTTCGGCTTCGTCACGAGAAATATAACGCTTCTGTGACGATGTAGCGTCCTCATATTTAATGCTGTCACGTTCGCTCGTAGTCATAGGGGTTTCCTTCTGTTCTTTTAGTACTTCCGCTTCCGATTTCACTTGTTGCTTTGCTCCCGCTTTTGTTAACACGTCTGTATCGTTAGAACAAGCTCCAAATATTGATGCTGTAACCAACGTCATCCCTAATACCAGTACTTTCTTAAATGACTTCATTGTAATTCCTCCGGTAGTTTTTAATTTCTAGTAATCAGCGTATTTTAATTAATATGGAACGAGTCAGTTCTATACAATTCGATATAGCCTGCACCTTCATGCATCCTCTTTAGCCTTCTTCTTGCATATATTCGTTATCTTTGTCATGCTCTTTTTCTTTTTAGCGCAAAAGAAAAGACCTTCTTAACGATTTGGTTTCATCGCTAAGAAGGTCTTTATATGCAACCTACCCATTCAATTACCACTTAGAATAAAGGGATGAAAAAACTTAGCAATCTTCTGGCTTACCAGCATTCGACGCTGTACGGAAAGATGATCCGCATCCACATGATGCGATCGCGTTTGGATTGTCGATTGTGAATCCGCCGCCAAGCATAGATTGCTTATAGTCAACTTTCACTCCCTTTACAATCGGAGCACTTTCTTTATCGATAACAAATTCAACACCGAAAAACTCAAGAACTGTGTCGTCTTCTTTTGGTTCTACTTCAAATCCTAAGCCGTAAGAAAGACCACTACATCCGCCGCCATGTACAGCAAGGCGCACGTACTTCTCTCCATCTTCAGCATCTTTTAACATATCTTTAATTTGAAAAGCTGCTTGTTCTGTTACTTCAATCATGAAATACACCATCCTTTCTGTTCTCATTCTATTATACATCTTTACGCTTCTATCTTGTACTCATACACTCCGCGGCAAATTATTTCCGCAGGTCCTTTCATTAATACATTTCCTTCTTCTGTCCATGCGATCATTAAGTCGCCGCCTGCTAAGTGAACCGTAATTTCTTTACCGTGTTCCATTTTCCCATTTAAAATTGCCGCAACGACAGCTGCGCATGCTCCTGTCCCGCAAGCTTGTGTTACACCAGATCCTCGTTCCCAAACGCGGAAATTCATCTCTTCATCATTCAAAATCTCGATGAATTCAACATTCACTCGCTCTGGGAACATTTCATGCGTCTCAAGAACCGGTCCTAACGTTGTAAGAGGCGCGTTTTCTACATCATCAACAAAAATAACCGCATGTGGATTCCCCATTGAAACAGCTGTAAATGCATAACGGTGATTATTGTATAAGAAGTTTTCACGAATAAATGGTGTTTCTCCTTCACCAAGCATCGGTATCTCTTCACGTGTTAAACGAGGTGCTCCCATGTCGATTTTCGCTAATGTAACTTTGTCATCTTCTACCGTTACTTCTGCCGTAACAATACCAGCTAACGTTTCAATTGTGAAAACTTTACCTTCTACTAGTTTATGCTCATACGCATATTTCGCTACGCAGCGTAAACCATTTCCACAGCTCTTTCCTTCTGAGCCATCGTTATTAAACATGCGCATTTTTACTGGTGCCACGTCAGAAGGACAAATTAAAATCATTCCATCTGCACCAATACCAGTATTAATATTTGAAACCTTTTCCGCTACAATTGCTAAATCTTCTTCTCTAATTTGTTCCTCAAACATATTTACATATATATAACTATTTCCAAGACCATGCATTTTTGTAAAAGAAAATTGGCTCATTTTTATTCACTCCAAAAATAATTTATTATTTCAAGTATAAAATGCATGCTTTTAGAACACAATATGAATGTCCCCCGTTTCTCATATTTGACAGTGTTTTGGCAATAGGCCGTTCTTACACAAATCGTGTAAGAAAAAAGCCCTTCTAAAAGGGCTTTTTTTTTCGAAATAAACACTCCTAATAAAGTGAAACTTTAATCAGTGGGGGGACGGGCAACACGGCTTCAACCTAACTTCTTTGCTTCAGCTGAATTTTGAGGTGGGAGTCTTACTGCCCGCAAATAGCGGGATAAATGAAAAAAGAAAAACGTTGCCTGTTTGCAACGCTTTAAAACATTGGATTTTCATCCATATAATCATATACATTATTTACAAGTTCTTCTACTGTTGCACCTTGTACAACTTCACCATTTACAAGTGCAAATGGACCTTCAAAACAGATGCCACAATATCCTAAACAACCATATTCCATTACGTCTAAATTAGGATCTTTTTCTAATTTTTCTAAAGCTGCTTGCGAACCGCTTGCAAGGTTACCTACACAAAATTCGATTAATGGTTTAATCAAAACTCTCTCCCCCCTGTATCTCTAAACAAATTACCATTTACTTTATATGGTATGTGCATACCTAATTTGCGAAACGGATAAGTAACCCTCTCTACTTATTACCATTCCACTTTATTTATAAGAAGAAAACTAAGCTGTTTCTTGTTGTTTTCGTTATATATTCTAAACTATTTAGTTACTTCACTATTTCACTTCATAATAGATGGTCTTCTTTATATAACATACTACTCATAATGAAATAGTAAATAGTAACTAGAAAATGAAAACCACTTACTTTACTTTTCTTCTTATTGTACAACAGAGTATTCATTCATGCATTGTTATTTGTTCACAAATTCGATATAATTTGATTGTGTAAAGTCAAAATATTTTATTAATATAAAATTGTATGATTAGGGGATATTTCAACAGAAAAGGGGTAATCCATCATGAAACACCTCGTACTACTAGGTGGTGGCTACGGTGGAATGAGAATTCTGCAGCGGCTACTTCCAAGCAACCAACTTCCAGATGATGTACAAGTGACATTAATCGACAAAGTACCATATCATTGCTTTAAAACTGAATATTATGCATTAGTTGCGGGTACAATTTCAGAAACGCATATTCGCATACCGTTTCCTGAGCACCCACGTCTCAATATTCAATACGGAACAGTAACAAATATTGACCTCGAAACGAAAGCCATTCATCTCGATGGCGGTGAAACGATTCAATATGATGATTTAATTATCGGGCTTGGCTGTGAAGATAAATATCATAACGTTCCTGGGGCAAAGGAATATACACATAGCCTACAATCAATTGAACAAACACGTAAGACATATGAACAATTAAATAGCTTAGAACCAAATGCAACAGTAGCTGTCGTTGGGGCTGGTTTAAGCGGCGTTGAAGTGGCAAGTGAACTTCGCGAAAGCCGTTCAGATTTAAAAATCTATTTATTTGATCGAAAAGATAGAATTTTATTCCCATATCCAGAGAAATTAAGTAGATACGTAGAAGAATGGTTTGTAAAACATAAAGTTACCATTATACGAAACTCTAACATTACAAAAGTGGAACCAAACATTGTATACAACCATGATGAACCACTTGAATGTGATGCAATCGTCTGGACAGCTGGTATTCAAGCAAATGAAGTTGTTCGAAACCTTCCAGTAGAACAAGATGGTAGCGGACGGGTTGTTTTAACTAAATATCACAATATTCCAAATAATGAGCACGTTTATGTCGTAGGAGATTGTGCAGCACTTCCACACGCACCATCTGCTCAACTTGCTGAAGGTCAAGGAGAACAAATTGTCCAAATATTATTAAAACGTTGGAATAATGAACCCCTTCCTGATGAACTGCCTGTTATTAAATTAAAAGGTGTTCTCGGTTCTCTCGGCAAAAAACACGGATTTGGTTTACTAGCAAACCAACCATTAATGGGACGTGTACCGAGATTATTAAAATCCGGTCTTCTTTGGATGTACAAATATCATAACGGTTAATACTTTAAAGGCTGCCTACATAGTAGACAGCCTTTTTCTATTCATTTTTTGTAACTACTCAGTCACTCTATGAAAAACCGACAAAAAAGCATTTTTTTAAATGGTCGAGAGGGACTGGCTATGTATAGGATCGGTCAGTGACTTTTCCTGCCACGCGCAAAGTTTTAAAACAAAGAAAAAAGATGTTCCTTCTAAAGAGACTTTATTTTTCTATTTTTCTCTCTTTTTGATACGATATAACTAGAATCAGAAAGGAGCAATTTATGTTTATATTAAAAGACATCACATATAAAGATATTCTACACATTCCTTATTTACAGATTCAAAAAGAAAAAACAACTTGTATTATCGGTGAAAGTGGTAGTGGTAAAAGCACATTACTTCGCATGTTAAACGATTTACAATCACCAACATCTGGCACAATTGAATATAACGGAAAATCTATTTTAGATTATCCTCCCATTCAATTACGCCGTGAAGTTGTCATGCTCGGACAAACTTCGCCTATTTTTGATGGAACAATTAAAGATAATTTATTAATGGGACTTAGATTTTCTGAAAAGCCATTTCCAAATGACGACGCCTTGCAAGGCGCATTAACGACTGTTAGCCTAGATAAAAAATTAGAAGATAACGCCTCTTCTTTATCAGGTGGCGAAAAACAAAGACTTGCTTTCGCTCGTATTATACTAATGGATCCGCCCGTCTATTTATTAGATGAACCAACTTCGGCACTAGATGGTGACACAGAACGCCGCGTTATGAAACAATTCACTCTACTGGCAAAAGAAAAGAAAAAAACAGTTATCTTCATCACGCACTCGCAACAACTTCCAGAAGAAATCGCAGACGATATTATTGAAATTAGTAAAACAAACGGTGCAACTAGAAAGGAAGTGCTATCAATTGAAGGGCGTTATTGAACTACAAATTTGGCAACTTGCAGCTGCATATATTTTCATCCTTATTTTAATCGGGCTTGTGAAATTAAAAGGAATACCGCGTGAGAAACAAATTACAATTGCTACATTACGTATGACAATTCAGCTTGTACTAGTTGCATATGTTCTTACATACATATTTGAAAATAGTAATCCGTTTTATACAATAGCTCTCATTACTTCTATTACTACATTTGCTATTTTCAACATTTATAAACGAATAAACCTTCCTATGTCAAAAGAATTAAAAAGAGTTGCTGCCATTTCCATGATTGCTGGATCAATTGGCCCTCTTCTACTATTTATCTTTGTCATTATCGGACACGATCCTTGGTATGCTCCGCAATATATCGTTCCTATTGCCGGCATGCTAATCGGTAACGCTATGACAGGTATTTGCCTCGGGGCAAACACCTTTTTAAACAGTATGAAATCACAAAGAGACCATATTGAAGGTGCACTTATGCTTGGCGCAACTCCAAAACAAGCAGCTGCTCCGCTCATACGGGACGCTTTCGATTCTGCTATTTTACCAACAATTAATTCCATGGTCGGAATGGGAATTATAAGTCTCCCAGGCATGATGACAGGACAAATTTTATCCGGTGTATCACCATTTACAGCTATCCAATATCAAATTGCGATTATACTTGGCATTTCTGGAAGTACAGCTTTCTCTGTTATTATCTTCTTACAGCTTGGGTATAAAACGTTCTTTAATAAGCGGTGCCAGTTGAAAGAAGTTGACGTACAATCATAAAAAAGACGCTCTGCAAGTTACTTACAGAGCGTCTTTTTTCTTTGCTAATCTTACGCTTTCTTAACGAACTGTGATTTTAACTTCATAGCTCCGAAACCATCGATTTTACAATCAATATCGTGATCTCCCTCAACTAGACGGATACTCTTTACTTTCGTACCAATCTTTACAACTGAAGAAGTTCCTTTTACTTTTAAATCTTTAATTACAGTAACAGCATCGCCATCTTGAAGAACGTTTCCGTTCGCATCTTTTACAACTTTTGCACCATCATTACTTTCAGCTTCCGCTTCTTGACCCCACTCATGGGCACATTCTGGACATACGAAAAGAGCGCCATCCTCATACGTATATTCTGAATTACATTTTGGACAATTTGGTAAAGTAGCCATAAATTCATTTCCTCCGTTCATTATTTATACGTAAAAATCAAATTTGATGTTTACATCTCGATAAATAAAATTTGTACAGCATTTCTTTATAGTGCCATAGTCTTACGTTATTGACAAGCCTACCTGGAATTCTCATTTTTTATTGTATTTTACAAAATTTCAATTAGTATGGCGTTTTGTGTTCACATTTTTCGTTAATTAGCTTATTCGACATGTACTTCTTCCATCCAGCTGCTTGTCTTGGATTTCACTACTATTAAGTGCTCATTTTCCCATTTTAGTTTGCCTAAAAATCTAGAATAGACTACTGCATTCCCTACTTCTTCTACGAGTAATTTATTTACTACTCTTAGCCCTTTATCGTTATACACTTCACACATTAGCTGAAATCCTTCCGAACGATGAATTCCTTTTAATATAGCCGTTTTCTTTCGACTTGGGCTCTTCTTCGGTGTTTTATCCACTAAAAACACAATCTCGTAATTCTCTTTCTCTATTTCTTGAAGCGCTTCATTCACATACTCTTTAATCATTTCTAATGATATTTTTGAATACTTTTCAATAGCTGGCACGACATAGAGGTAAACCAACTCACAAAAATGCTTATACTTCTCCTCAACTGATTCCAAATTTAAAAATTGCATATAATCATAAGGCACGGATATACAAATCTCCCCTCGGACCTCATGTAGTTCATAAGAAATATCTTTATTAGGATTTGCTAGACAGTAGATATCAATATTTTCTACATTTTCTAATCCAAGATCCCACTTACTTAATTCCTTTGAAAAAATCAATTCAAAAATTCTCATTTCATGTAATCGATTATAATGTTTTTTAGGACGTTTCTTAGCCCAATCATAAAAATGTACATCCATCATACTCTCTTTTCCTCCTAATATTATTTACTTTTCTAATATATAAAAAGAAGAACCCTCACAAGATTCTTCTTTTCAAAATGAACGAGCTCTCTCTAGAAACTCCAACTATTCTCTTCAATGTAAAATTGATATTCTTCTAACTCTTCTTCACTTAACTTCTTATTATTCTCATATACTTCTTGCCATTCAAAATAGTCTTCACTAAAATAAACAGCAAATTTAATTTTTATATTTTTCTTCTCTTCATAATCATAACCAGTAAACTCTACTACGTCATAATCCTTTTCTTTCTTTACAAACTTCCAAGTTGGATTATCATTCATAACCTCTAAAGTAAATCCTTCATCACTTGAACGAACAACATTTTTTATATTCGGCTCAGTTGGTAACAAGGAGAGTCCGAACGTGGCTACACCAAATACTATCCCTACTATAACTTGTAAACCAATCATACCAGCAAAACTAGCGCCACCCTTTGATTGTAAGTAATACGCCTTCTCATGATCAAGCGTATCTTCTGCTTTATGTAAAATACGAACAGCGTGCTTATAATATAAACGGTTTCCTTGCCATCCAGTAAATATCATCATTACTAATTGAAAAGCTAAACTAATTGATAAAAAAATCCCATCCGGAATGTCTATAAAAGGGGCTACAAGTACACTAGGTACCGATAATAATGTAAGTATAATAAACAACTTATACATTTTACGATAAGCTAACCAAAAAGTTGGAAAGAAAAAGGCTACCCAATTCCACGTATTCCCTTGCGCTGGGTTTTCTACTTTGCCCCATTTAAAGTCATAATAAGCTGTATTCTTTTGAACAACTTTATGTAATTCTTGCGGAGAAATTGTTTCTTGTAAAACAGTGTCCTTCACGTACATCATCCTTCTCTTATTTCTATATAACTTTATTGTATATCTATAAAAAGAAGGAATCTAACAAAAAATAGTTATATTTCATAAAAATGAACAAAAATCGAATACATTCCGACAATTATCCATTCTATATTCCATTTTACTATTAAATATATTAGAATACTCATATATAAGACATTTAATACACTATGTTAAATATCTTGTATATTCGCAAAAAAGGATGTATCAAAATCATTTTGACACACCCTTCTCCTGTTAAACTACTATTGTAATATGACCAAACCTAAAATCTCGACTTAAGAGACTTCACAAATTAGCTCTCTACTATTTCAAACATATTTCCACTTACACAACTATCCCACATTACCCTTCACTTTCTCAATAACATCTTCTATACGCTTAGCTATACATTCTGGCTCCCAATCTCCCTCACCATGCATAGCTGTATAAACCGGATAATTCTCATCATTACTATCTAAAAAGATCGGGTCTCCGAGATAGGAATCTATCCCAATTACAATCCATCCCTCTTTCCAATCTCCCTCTTCATTTCCGACTAAGCTTTGCCCTTCCTCATCAAAGCTATAACCAAGTTGTCCTTCTTCTATTTCTTCACTATTAAATAATTCGATTGTCATAGGTTCAAATTCACACTCTAACTCAATTTCATTATCCTCAGCGTGATCTACATGTGCTAAAAGTTGTTTAATTTTATTGTGGTTAATCATAAGATTTTCTCCCTCTATTGCGCAATTTTTTAATTAACTATAATATACAAAATAAAGTTTATAAAACTATTATTTGAGGTGACCAAATATGAAGACTACACTTTGGGCAGAAGATGACTATTTAAAATTAGCACCTATTAACGACGAACTAATAAAAAAAGCAGAAGAAGTACTAAACGTAAAGCTCCCAGAATCGTACATAAATCTTCTAAAAGAACAAAACGGAGGAACTCTTCGATTAGATACTCATCCTACTTCAGAGCCAAATTCTTGGGCAGACGATCACGTTAATGTTTCTGGATTATATGGCATTTCTTTTGATGAAAATGAGTCTAGTATTTTAGAGAGCCATTATTTAATTCAGGAATGGGACATGCCTGAGAATATCGTGCTTTTATCTGGTGACGGACATACGTGGATTGCACTAGACTATCGAAACGTAGCTGAAAATCCTCCAGTTATATTTATCGATAATGAGTTTGAGGAAATTATTGAATTAGCACCTAATTTTGAAAGCTTCTTACAAAACTTAACTACGTACGATTATGATGAAGAGTAAACCTATCTCTAAAGGAGTGCGCAATAGTGCAAGATTTCATTATAAAGTGAAGGCTTTTACGGGCAGTTGATCTCCCACCTGACTTCTTTGCTCCAGCCGAATTTTGAAGTGAGAGTCTTACTGCCCGTTAATGCGGGATAAACATCAAAAAGAACAGTCTATTGCATAATGTTTCACATGAAACTATCCATTCCATGACTCCTGTACTAGCTGTCGTTCCAATATTACAAGAAAAAGCATTTTTACTTCTTACCTGTTTCTCTTTCTACAACTTAAAACAGTACGAACAAGCTAACCGCTACTTACAGCAATATTTGCATTGTGCTGTACATCTTAATACCGAGGAAAAAGAGCAAGTATTCTTTCTTGAAGTTGATATGTATATGAAAAAACTAGTAGAAGGCATAATGTGAAATTACATTGTACTTTCTACTAGTGCTCTATATTCCTCTTGTAACTTTTTAAATTGTTCTTCATACTTTTGCATCTTTACCGTATCCGTTTTCGAATTAAGGAATTGTCTTCTTCTCCCAGTCACCATTATATTTTCCCCCTCTATTGCATCATTCATATATACGTAAGGTTTAAAAAACTTACATTTCGTATATGGCAATGCTACAGATAATTTTGCATACTCTTCCACCTTAAATTGATTAGATAAACTTAACTCTCGTAAATTTTTCAATTGGATTAAAGGTTCTAACGAATCATCTTTAACCTTTAAGTTCATAAGAGTAAGTTTTTTTAAATGCTGTAATGCAACGAGTGGTTGTAAAGTTTGTACTTTCATTGCTGTATTTATCCCACCGCCCATGTAAAAGGTATTGAGTTGCGGACACTTACTTAAAGCACTTAAATCTTCTAGCTTAGAAAAATCATCAATTAATAAGGATTTGAGTTTTTTATTATACGCGATATCCCATAACGTCTTCGCTTTTGTATTCCAGCACATATACAACTGTTGTAAATCTGATAACTTCTGAAGGCTACTTAAATCCTCGACCCTCATTTCGTAAACGTACAATATATTTGGACGAGCGTACGTAAGAATATGCTCAAATTGCTTTTGATTTACTGCGAAAACCCATAACTTCTTAACTTGTAAAGATACTAATCGTTCTATATTTTTTGTTTTCCCCTCAATCGCTAATTCTTCTAAACTAGCAGTAACATTTTCCAAGTCCTTTATAATCCTCGGCTGCTCACCAATCGGAAACATTTTATCCTCTCCTACAATTCCCAAGTAATATTCATCTCTTCAAATGAATCCTTACATACTTCCAATCCTTCTTCATCATCCGTTCCAATCATCGCTACCTCTTCTTTAGACAACTTAATTTCCTTGTTTGGATTTTGAATTTTTCTCTCATACACTACTTGTAAAAGCTCTAGTTGTTCCTCTGTCAGTTCATACTCTTCTTCCAATCTTTCCATTGCTGATTCCGTATCAAGTAATGGAATTTCTAATAAAAATCCACCGTGCTCTTCCATCTCTTCAAATGAATCGATTGAATACGCACCGTTATCATCAATCCAAAATGCTGTCGTAATGAAAGGAACTGTTTCCCCCTCTACCTCTTCTAATACGTATTGGAGTGCTTCCTCTTTAGCAATTTCTAGCACTTCTGAAGGTGCCCCTTCGAAATAATTTACTGCATCAATCCACTCATCAATTCTCTCACTATTCACATCTTGAATACATACGATCGTGTAATTCGGATGGAAAGTAATTGTCCCTTGTCCACCTTGACTATATTGCATACTATAGTTAAATTCATCCCATGAACTTTCATGTGAGAAATCAGGAGCATGTGCTACAAAAATTGCATCTGCAATCGACTTTAAGATGCAGCCTTTCCATAGTTGTTCTTTATTTATATGTAATTTATATTTATTCATCCGCTTCCCCGCCTACATATTTTTTTATATTACCTGTCAAACTCTCATTCCTTGTAAAGTACTTTTACGGTATGTAACAATATGAAATAACAGTAAACGATTTTTTTAAGGTGAAATTTCAAATGAAATTCCGATGCTTTATTACTTCTATAAATTGTATTGATTATAATCTCATTCAAATAAAAAACGGTCATATCCCTATGACCGCTTTTTATTTTATTCTATTGTAATGCTCCAATCTCCGTCAGCTTTAACACCAAAGCTATACATTCCTGTGTCTTGGAATACTTGAGAAGCTGAGCCCTCATAGCTTCCAATTTTGTTAACAAGCAAGTTTTTATCATTCACTTTAATAATAAAGTTTCTTGAGCCCGTATGTTTAAGTTTAATTATATGATTACCACTTGGTACTTCGATAAATACCACATCGTCCCCATGACCGCTAACTGTGCCTGGTGTTTTTTCTGTATTTGGGGCAGCCTTTTGGGTTACCGAGCTACTCCAACCTCCACTTGATTTCACTTCTAAATAGTACTCTCCAGATGAAGGAATCGTTGTTTGGACTGTTCCTTTATAGCTCCCAATAGTATTTACTAATAATTGAGTGGCTGTACCCGAAGAATCTTTTAGATGAACGATGAAGTTTCTTGAACCTTGATTGGTAAGCTCAAAGAATGCTAAACCTGAATTCAAATTAATTTTACTTGTAACAGAATCTCCAGATCCTTCTAGTTTTTGTTTACTATTATTGTATGATTCTTCAAGTTTTTTCTTTAACTCTTCCTGCTCTTTTTCTTTAAGAATCCTTTGCTCTTCTTTAATTCTATCTTCTTCCTCTTTAATAAAGTTTGCAATAGAATCCTCATTATCAAAAACTTCAATCTTTGTAACAGCAGTCTTATTTAAAACAACAGCAGCTATTTGACCTTCAGAGGAATTGAAAGTGTATATAGCATACCCTTCGTAATCTTCAAAGGAGCGATTATTAAGACTTGCTTTTTCTTTTTTATTAGAAAAATCTTCTTTAGTCATTCCGACTGTAAACATCGATTTTATTTCTTCAATACCATATTTCTTGTATGTAACCTTTTCTTTTTTATCTTCTTTCTTTTCTTCTTGTTTTGCATTTGCAACTTTTTCAGCAGGCTTATTGTAAGTTGCATTTAATAAAAAAGAACTATCAAAAATAGAGTACCCTACAAATCCTATGACCATAAGGATAGCAAATTTCTTTTTACCATCTTTCTTTTTAACCAATAATTGAATGATTTTAGCTAAACCATATAAGCCCATAAAGAAAAATATTACAGCTATTCCACCTAAAAATGAGACATTAAATCCTAATACTACCATTGCTAATACAAATGAAATAATAGCTCTTTTTATCCATATTTTTGCTGGTTTTTTTCTAGTCTTACTTACTAATGAAATTACTAATAAAACAAGTGACGCAAAAAACAACAAACTTCCCACAGCTTCTAAAAATCCCATAACATGTCTCCTTCTGTCTTCCTCAATATTAAGTGTATTATACAGATATATTAATAGTAACTCATTATTCGCAAGGAAGTAAGGTGTTTAAGGGATGATTTAATTTTTAGATTTGTTAAATAAAAACAGGGGTTACAATTTGTTATTTAATAACTTTAATTCCATATTTCGTTAATCTATTGTTAATTTTTCAAAAACAGGACTTATTATAAGCCTCAACTATATAGGGCATTTTTGAAAATGAAATTATGCAAAATAAGAAACTGCTACCATTTCTCTCTACATGTTTCAATTAAATGCAGTAAGTACCTCTTCGTCATATCAGCCCTTCTCCACCTTGAAAGCATTCGCTTTTCTTTTGGATTCTGCCGCATTCGCTCTACCTCTTTCAATAAAGGCTCCCATTCTTTCGCTGAACGTTCTAATAAATATTGTAATCCTCTATCTTTTGAAACAATTGTTTTATGATCTAACGTATATAAAATACGTCCCATCGTAACGACAGCTGATTCTACCCATTCTTCTATGAAAAATAAATAAGGACGCTTCGCTTTTTCAAGCCAGTAATGTTCTACGTTGTATTTCATTGTATTTACTACATCGTCCCACTTTATTTGAAACGAAAGATCTTCAGCTTCTTTCCCGGTAACTGTAATACCTTGATTTTTTAACGTCCACCATGTGACCGCATTAATATCCCAATGACCTATATTCACTTTACCATCTGCACAATACACGTACTCATTCATTTCATCATTGTATTTCCCTAAATCAGCAAGCGGAATATACATACCATCCATTCTTTTACCTAACGTACTCTCACTAAGTTTCTTATGAAGTTCTACAAGTTGCTGTTTTTCAGCTTCATTCACAGAATCACTTATTACTGTAATAAAATCAACATCGCTCGTTTCTGCATGAAATGCACCGAGTGCAATGGAGCCGTAAATATATACCCCGACTATTTTTTCATCCGAAAAAATCCCTTTTAATTCTACTATGTACTGCTCCATTAATTGCTTTACTTCTTCTGGTAGAGCCTGCTTTATTCCATTCTCCACATCTATCCCTCCAATAAAAAAAGCCTTCGCAAATTCGCAAAGGCTTCATGCTTTATAAATATTTCTCGATTTCTTCGTAAACATCCTTCAAACGAGGATTTCCTTCTCCAACAATTTCTCCATTTACAAGAACGACTGGATAAAATAAATCTTCCTCCACTACTCGCTCTGCGAATACTTTTTTATCTTCATCTTCTTGTTCTTCTTGAAAATCAATATACTCAAACTTAAATTTATTTTCTTGTCCTTCATATTTACGACCAATCGCCGCTTGTAACCACTCAAACGTTTCTGTTGAAGATGGCATTCCGACGCAGCTCGCACAAATTACTTTCGTCCCATACACTTGCACATTAACCATTTCTTCTCCCCCACTTCTTGTTTCAACAGCATATTCAGATGTCTTAGTACATAAGCACATCATTTTACAAACTTATTCCCTACCCCTATACTGAAAAAACACGTTGTACACACGATATAATATTTTGACAATAAAACAAGAAGAGAAAAAATAGATTTTCCCCTCTATCTTGATTATAATAAAACTGATGAAAGGAGTCGATAAAAATGGAAAACCCACATATGCAAGAACAAGTACTAGAGGTATTAGATAAATTACGTCCATTCTTACTTCGCGATGGCGGAGACGTTGAATTAGTAGACATTGAAGAAGGTATCGTAAAATTACGCCTTATGGGTGCATGCGGAAGCTGCCCAAGTTCTACAATCACACTAAAAGCTGGTATCGAACGTGCACTACTTGAAGAAGTACCAGGCGTTATTGAAGTAGAACAAGTATTTTAATTTAAAAGCAGCGGTGGCTCGTTCAGCTCTGACTGGCTAAGGTTCTTTCGCATAGAAGGTGCTTTTTGCCTTCTTATGCGGAAGGTTCTTAGACACGAAGAGCTAGCCACCAGAGCTAGATAACATCTAAAAGCAGAAGCGGCTCGTTCAGAATCGCTTCCTAGAAAGAGACCCAAATGGGTCTCTTTTTTTATTCAAATAACACTTCCCCTTTAACATCATAAAACAAAATTGGAAATCCTTCTCAAAAAGTGCGATAATTAATACTATAGAATCGTTCACACATATACAGAAAAAAACATAGGGGGACGACACATGCCAAGAATGGGGAACACTTTCTTAACAATTCAAGAACTAGAAAAGAAAAAAGAGTATTTATTAGACATTTCATCCGTTATACCAACATGGAATGCAAGTTATCAATTTTTATTTAAAGAAATCCAGCAAGAATTATTGAGTAAAGTAAATGAAAAAATCGAAAGACATCAATTCATTTTAAATATATGTGCAGATCAACAGGTAGGGGCATAATGTATTACATACAATTGTGATATATAAAAAAGAGACCTCACCCGGTCTCTTTTTTCATTTTAAGATAGCCAATCTAATTTCCTAATGCCTAACTTATCAACAGGTAAACGAAATGACTCGTAAAAATGATTCATAAATTGCTCAGTGCGCTTCACATCATGTAAAATGATTTCTAAACGGGCTCTATATATGCCTTTTTGTTCTTCGTTTCCTGTTTGATAATATCGTTCAATCGTTTCAAAGTAGTGAAGCGGGAACAGAAGCCTTGCGAATAATAAGCGCCAACCAAATGAAGAGAGCGAATAATTACGTTCATAATCTGTAATGAATTGAACTACCGTTTGCTCCCAATCTTTCTTTTTTTCTATCATCATATAGCGAATACATTCTGCTATATCTCTACTTGGGTGATCATATACCCAATCAAAAGGAAGTTTTAAACGCTTCGTTTGCTGCCATAATAAAGGTGTAAATCGTTCTTGGCAAATTGTTGCTGCGTCAGTTATTTGTGGTGTATCGTCCATCTCTGTATCGACAACATATTGAATTGCATTTTCTGCAACTCCTAAGTAATACGGGAAGGATTCAATAAACAATTGATCGAATACGTCTGAAGGATGGTTCATCACTTGCGATTGCCAGAACCTTTCTAATTGGTCGAGCCTTTTTTCCCATAATGCTTTCCATTCACCAATGCGGCTTAATTGCTCAACTTCTTCTGGAAAGAATGCGCCACGTTTATGGAATATAGAAAGCTCACTTCCTAATGATGTAGCATGTCGCTCTAACATACGCATACCTTTTAATAAGCAGTAATTTTTTTCTTCTATCTCACTTACATAGTAGCCGTGTATAGTCGGAACGAAAGTCGAAACAGTTATATCCCCTTGCTGGTTCATATAATCACTGAGCTTTTTCATCTCTACAAGTACTTCTTCCTCCATTTCTCCAATTGGAACAAGTACATAAATTTTGTTGCGAATCCAAAAGCTTTTATAGGGGCCAAGGGGGATTAATTCTTTAATATGCATGTGATAATGCTCATAAATATGCTGAATCATCGCAGTCGCCACCTATGGTTTTTCTTTATATATATGAGCTTGTGCTCGCCTTTCATTCCTATGCACATGATAAAGCAACGAAACGTATACAAATACTAAAAAGAAAAAAAGGTGATAAACATGAAAGACTCAAATCAACTACAAGAAAGAGCATTACAACTATTACAAGAGCGCGGTGTAACAATTGACGATATTGCTGATCTTGTTCATTTTCTTCAAAAGAAATACCATGCAAATTTAGAGATGTCAGAATGTCGCTATAACGTTGAGCGTGTACTATCAAAACGAGAAGTACAAAACGCTCTTATTACAGGCATTGAACTTGATGTCCTTGCTGAAAAAGGAATGTTAAGTCAGCCGTTACAAGATATTGTAAAACGCGATGAAGGACTATATGGAATTGATGAAGTCATCGCACTTTCAATCGTTAACGTGTACGGGTCAATTGGCTTCACGAACTTTGGATATATCGATAAATTAAAACCAGGTATTTTAGAATACTTAAATGATAAATCAACTGGAAAGGTGCATACATTCCTTGATGATATCGTTGGCGGAATCGCTGCCGCTGCTTCAAGTCGTTTAGCGCACCGTGCTGAGCATTCAGAGTAACGTATCTAGGCCGTCAGTTTCATACTGACGGCCTTTCATATTCCATAAGCATGAACTCTCTTCCACGGCTCCAAAAAACAGGTCCTACTTGAAATCCAATATTTTTATATAGCCTAATCGCTCTCTCATTAAATGTCGCTACACTCAGTCGAAACATTTTCGAATTCAATTCCTCAGTAGCAAATGCTATTCCCGCTTGAAAAAATATTTCCCCCATCCCTTTCCCTGTTAACTCCGGCTTCATTCCAAGCCCAATATCTACTACATCTTCTCCCCTATATAAATTAGCATCTCTTCCCCCTGGCACTTGTGCATTTTCTCCAAAACAAAAATAGCCGATGAATTCTCCATTCTCTCCGCAACAACCGTAATATGTTCCATCTAGCAACTCTTCTATTACTTCAGCATCTCCCGAAAAGCTATATAACGTATAGGGATTTTCATACTTCCACGTATTTATTTCTTTCGCTTCTTCTTCTGTTAACTTATGTATATCCATTCATCTCGCTCCTTATCAAATACTCTACTAATCTATATGTATTTACTCATTCATTTTCCAAACTTGATTCTCCTCTAATCGTAATATGCATAGTTACATACGCACACCCCTTTAAAAAATGCTAAAATTTATTTGAATCGCTGTTGTTACACTTCTTGATTAAGAAAGACTGTTAACCGGAAAATTAACGTCTTATCAAACTCAAGCAATTGGCACATGTTGTCATCATGAAAGATACTCGAAAGAGTGTCTTTTTTTCTATACCTGAGCAGGACCTGCTCATTTACAAAACTAATGCATAAATTAATATAACTCTTAAACGTATTATTCCCTTTCTATACGTTGCAGCGTTCGTTGCGACAGATTCGGATAATAAAAAGCACTCCAGCCAGAGTGCTTTTTACTTTCAAACAAGGAGGTTACATATATGGATAGTACTCTTGTATTTAACTTTGGCATTGGTATTGTTATCATTTTATTCGTCTTCTTTGTTCTTTGTATGAGCGGGATATAGAACGGCTATTTTTAGCGTCTTTATTTTAGAAATAAAAAACAGGCAACCTCCTCCGGTTACCTGCCTTTCATTACATCTTCTCAATCCACTCCGTCAAGTTGTGCACAACTTGCGTCGGTTGTACTTCATATTCTGTTAACTTGTCCACAGTTGTTACTCCAGTGTGGACAAGAAGGGTATGCATACTAGCATTTATCCCGGCTAAAATGTCTGTATCGTAGTTATCCCCAACCATTAAAGCTTCTTCTTTTCCTATGCCAAGCACTTTTAACGCTTGTTCCATAATGATTGATTCTGGTTTACCAATAAAGATTGGGTCCACACCTGTTGATACTGCAACAACTGATGTTAATGAACCGTTACCTGGTAATAATCCGCGCTCAGTTGGAATTGCGATATCCCCATTTGTTGAAATAAACGTTGCACCGTTACGCACAGCAAGGCAAGCTTTTGCTAATTTTTCATATGTGATATCACGATCTAAACCAACAACAACGAAATCAGGATTTTCATCCACAAGTTCAAAGCCTTTTTCCACAAGTGCAGCGTGTAAGCCCTCTTCACCAATCATATATACAGTTGCATCTTGTTTGCGCTCATAAATAAAGCTCGCTGTAGCCATACTCGTTGTGAATACTTGCTCCGCTTTCGCTGGAATATCGAAACGAACAAGCTTTTCTGCAACTTGTTCTGGTTTACGAGTTGAGTTATTTGTAACGAATAAATATGGAATACCGCGCTCTCCTAACGCTTTTACGAAGTCGCTTGCTTCTTCAATTTGTTCTTCACCGCGATACATCGTACCGTCTAAATCAATTAAATAGCCTTTATACATCTGTTTGCCTCTCCTTCTATGCTAACGTTCATATCTATCATACCACTCTTATATTAACCCCTTTTTCAAAAGAAAAAAACGCTTTACCCTAAAGCGTCCCATAACGTTCATTTTTTCTCTTTTATTTGGTACGAACAATTACAATCGCCCACGCACATGTTTGCTAACGTCTTCACATTTGCATCTGCAAATAACCGCTTATACATATCTTTTTCATCTTCACACACTTGCGGGAATCTCTCTGCAATTTCCTTTAACGGACAGTTTTGCTTTTCAAATATGAAAGAATGCTCCCCATCTCGCTTTATTTGAACCATATAACCGTTTCTCTCTTGCATAGCAGCTACTTCTTGAACTTTATACGCTAAATTGCTTTGATTACTTATCCTCTTTTGCAACTGTTCTTCCATTCGTTTCGTTCTCGCTTGCAAGACGTGACGCAGCATTTTTTCATCGCCCATTCGAGCCAAATCTTCTAGCATATCAATAGCAAACTGCTTATATTCTTTCGGGAATGTATCTTCTCCCTTTTGACTTAATCCATACAAATATGTTGGGCGTCCAACATGCTGCCTTACCATCTTTGAATAAATTAGCTCATCATTTTCTAGTTTACTTAAATGTCGACGAATCGCCATCTCTGTAATTTCTAAAGCTTCGGCTAATTCTGCTACAGTATGCTCTCCTTTTATCTTCAGTAATTGTACAATCTCTTCTCTCGTAGTACGTGCTTCCCCCATAGCTCACCCTTCTCCCTTTTCTTTCTCCTATACAATATAAGATCCCCAAAGGAATTCCCGGGGATCTTATAAGCACAATTATTCTGGTACAAATGCAGATACAGGTCCTAATTCCTTTTCTAAATAACTGTGAATATTCGCTGGGTATTTCTCTACCACGGCGATATGTTTTTGAATCGTCTTATATAATTCATCATGATTCATTTGAATATAGTCTTGCGTAAGCATTTTTCGAAGAAGAATAATTTCTTTAATATGCGCTCCCTCTTCTCCACTTATAACTCTCTCGTCCATTAAAATATCAATAATATCTTCGTAACTTCCTGGATCGCGCATAATAAATCCATCAATCATCGCATTCCCTACATCTAATATACAATCGATAATAAGATGCGCCATGCGCTCTAATGCGTAAAATTCAAACTCGGTTTCATATGTCTTTTTCTCTTGAAATGTATTTGTTGCTCGTTCTAAACATACTAGCATTTGTTCTATTTTTTTTCTGTCTACGAAGTACATGAATGTCACCTACCTGGAAATTAAAGCATTTACATTTTAATTGTAACGCTTTCTTCTGAAAAAATCGACAATTTTTCGAATTCACCTTTTCCTCGTTATTTGTTATAGTTATATTTGTATGATTTTTGAAATTGGAGGAATGCAACCTTGGAACGTGAACTCGCACTAGAAATTGTCCGTGTAACAGAAGCAGCAGCCTTAGCATCCGCACAGTGGATGGGCCGCGGAAAGAAAAACGAAGCAGATGATGCAGCAACTACAGCTATGCGTGATATGTTCGATTCAGTAAACATGGCAGGTACAGTTGTAATCGGTGAAGGAGAACTTGATGAAGCACCGATGTTGTATATTGGTGAAGAACTAGGAACAGGTAACGGTCCAGAAGTAGATATCGCCGTTGATCCATTAGAAGGTACAAACATCGTTGCAAAAGGCCTTGCAAATGCAATGGCAGTTATCGCAATCGCAGATAAAGGAAACCTTCTTCATGCTCCTGATATGTACATGGAAAAAATCGCGGTTGGTCCAAAAGCAGCTGGTAAAATTAGCTTAGATGATCCAATTGAAAAAACAATTGAAATTGTAGCAGAAGCAAACAATAAAAAAATTCGTGACCTAACGGTTATCATCCAAGAACGTGAACGTCATCAAGATATTATTGACCGTGTTCGTGCAAAAGGTGCACGCGTAAAACTATTTGGTGATGGAGATGTTGGTGCATCAATCGCTACAGCTTTACCTGGAACAGGTATCGACTTATTCGTAGGTGTTGGCGGAGCTCCAGAAGGCGTTATTTCTGCAGCAGCATTAAAATGCCTTGAAGGTGAAATGCAAGCTCGCTTAGTTCCAATGAACGAAGAAGAAGAAGCTCGTTGTCGTGAAATGGGATTAGAAGATCCTCGTCAACTTCTTATGTTAGATGACTTAGTATCTGGTGATGATGCAATCTTCTCAGCAACAGGTGTATCTGCTGGTGAATTATTAGACGGCGTGAAATTCCTTGGCGGAGATTTAGCTGAAACATATTCTATCGTAATGCGTTACAAAACAAGAACAGTACGTTTCATTAAAACGCATCACCATTTAGATTATAAACCACACTTAAACTTAGATATTTAATAAAGGAGCCATGTGTATGGAAGAACGTTTCTTTCTGTACGACGATACAGTCGCTACAAAAACTCGTTTCGTTAGCTTTTTGGGGGAAAATGAGCGTCATGATTTAGCGCTTTTATACTCCGATCGTCATTACGGTAAAACGATAGTCCTTGATATGCAAAGCAACAAATTTGCTATCATCGGTCCTGACGATTTAAACGAACAAGGCTACTTAGAGCATGCATTTTCGATGTCTGAAGAAAATGCAGAAGAATTACGCTCATTTTTATTTGAACTTATATAATTTATCTGGTGCACCAGCTATGTTAGCTGGTGTTTTTTTACAATTTATATTTTGAATTTTCAATCTTATGTGTTATACTTATGAACAAATCTATTTGGATAGAAAGGACGTTATCTGCGTATGCCAACATTTACTTTGTAATGGACCAGCAATTGGATAGCATTACTCTCAAAAAAGCACCGTGCTTTTTCAAGGGAGTAGTCTGCCCATTCCCATTACAAAGGAACGTAACGCATCTGTAGTATGATGTTTACGGAGGTTCCTCTTGGGGGAACCTCCTTTTATTTTTGTCTCTTTCTTATGTCTTCATACTACAAGACATCCAAATAGCTGTATTACGTTCCTTTGCCACTAATATAAGAGGTGAAGGAAAATGCAGAAAGTACAACTTTCTTGGAGTTTATATGAAAACGAACTAGCAACAATCGAAAAGTATTGTAAAAATTGCAGACGCACTACCCTATTTACTGACACGAACATTCGCAGGCATAACGCAAACGGAAAGAACATATACCGATTTGCAATTTATAAATGTCCGAAAGATCATACGTGGAATCAAAAACTTCATATTTATAAATCATTTACTGATCACGTCGAAACTGTCGATATGACTCAGCAAGAACAAACGGAAACAAGTACTACCATTTCCATTACACAATACAAAGAAAGTGGTATAGCCGAAATAACGATCGTATTAGACATAGTTTTCGGTTCCCACCGGATTGATAAAGTGTTATCCACATATATTTCAGATTGGAGCCGCACTATCATTGTGGATAAAATTAAAAATGGGCATATCCAATTGAACGGACAACAAATGAAACCAAACAAAACTCTTTCTGAAGGTGATTACATTTCAATTTGTTTGTAAGGAGGACTCGCATGTTAAAGGTGAAAAAAGGTACGATTGATTTATTGAATGACTTAGATGTAATGTATACAGCATGCAAAGAATTACTCTTACAGAACCAAATTTACCAATGGGATGATTCTTATCCGACGCGAGAACACATTTCCTATCATCTAGAACAGGCCGAATTGTATTGTCTATTCCAAGATCAAGTACTTGTCGGTGCCGTCGTCTTAAACGAAGCACCGTCTCCAGAATACAAACTAATTGACTGGTCAGAAATAGACGGACGCTTTCTTATCGTCCACTCTTTTGTCATCCATCCGCTCGCGCAAGGCAAAGGATATAGTAAAGTACTTTTATCCTTTTGGGAAAGCGAAGCAAGACAGATGGGCTACAAAGGAATACGCCTAGATTGCTTTACAGGTAATCCCGTTTCATTAAGCTTATATGAAAAAAATAATTATATTTGTCGAGGTGCTGTTTACTTTGCAAGTAAACAGCCTCCTCATAATTGGTATAATTGCTATGAAAAAAACCTCTTACAATCGTAAGAGGTTTTTTTATTTCTTCACTTTTCGTAATACGAAGTGTGCACAACCGAAGTTACAGTACTCGTATAAATACTCTGATAAAGTACTAATTTTCGTATCATATGTCGAACGTTGATTACTATCATCAAAGAATCCGCGCAATCTAAGTTGCTCATAACCCCAGTCTCCAACGATATAATCATATTTATTTAAAATTTCCGCATAGCGCTCTTTAAATGCTTCTTCACTAAAACCGTCACGAAAGTTTTTAATTACTTCGTACTGAACATTATTAACGCTCACCGTAGTATGAATCTCTTGCTTTTGCTCCATTATGAACTTCCTCTCTAAGCATTCTTCTTTTTATCGTATCACAAAGCATAACAACCAACAATTTCAAATACAAAAAATTGCAAATTAGTACATGCTATGGAGAAGGAGGTGATACATCGTGAAAAAACAAATTTTACTTTCCCTTCTCACTCTTTCCTTATTTGCAGGCTGCCAATCAACTAATAAAGCCGAAATGGAGCGTGAAGAAGGAAGTCGTGTTCTTGTTTCCAACAAAAACGACATGTATCATACGGAAAATACAAATACACGGCTCACAAGGGTGGGCTATTCATCTAAACAAAAACATGAAGTATCTAACAAACAAGTAGGAGCCATTAACCGTGAGAAAGTCGCCGAAATGATTACGAGCATGACGGTCAAACTTCCTGACGTCACCAATGCCGCTACACTCGTTACCGACGACGAAGTGTTCGTTGTATACCGTGCAAACACAACGGATCCGAAACTCGTAACAGATCAAGTATATAAAACTGCTTTGTCCATCGTTCCTCGCTATTATAAAGCATATGTATCAACAAACCAAAAGTTGATTTCTCAAATTCAAGGTCTTCAATCTGGTAGCTTAAACGATAAAGAATATGAACAAAGTCTTGATATGTTAAAACGTGAAATGAGCGATAATCCTCATTTGAACAATACAGGGGATCAAACTTTAAATGACATGATTAAAAAATAAAAAGGTGGAGAAAACCTCCACCTTTTTACTATTTCTTACGATCCGCATAAACCTCCATCGCATCACACATAAACTGCGCTAATCCCACGCCAAACTTATCAATATTTTTCGTAAAGCGCTCATCAGCAACATACATTTGACCGAGTCCCTTAAATGCCTCTAATGAATATTCACCGAAGTTTTGCAAGTAATCGTACCATACCCCGATTGCGGATTGTGCCTCTTTAGAATCCGGTGCTCCATTTCGAAGTGTCGCTAGATTTCTGTAAATAGTATTAAACTCCTCCTGTTTCTCTGTAGACATACCCTTCGCTGTTTTATTCGCTTTATCTACAGCCTCATCTCCCCATCGTTCACGTGCTTCTTCTTCGTACGGGTTATGACTAAAATCAAATCCTTCAAATTTCTCTTTATTTGTCATCTCAATGTCTCCTTTTGTATGCTTAATTGTTTTATCAATCGTCGCTATCACTTTATCCAACCTAGCTCGCTTTTCAAGAAGCATTTTCTTATGAAGCTGTAATGCCTCTTCACGGTCGAATGAAGGACTCATGATAATTTCCTTAATTTTCTTTAAAGGGAAGCCAAGCTCTTTGAAAAATAAAATTTGCTGCAATGTTTCTAAATTTTCATTGGAATACAGACGATATCCAGACTCTGTCGTCTCATCTGGGGTTAACAACCCAATCTCATCGTAATGATGCAGTGTGCGCACA
Source organism: Bacillus cereus group sp. BfR-BA-01331 (assembly GCF_022663915.1). NCBI lineage: Bacteria > Bacillati > Bacillota > Bacilli > Caryophanales > Bacillaceae > Bacillus > Bacillus cereus group sp. BfR-BA-01331. The sequence goes on from NZ_JAKUGJ010000015.1 coordinate 59,135, forward strand.
CTAATTCCAACTAAATTAGCTACTTCTTTTACCCTCATTGTCATGCGTATCTCCCCCTTAATACATACGATAAAGTATGACGCAACGTTAGAGTCAATAAAAATTCCATTTTGTTTTTGAAAGATTCATCTCTCCACATTCTCCTACATTTCATGCATAATATATATGTACATACATTAGAAAGCGGTGAAAGTATGGTTTCAAATACTGTAATTGCCAGCATCATCATTCAACTCGTTGTTTCGGTTCTGGTCCCAATTATTGTACTCGTTTATTTCCGTAAAAAATATAATATTAATTTGAAAATAGTTGGTGTTGGTGTCCTTATCTTTATCGGGTTTACCCAAATCCTCGAAACACCATTCCAATTATTCATGCGTGGTAATCCCACAACAGCTGAGTTTTTAAAGAACCCATTTATCTTTTCGATTTTCGGCGGACTAACTGCTGGTATTTTTGAAGAACTAGGTCGTTTCGTTGCCTTTTACTACTTACTGAAAAAATATCGAGATTATAAAGACGGTCTTGCGTACGGAATTGGACACGGCGGTATTGAATCGATTTTAGTCGGCGGATTCGCTGGGCTTCAAACTCTTACCTTTGCAACATCTATTAACAATGGTAGCTTCGCTCAAATGGTTGAACAATACCCACAGTTGAGCCATATCAAGGACTTGTTAATAGAGCAACCTGCCTATTTATACTTACTTGGTAGCCTAGAAAGAATTATGGCACTCGTGCTGCAAATTGCCTTCACAATGCTTGTCGTATACGCGGTAAAACAAAAGAAATACATTTTCCTCGTATACGCTATACTATTCCACGCACTTGTAGACTTTTTCGCAGCACTTTACCAAACAAAAATGATTAACATCTTTGTAGCAGAAGGAATTACTCTTCTCTTCGCGATTGGTGGTTTCATTCTTATTCGTAAAATGAAAGAGAAATTAGTAAGTGTGCCAGAATAAAAAATAACCCACCAGTTGGTGGGTTATTTTTTATATGGATTTTCGTAGTGATGATAACTTTTCCCCCCTCGCAGCTCCCTCTTTGTTTCTGCATCTATAACGATGTACTTATGAAACTCATCTACTTCATCTTGAGAAAAGGAACCAAAAAAATAAAGTGAAACTTTAATCAGTGGAGGTTTATCCACTGATTATTAGTTGAACCAATCGGGCTTTTACGGGCAGTTAATCTCCCATTTAACTACTTTTCTTTAAAACTGAATTTTGAGGTGGGAGTCTTACTGCCCGTTAATGCGGGGTAAACTTGGCGATCAGGGTGAATAAAAAAATCTTGAAACACCACGCTACTCCGACAACCCACGGCTGTTTTTTGTCTGAAAGAAAATTCTTCATCGGGCACTTCTTTAAATAAAATCTTTTTCCGAACACTATATGCTGCATTTTTATATTCTTTATACACCTTTTTATCTAACTGTTCGTAAAACACATCCTCACTCACAAACGATTTATTTCGATTGCTTGGATAATTTAATTTTGTATTCGATTCTGCATATGTTGTGGACAAGTGTATAAAAAAACAAAGACCGAATATAATACATATCATTTTTTTCATCATTACACCTCAAATGTTCATTTATCCACATTACTTTTCCACATACTTAGATCACTATTCCGTTTCCAATAAAAAGGAATTATTTCCACATTTGTCGAAGTATATAGCGTCAACTTGAAAGATGGGGATGAATTATGAAGAAAATTATTGTAATACGACATTGTTCCGCAACTGGACAAAAACGTGATGCCGAATTAACGTTTGCCGGAAAAGATCAAGCTAACACCCTTGCTGCATTCCTCTTAGAAAATCAGCTACAAATAGATCATATTATTTCGAGCCCATTTGTCCGAGCTATCGATTCCATTCGGCCCTATGCGCTCAAAGCTAACCTATCTATCGAAGAGGATGAACGATTAACTGAACGTATATTAAGCAACGTTCCGATGGATGATTGGATGCAAAAACTAGAATCTACTTTTACAAACATAGATATTGCCTTTTCAGGCGGAGAGTCAACAAAACAAGCAACGGACCGTGCTATATCGCTTATCCAAGACGTTTTAAAGTTAAACCATACTACAACACTACTCGTTACACATGGAAACTTACTTACGCTCATTTTAAAGCACTTTGATCGTACGATCGGCTTTAGTGAATGGAGAACTTTAACGAATCCTGATGTTTACGAAATTACAATCGATGAACAAAGTTTCATAAAACGATTATGGGAAGCATCGTCCAAATAGTATCCCTTTCCAAAACACTCAGTTGACGCCACGAGAAGAGACTGTATTAACAATAGAGAGGGGTATCATTCCATATGTACGAAGACGTACTTTCTTTACTACATAAAACAAATGCTTCTTATGAAAAGTTTGAACACGAACCAGTACTTGACTATGAAACAGATCGTATCGTTCGTGAAAGACTTGGTTTGCAAGGCACTCCAAGTAAAAGCTTATTTTTAAAATCAAAATCCGGGGAGCATTACGTATTCTTTACGTTAGAAGGCACTCGCCTCAACCGAGGAGAGATGAAAGAAATAACAGGAGAGAACTTATCTCTCTGTTCTCCTAATGAGCTAAGAGAAGAAACTGGTTGCACTCCTGGATGTGTAGCTCCTTTCGGTTATTCACAAGATGTAACGATTATTGTGGACAGTTCAATTTATACTTACGATAAAATTTTAATTACACCTGGTGTACCTGAATTTACAATTGAATTATCCACAGAGGAATTAAAAAAGATTTTATCCACATGTCAAAATAAAGTTTTAGAGTATAAGAAAAAAGAGAGCTAATGATTAGCTCTCTTTTTTCATTATTTCGCTTCTGCTACTTTTTCTTTTGCAGAACGTACTTGCTCGTCCGCATGATAAGAAGAACGTACAAGTGGACCAGCTTCACAGTGGCTAAATCCTTTGCTAAGTGCAATTTCTTTAAGCTCTGCAAATTCTGCTGGTGGGTAATATTTAATAACTGGTAAATGCTTCTTAGATGGTTGTAGGTATTGTCCAAGAGTTAAAATATCCACATTGTTTGCACGTAAGTCATCCATTGCTTCAATTAAATCTTCTCTCGTTTCACCTAAGCCCAGCATAATGCTCGATTTAGTTGGAATATCAGGCTGCATTTCTTTTGCTCGACGTAAAAACTCTAATGAACGGTCATATTTTGCTCTAGCGCGAACTCGGTTAGATAATCGACGTACTGTTTCAATGTTATGGTTCAAAATATCTGGTTTTGCATCCATTAACATTTTTAAGTTTTCTTCTACCCCACCCATATCAGATGGTAATACTTCGATAGACGTGAATGGATTTTCACGACGTACAGCGCGTACTGTTTCAGCAAAAACAGCTGCTCCGCCGTCCTTTAAATCATCACGTGCAACCGCTGTTATAACAACGTGCTTTAAGCCCATTTGTACTACAGAATCTGCTACGCGTTCTGGTTCTTGTAAATCAAGCTCAGTTGGTAAGCCTGTTTTAACCGCACAAAAACGACAAGCACGTGTACAAACCGCACCTAAGATCATAAATGTTGCTGTTTTCCTTACAGCCCAGCATTCATGAATATTCGGACATTTCGCCTCTTCACAAACTGTATGAAGATTCTTAGAACGCATCATTTTCTTTAAGCCTGTATAGTTTTCATTCGTGTTTAACTTAATTTTCAACCATTCGGGCTTGCGCTTATACTCTGTTTGTTTTGTCATGGTTATCAACTCCGCACAATATGAAATAGTTTACCGTGTTCGCTTCTTTCAATGTAACATATCTATTCTAACGTATGAAAGCGATTTGCTCAAATGAAGATTCTAAGATTTTTTCCAATCGTTCCCTATAATGAAATACTCCGTATATCCCACACTAAAAAGAGTGATGTTGTGAAAGGAGTCTATTTCATGCTTCGAAAAATTTCTCTTTTGCTTTCGATTTGCTTTCTTCTCCACCAAAACATCGCTTACGGTGAAGATAATCAGCAAAGCATATATGAAAAGCGCATGGCACTATATAAAGAAACTGAGCAATCTTCCGGTATTCCGTGGTATTACTTAGCCGCAATGGATCAATACGAAAGAAACATACGGAGCGTAAGAAAAGATATTCCGAAAAAACCAGATGCCATCATTTCCCTTTATTTCAAACCTGAAATATGGGCTGGACCTGTGAATAGTAATGATACTCTCCCCCATACAATTTCTCTATTTGGCGGAATGGGTTTAGATGGTGACAAAGATGGATTTGCAAATGCAAATAACGACCGTGATCTTCTGCATACAGCAGCAACTATTTTAAAGAAACAAGGAACGTCGGAAGACCGTGTTAACATTATGCTTTGGGAATATTATAGACGTGCAAAAACAGTTGAATTAATTACAGAATACGCCCGAATTTATAAACATTATGGACGCATTAATTTAGAAGGCAATGCTTTCCCTCTCCCGATTCGCAGTGACCATAGCTATCGTAGTACTTTCGGTGCTGGTAGAAGCTTTGGCGGCAGGAGGATTCATGAAGGAACCGATATTTTCGCTGGATATGGCGTACCAGTACGATCAACTTGCTATGGCGTTATTGAAACAAAAGGATGGAATCGTCTTGGTGGATGGCGCATTGGTATTCGTGACCTTCATAATAATTACCACTATTACGCTCATTTAGGCGGGTTCTCTAAAGAAATACAGCTCGGACAAATTGTCGAACCAGGAAAAGTAATCGGATTTGTCGGTAGTACCGGCTACGGTCCTCCTGGTACAGCTGGAAAATTCCCGCCCCACTTACATTTCGGCATGTATAAAGACAATGGCTATACAGAATGGGCTTTCGATCCATACATGCATTTAAGCCTTTGGGAACGAAAAGAACGAGCAAATACAAAACGATAACCGTAGCAAATTGCTACGGTTATTTTTATAAATATAAATCAATAGAACACTACTGACTAATTATCCGTTTTCTTTTTATCTGGTACAGTAACTCCCCCACTTCCGTAATAAGTAGGCACTTCACCTTGAACGATGCGCGTCGCAATCGGAATGTTTTGCTTCACCTTAATTTCTTTCGTGCGTAACGGAATCATAACTTGTAACGTCACTTCTACTTCCATAATAATTTTGATCGCCGTATTATTAATTCCTTGCGGCTCAACTAATTGTTTAATATCCGTATTCACATGACCAATTGGCGTAAAATTAATCGGAATATCCGGTCCTATATTACCAAGAAGCGCATTATCAGTTATGCGCCCAAAAGGAACTGACATAGATACCCCATTCTCTTCAAAAATACCAAGTGCTTTCGTATCCCCTTTTTCTACTTGTTGTAAATATTTTTCTATGTATGCAGTAGTCGATGTTAATATTTCATTTACTTGTTTTGTATTTAAATCAATTGTAGATACTTTCCCGTTCCTATCCGTTTGTACTTTCATTAATGAATCTACATCAAACCCTTCATTAATTCGGTCTTTTACCGCTTTTGTCATAACTGCTGTTGCCATTTTATGAGTCTCTGTTTCCCCATATTTAATTAACGTTGGCTGAATACTTTTATTTACAATCCATAAACCTTGAACTACCATTACGATAAAAAGAATAAATGAAATAAGCAGTATATACCGAAAGGAAATCGGTCCCCTTCGAAACCGCGAATTTTTCGAACGAAATATGCCCATAAGAAAACCCTCCTTCTTATATTATTTCTATGCAAGAAAGAGGGACGATATATGCTTATCTCATTTTTAATAGTGCATCTTTTCCGATTGTGCCTACCGGAATACCTAAAGCTTCGGCTCCAGTCGTTACTGATTCCAGCGGTGCTTCAAGAAGTTGTTCAATCGTTCTTACACCAACCGCACGGCCAGCAATAATTCCTCGATCACCTAACTTCTCATTTAGAAGACCTACATCTAAAGCACCGCACATAATATATCCTTTATCGCTCATTACAGCTAGCAAATTTGTCTTTGGAAGTTTTACGCTAACAGCAATGAACGTATAGTTATCAATTATAATTGGCTCTACATTAACCATAGTTCACACTCCTCTCTTTCTTATCTTTATGACAAGAGAAAAATGAGTGTTACAAGTTAACTAGCCTATAGTTTGACTGAAGATGTATAAGTTATCAACATGTCTGTTAGTACATCTCTAAGCAATTCCGGCATATAATATTGTTTGTCAGAAAGTGTGGATAGCTCTGGGTATAAGTATCCGAATGTAAACATATCAATCGTTCCTACCGTATATATCCGGTCTAATTCCAGCGATTCGCCGTTAATCAATACATCTTCTAGTAAAATTTTATTCCCTGGAATCGTATCTGGAATCACTTCCAAACCATCGTAAATCATTTTCCCCATTACTTTTCCACGAAATCCGAATCCTTTCACCTCAAGATTCTCCATATTCGGGCGGCGCGCTTTCAAAATAACTTCTCTTAACGTTTTCCCTGGTACTTTTAACAGACATGGATTAATGGGATGTGGACAAATCCGATGAATATCTCCGCGCGTCACAACACCTTCATTTAATCCCTCAAGAAGTACACCAGCATTCACCATCCCAACATCCGCATTACACCACTCTTTAAGTGCACTTGCCAACATATGAGAAAACGTCGTCTCCTTAAACCAATCAACCGGCAATGATTCTTTTAAATGAACGACAGGCTCAGCCATTATCTGTTTACTTTCTCCCTTTAGCATTTCAATTGTGGATAACGGCTCGCTATAAGCACCTAACCGTTCTGTCTTAATCGCTCTACCGTCTTTTTTCAACAGTCTCTTCGTCTCTTTATCCACAGTAAGCTGAACGTGACCAACGTAATGTCCCCACTTTTCACAACAGCAAAGCAAAGTATTATCCACAAGAACACCGCGCTCAAATAAATGATGCGTATGTGCCCCTAAAATAACATCTATATCATAATGCTCCGCCATATACTCATCCATACTTTTTCCAAGATGAGAAAGCACAACAGTAATATGAGCTGTATCCTTAACTTCTTCTAAAATAGACTCTAAATGGATGATCGGATCTTCAATATGCCAGTCTAACATATGATAAAACTCTGGATAAGCTACCGTTAATCCAATAAAGGCAATCGTAATCCCATCTGTCGTTGTATGTAATTTATAAGGCTGCGCCCACGCCGGACGTACACCTTCTTTTTCAAATAAATTCGCTACGAGCACCTCAAACCCAGCATCATCATATAGACGATTCAAATGCTCTTTCGCCAATGTAATTCCTTCATTATTTCCGATCGTTACATAATCATATAGCGCCTCATTTAATAATTTTGTATTCCCAAGTCCATTTGTCGCTTCCGAAATACTATGAAAACGATCCACATGATCGCCAATATCCACAGTTAAAACAGTCTCTCCCGCTTCCTGTCTTCGCTTTTTCTCCCCTCGTACAAACCGAGAAATTTGCGGCCAATTTTCAAAATGACTATGTATATCGTTTGTATGATAAAGGTGGATGATTGTTTCTTTATTTATATTCAGAGAAAAAACCTCCTCTCAGTTCCTTACTGCCATTTACGCTATACGTACGCAATAATCCTGTAAATACTTTTCGTCTTTTCTTGCTATTCTACATTGTACTCGCATTATAAGAAAAAGCCAAAGATTGCCCTTTTAATATGGAAAACTTTATATTTTCTAATTTGTGGATTAGTTGGAGGAGGATTTCCTTTGTAGTCGGTGGTGGGGACCTATTTGTCAGGAAGTTTGTTGGACGGATTGGCGAAGAGCTTTTTGCTGCCTCCTAGATGGAGTATCACCCTACACATATACCTTGTAACACGACATATGTCGTGTTACAATCTCATCATAAGGTGGTGAACCATAAAATGGATAAAGAGATATTAAAAGGAAGTATTGATATTTTACTTCTCTCCATCATTAAACAGCACGATACGTACGGATATGAAATTATTCAAAGGCTAAAAGAAAACAGCAATGATCTATACACAATGAGCCAAGGTACACTCTATCCAGCACTCAAACGTTTGGAACAAAAGGATTTAATAAATTCATACTGGGGTGAATCTGAAACTGGTATGAAACGAAAATTTTATCGCATTACTACGAACGGAAAGAAAATTTTAGAAGAAAAACTAACAGCGTGGGATTCAGTTACAACTCTTATTAAAACTTGTCAGAAAGGAGCTTTAAATTAATGACGATTGAAGAATACATAAAAAGTATTGTTCAAAAAGCAAACCTATCGCAATCTGATAGAGACGAACTATACTTTGAAATTTATGATCATCTTACAAGCTTAAAACAAGAATTTCTCAATCAAGGAAAATCAGAAGAAGAAGCTACTACATTAGCCATCCAAAATTTTGGAGAAGCCTCTACTTTAGGAACTGAAATTGAAAAAGCGATGCAATCTTCCACGCAAAAATATGTACAGTGGATTGGCTGGGGATTATTTTTACCGTATTCATTTGTTTTGTTATTTAAACTGTTGCTCGGGAGGCCAGCCGTTTATTTTTATGATTTGAAGTATTTATTTGAAACAGGCGACTGGCATTTTATACACGGTGGATTAATAAACTTAATCCCGCTCAAAAGTACAATCCGCTATTTAAGTGGATTCGATCTAACACATCTACTAGATCCTTATAATATAGACATCGTACTTATGAATACATTAGGAAACGTCATCATATTTATCCCATTCGGATTCCTACTACCTTTATTATTTAAACAAATTAACAATGTAAAAATGGCGTCTAAAATTTTCATTAAGTTTATTTTATTAATTGAATCGTTACAACTCCTTACTTTTACTGGTGTTTTTGATATTGATGACATCATATTGAATATGCTAGGTGCTTTAATTGGATATGGTTCTTTCATTGGGATGAAACATATTTGGGAGCGTATTAAATCTGTGGATAAGGTGGATACGATTTAGGTTCGATATACCCATCTCAGCTTATAGAACATAAGAAAGCGCCCTGCACAGCAGGGCGCTTTCTCTTTTAAATATTAACCAATAGAACCTTCCATCTCAAACTTTTTTAAATTCAAGTTTTATACCTATGTAAATCCCTTGTAAATTAAGATTTTTGCACAGGGACTTTTCGTAACATTTCATAACTTTTCATACTTTTGGGGGCAAATTGGGGGCATAGCTTTTTTTAGATATGATATTTATCCCCACTGGATAAAATGCCAAAATATTTTAATGATTATTTGTTAATATAAAAATGTTTTAAGAAATCTGAAACATTTAAGTTTTTTTATTTTGAATGATGTTATTATCACAGTTGATTAATCAGCAAAGCTCCAGGTTCCATATGTAGTAGAGTGCTTTTGACAGCTTTCATGCTTCATTTAAAATCGTATTAAATAATACTTCTTTTTTAAAGTATATCCAACTCTGTTGAAGAATTTTCCCTAATAAACTCAAGATATTCTTCTTCAGTCAAGAGTTCCGCCAAATCACCATTAGCATTTACAATTCTGTGTAAATTTTCCCAGTTTGGCAACGGTCTATCTAATCCAGTTATTGCTCTCGGTCGGTTTAATCTATTCCATTTTTGGATAATTGTCCCTGTACGAATAGCAGAACTAGAACTGTTTTCAGTGTTATATTTGTTTTTCACTTGAAGTAGTATCGGTTCTTCTCCTAGATAACAAAAATCAACTGCGCGATATGTTGATCCAGCACACCAAATCCAACCATACGGTTCTAATACCTTCGCAAGGTATTCTTCAAGAATTACGCCATTTTTATTTTCGGCACTCATGAAAAGGAAATGTCCTTCTATATATTTTTCTAATACATCCCCATCAACTTGAGTAACAGCCAACACACGATTTGTTAAGGCTTCATCTTTTTCTCCATAATTTTTAAGTGGAGATTCTATAGCTAAATTCTCCCTATTGCTTATATAACCATTGCACCAGTTTATAAAATAATCCACAACCATTTCATAGGGTTCTTTGTCTACATCAACAAAATTAGCCGTGAAAAGTGAAATATCATTTTCCAATGCGAATGAAAACAATTCTTGGAGTGTATTCGCATAATCATCATTTTCAACCAAATCATTAACATACTCAAAGGCACGTTCAACTTGGTGAAGTGGTAAATCCGTATCGTCAATAATAGCCTTTAAAGTTTTACTCTTTTTTGCCATGGTCTCACCTCATATATTATATTTTCTTAATTATACCATATAGTTTCTCTGGACCTTCTGTAAAAAATATGTTATGATAAGATACCGGGTCTAAATAAAGTTTCGGAGGTTTCTTATGATAAATGCACTAACAGTTGAAGATGTTTCTAAACAACTTAAAATGACTGAACAATATGCTCGAAGATTAATGAAAAATGGAAAAATCAGCTCAATCAATAAAAATAAAACTTGGAACACTACCCAAAAAGATATTGATTTATTTTTGGAAACTGGTGAATATGTTGTAAATCCTGATGATAGGAAACGAGTCTCAAATGACATACCTGAAATTGTTGCACTTTCTTTTTTTAGTGGTGGAATGGGATTAGATATCGGAATGGAAAATAGTGGAATCCGCTCATTGCTTGCTTGTGAGATAAATAAAGACGCTCGTGCAACGATTGTCGCAAACAATGATGATGTCGGCTTGATTGGAGATATTTGGGAATGTAATACAGAAAAAATTTACGATTACGCCAAAATTCCAAAAGATAGAAAAATTGATATAGTATTTGGAGGTCCTCCATGCCAAGCATTTTCGACGGCTGGCAATAGGAAAGGCTTAGAAGACGCTCGTGGAGATGTATTCATTCGTTATCTTGACTTAATTGGAGAATTACATCCGACTTATGTAGTTATCGAAAATGTTCGTGGTTTACAAACGACAGAAGCTGTATTAGAAGATACTGATGGAGAAGCTGTAAAAGGCGGAGTACTGCATTATGCTCTTGGAAAGCTAAAATCACTTGGCTACACCGTTTCCTTTGAACTATATAATGCTGCAAACTTTGGCGCACCACAAAAACGTGAGCGCTTTGTAATTATTGGGAAATTAGGAAATGATAAAGTTCCATATCTCACTCCAACCAATTCTGAAAAAGGAGATTTTGGACTTCCAAAATGGAAAACTCTTAAAGATGCTATTGGAGATATCCAAGATATTGAAATGGAATATAGCGAGATTCCAAAAACTAGAATTGAATGGTTCAAAAAAATTCCAGAGGGCGGAAATTGGCGCTCACTTTCAGATGAAGAACAACGTGAAGCTATGGGTAAAAAATATTTTATGGGTGGTGGAAAGACTGGTTTCTTTAGAAGACTATCCTTCAGCGAACCAAGTCCTACATTAGTAACTGTTCCTACTATGCCAGCAACAGATTTAGTTCACCCAACTGAACTTCGCCCGTTGTCTATTGAAGAATATGCAAGAATTCAAGGTTTCCCTGACGATTGGAAATTTTGCGGAAAAATCGGAGAAAAATACAAACAGATTGGAAACGCTGTGCCTATCAAATTAGGTGAGGCTATAGGAAAAACTATTTTAAATGATATGAGCGGTATTAATGACAATCATTTTGAAAACTTCCCATACTCTCGTTATAAATTTACATCTGATATTACATTTCCTTCGATTTATGAAAAGAATTTACAGAAAGCACTTAGTGAAAGCAAAGCCTTTGGAGAACAAATATCACTTCCAGTTTAGGTAATAACTCCTAACCCAGATAAATGTTGAAAAGAGTTTCGACATTTATCTGGGTTGTTCGTCGTTCTTCTTGTCCACGTACGTAGTTGCTCTCTAGAGCGAAAAAAGTTTTTGTTCCTCTATTGCTACTAAATTGATCCTTTTTCAAAATAAAAATGCTGAAACTATCGATAAATCAGCGATTCACTCGACTAATTTACAAAGTAGTGTATCAGTAAATAAGAGGAAATAATATAGTTTGGTTTGAATGGGTACCGAAAAGATACCGATGATTGTCATCAATCATCAGACATGGTACTATAAAAAAAATGGTAGGAGGAACAAAAATGGACTATTATCAAGCTAGGATTTCCATAGAAACTGCGAGACTGATGGAACAAGTAAAAAGATTATATGAAAATAAAAAAGGAGTATCTATTACTAGAGCCGATGTGTTAATGAGCGCATATGAAGATTCACTTTGGGTGAATGATTGGCAAAAAGATGTTAGAGAAGAACCAGTTTCAATTGAAAAGGTTGACATAAAGCCAAGCGCTCAAAAACTTAAAGTCCATATAAGTGATGATGTTGAGCAAGGAATAAAACGCCTTAAACAAGAAATTCCAAGTCAAATAAATAGTCGTAGTGTTACTTATGGAGTTGTCATTGAGTACATTTTGAAAGCTGCATATATAAAAAATATTCGTGATGAAGAAATTGGTTCACCTGTTCAAATTGCAGAAAGAAAAATTAGAGAAGTCGTTGCAAGATATAAAAAAAATCTCTCTAAAGAGCTAGAAATAGGGAACTCTGAACGTATTATGGATATTATCAAACAACTTGAAGATGATCTAATAAAAGAAATTAATAGGAGTTAATTATAAGTGGACAATCTTCTCTTGGATATTTGTCTGAAAATCAGAAAAAATGTTGACTTAGTTTTTAGTATTGTGTATGCTTGGTTTGTAAAGGAAATGGTAGCAAAACAAGCATTTTTTTAAACTGAAAAATGTCTGATAAGCAGACTTGACTAGATTTTTTTTAGAGATTTTTACGTCTGATAAGCAGACAATAATTTCAAGGAGGAAAATTCTATGAAATCACGTGCCTCACCCTATATTTGTGCGTACGGATTAACATAAGTAGAGTAGAAAAAATTAATTGAAATGAGGTTTTTATTATGAAAAAAACTTTTGCAGAAATTTGTAGAGAAGAAAAAATTAACATTCCAACTACATTAGTTAGTGCAAAAAGGATTCAAAGGTTTTTACCAACTCGCTCAGTGGATTTTGAATTAGACAAAATTTCTATTGTCCTTTTAGAAACTAATCTTCCTTTTAAATGTACCTATACTTTATTAAAAAAAATGGCAGAAAATTTGATTATTGCTAATCGGGAAAAACACAGAAGAACTGACATCACACGCTTAAACTTAATGCAGTTACCTTATTATCACTATAAAGATGATTCGTTCTATTATTCAGTAGAGTAGTTGATTTTTAATCTCGGAGAATAAGCAAAAAGTTTTTTCTTCGGGATCTAAGGAGGTCAAAATGACAACAATAGCATTTACTAATGAGCCACACATAGCGATTTTATGGTTGAATGAACACTCTCCCGAACTTATTTGGAATAATTATTCTGGGCGTGATTCAACTGTTTTCACAAGACTTGATGAAATGGTGAATGAAGGTTTTGATTTTTATTTCATTAACAATATTCTCCTAGTTCCAGACCCATTTATTAAAAGCTCAAAATTATTGGATTGCACAATAGCGGGATTGGATATCCATGTCCCAGGAGAATTTATAGCATTCTTTCATATAGCTGAAAGACTAGAAAATGATGTTATAGTAGCTGACAACTTGACTTTTCCAGAATTTGATTATCTGAAAAAGAACATAAAGATCGAGAGAATTAAGAATAAATTGAGGTAAGTCAATGGAGAAAATACGATTATATTTTAAAAGCAAACAGAGTACACCATATATTAGTCTTACTGAGAAGAATCCAAATTGGGTTGCTAGATTGAGAATACTTCATGTTTTGACAATGGTTTTTTTAATGACTTCAATGATAGTAATTTTAAATTCATGGAAGAGTATTCTTACTGTACTCGTACCATTCGTGACTGTTTTTTTGATGTTCAAGATTAATAAATATTTTAAAGCACTAAAAGAGCAAGTAATTCAATGGTGTTATTGGCGCGATAAATTGCTCTATTTTACTAGGAGCAACTTCCTTTATCAAGAGGACTACGAAGAATACCAAGAAATAGATAAGAACGGTAATACACGAACTAAGAAAAAAAAATATATTTCTAATTCTGCTGTTTTTAGCTATAAGGAAACAACAGATAAAATCATTATCTATGCAATCAAAAGAGGCGATAATTTCAGCTCTAAAGTGATAAATTTGGATGTTGAGCTTTCAGCATTATTGAACTTACCTCTTGAAGAAAAAATTGACAGACCAGGCGTTTGTGAATATCACTACTTTACTAAACGTCCAAAACGTCTATATGTTCGTTCAACGGAAAAAAAAGAAGTAAATGATAGTCTAAATATTAATCTCGGCTATGGAGTAATTTACAATCCCGTGAAATGCCCGCATATTTTGGTTGCTGGTGGAACAGGTAGCGGAAAAAGCATTTTCATAAGTTTTATGATTTTAGAATTTTTAAAACAGGATTCATCAATTTGGGTCTTGGACCCAAAGCATAGCGATTTAGGCTCCCTTTCTCATTATCTTGGCGAGAAACGTGTAGCAACTACACCAAATAATATCGCTCGTGTTGTCCGACTTGCCATAACTGAAATGCAAGAACGATATAACTACATGAATAAAAATTTTAAATATGGTAGTAATTTCGCTGATCATGGATTCAAACCCATTTGGCTTGTGTTCGATGAAATGGGTGCTTTCCAAGCTAGCGGAACAGATAAAAAATCTAAAGAAATTGTAAACGAGGTCATAGACGGAGGCATAAAAAAAATTATTTTGCTTGGTCGACAAGCTGGCGTATTTATTTTAGTAGCTGCTCAGCAAATGAATGCCAATACTTTAAACACAGATTTACGGGATAATTTAGGGCTTCGTATTGCTCTAGGTGCAAATAGTTCAGATGGCTATCGCATGATTTTCGGCTCTAGTACACCAGAGCGTACACCGTCAATTGAAACTAAAGGAGCTGGATTATTATATATGCAAGGGGCTGGAAAAGAGGCGGCACAATATTGGGAATCACCATTCATTGATACGAAAAACTTTGATTTTATAGAAGAATTAAAGAGATACATATAACTCCCCTATTGCAACTGTTTTTTTGAGTGGGATTTCAGTGGGTTTCTGAAATTGCATTCGAAAAATCAGTTCCACATCAGCGTTTTTTGCTGATGCTAATAAACTATACAATGATGAAAGAGGTAAATTATTATGAGACTGAATGACTTTTTAAAAGCGGAATTACTAGGAAATAAGTTTGTGGCAGTAAAGGGATATTCTGATGTTTTAGATAGAGAAACTCAACAACCTACTGCCTTACGTTTGAATGTATCTATTCAAGATGAATCAAGCGATTTCTTTATGGAAATGATAACTGTTAAGGTGAATAACTTGACACCATCCTTAAGTATTCAAGATTTGAAAAATAATAAAACTACTCCAGTTATTCTCAAAGATTTAAATGTAGGACAATTCAATGGGAATTTATGGTTTTCTTGCTCGGATGTTTTACCAATAAATAAATAAATAAATAAATAACTAAATAACTAAATAACTAAATAACTAAATAACTAAATAACTAGTAAATTTTGTACCACTTAGCCAAGAACGAGAATAGGACTGCCAACTTTGTTGGCAAGCGGAGCGTGTCAGTGGAACGGCTATTCTTGGACTTGGCTTTAGTGGTACGGACGAGCTTTTGCTCGTCCTAGTTTATTTATTATATAGACAAACTTATGGCGAAAAATCGCCTTTAAAAAGGACTGGTTTTATGGCTGGTTACAACCAAAAAATAGTCCGAACAAACTCATATGTAGAGATTTGGGAGTATGAAAAGCCTATTTTCACTAAAGGTAAAGCTAGTAGTGTTGATGAGACAAAACCGAATTCTAAACATAGAACATTTGATGAACTAACTGAAGAAGAACAAAAAGAGAGATTAGAAAGAATGAGTAAAACGAGGCTAGATGCAAAATGGCGATTATTAAGAATTGTAGATTGCAATTATGATGACAGAACCTCTTTTCTTACTCTAACAACTAAAGAAAATATACAAGACAGAGACACGTTCAATAATATTTTAAAAACATTCATTAAAAGATTCAATTATCATGTTTTCAACACTAAGAAAAGTAAATTAAAATATTTAGCCGTTTTAGAGCGACAAAAAAGAAAAGCATGGCATGCTCATATATTATTATTTGACGTCCCTTATATTCCACATGAAAAATTATTAAATTTATGGGGGCATGGTGCTGTTCGGATAAATAAAGTGGACGTGGATTCAAAGGAAAATCGAGGTCGTTATGTCACGAAATATTTTGAGAAAGGAATAGGTCAAGAATTACTCGAAAGTTTTGGGAAAAAGGCTTATTTAAGTTCTAGGAATCTGCAAAGACCCGAAGAAAGTAAGTTATTGTTGGAAGATAAACTTGAATTTGATAATTCATCTATTTTATACGAAACAGAGTATGTCAGTAAAATTTACAAAGATGGACAATTTATAGACAATCCAGTTAAGTACAAAAAAATTAAAATTAGTGTTGAGGAGGAGTAGCATGGGGGTGAAAGAATGTTAGCCGTACAAATTAATGATACAGAAATGAAACAACTATGTTTACAAAAAATTGAAGAAAAACTCAATGAAATTGATTTAGAGTTAGTTTATTGGGACGCTAAAGAATTAAAAAGAAGAACTTCAATGTGTTGGAATTCAATTCAAAACACATTTTTCTTCGATCCAAATTTCCCGAAATTCAAAATAGGTCAAAAGTGGTATTTTCCAGCTCGTGAAACTCGTATTTTTTTAGAAAATTGGATTCGTAATCAAGAATAATAGAGTATCTTCATTATAAATACATTGGCGGTAGCAAGACTTTTTCCTACTCTTACTGCCAATGGAATACAACAAAAAATAAACTTGAAAGGTTGAGGATATTGGCTATTTTCCGTAAACGTGGCGATAAGTGGGAATATAGAATTCGCTACTATGATCAAGACAGAAAGCGTAGAGAAAAGGCAAAAGGTGGATTTCACACTAAAAAAGAAGCACAAATTGAAGCAGCAGCCGAGGAAATGGCATTAAATCAAACAGGAGTAGTAGAGAACTCCAATATACTTTTAAAAGATTATCTCAAGGAATGGTTAGAAATATATAAGAAACCAGTAGTCCGACCAATTACTTATGGTGTACTGGAGAGAAATGTACGATTAAATATCATTCCACGTTTTGGTAATTACAAACTAAAAGATATTAAACGTTCAGAGTATCAACAGTGGATTAATGAATTAGCAGAACAATATAGCGTAGGTACAATTCGGAGAATACAAAGTTTGATGAATTGTGCTATGAATAATGCTGTTTGGGACTTTCATTATTTAAGAACAAATCCACTTCAAAAAATTAAAATACCTCTTGGTGATTCAGACAATAAATTAAAATTTTATTCAACCAAAGAGTTAGATAAATTTTTACAAGCATTAACAGTTACACAGAAAAATGCAAAGTATCAGCACTCTAAGCAATACTATGCGTTATTCACCTTATTAGCTCGGACTGGCTTACGTATTGGTGAAGCTCTAGCTTTGACATGGAATGATTTTGACTTAAAAGCTAAAACTGTGAGTGTCGATAAAACATTAGTTTATCCACTTAATAGCACACCTTATTTATCAAAACCAAAAACAAAGAATAGTATCAGAACAATATTACTATGTGACTTTACTATAAAAGTTCTCAAAAGACACCGTATCAATCAAAAAGAAGTTTGCTTAATGTACGAAAATTATAAAACAACAGATGATAACTTGGTCTTTCATCAACATGATGGCAGATGGCTTAGAACGAATGTTGTTCGAGATTATTTCAAAATAAATTGTAAAAGAGCAGATGTTCCAGTTCTCTCGCCTCATGCCTTAAGACATTCTCACGCAGTTCATCTACTTGAAGCAGGGGCAAATATCAAATACGTTTCCGAAAGACTTGGACACGCTTCAATAAAAACAACAGCCGACACATATTTGCATATCACCAAAAAAATTGAAGCTGATTCCATGCAAATGTATGTCCACTATATGAGTAGTTTACTATAATTAAAAAAGATGCTCATATCATTTTTTGATGTGAGTACTTTTTCTACATAAATATATCTATTCTTAATGATTTTTCTGAGGTAAAAATCTCTTCACAGATTCTTCAATGTGTAGGAGAGAAGGACTATTTATAATTGTATAGATGTCATTCATCTCTAAAATAAAAATCGGCTTATTACATTTTTGTGCTATACA
Source organism: Bacillus cereus group sp. BfR-BA-01331 (assembly GCF_022663915.1). Classification (NCBI taxonomy): domain Bacteria; kingdom Bacillati; phylum Bacillota; class Bacilli; order Caryophanales; family Bacillaceae; genus Bacillus; species Bacillus cereus group sp. BfR-BA-01331. The sequence goes on from NZ_JAKUGJ010000015.1 coordinate 77,344, forward strand.
CAATTCTTTTACAGCCCACGCAGATGAATCATACTGTGCACTATTTATTTTCCAAAACACATCAGCATGATCCAATTGACTATATACTTCACCTTGATGGTCTAAAGTGTTTTTATTATCAAGAATATCAACATAAACATGGATGTTACTAATCTGCTCAAGCTTACTTTTGAATTCTTTTAGGATATTAGTGTTTAATCGCATATCCCTCAGAGTATAGGATAGAAATATTTTTGTTATATTCATAATAACAAATCCTTCCCTACAAGCATTTTAGTCTAAATAATACTATAAACAATCCTATAAATGCAATTATCAATAATGCCCAATAAATCATATTTGAATAACTTTTAATCGCTCTACGAATACGTTTTTTATTATTTCTATCAAAACGTTTTTCCCTACGTGTATCTAATTTATTCCTTTTTCTAATATTATTTTCCGATTCAAGCATTAAACCTCTAAGTTTATCTTGATAATAATATGTATATATATCAATACCATAAAACAATATAGGAACTAAGAATAGAATTAACAAAGTTGAAATTGTAAATGAGGGTTCAGAATAATTTCCTTTAAATATAGTAGTGATTAAAGTTAATGCTGCAACCTCTACAGTAATGCACATTTTTTTTATTTCAATACTCTGACTACTAAAGTTCATAACAACCTTATGTAGTTGGTCAATTTTCATGGTATCAAAATCATCTTCCGTGATATTCTTATCGTTTTCCACATTCACACCTCTTTCTATGCTTATTTATAGAAGAAAGCTCAGAGATCATTAACATATTAATGCTTCCCTGAGCTTTCTATCAAAAATTTTTTTGGGGGCAAATTGGGGGCAAGGAGCTATTTTTGCTTTCCTTCCCCTCCAATTCCCTTGTAAATAAAGGTTTAACCGATAGAACCTTCCATCTCAAACTTGATTAGGCGGTTCATTTCAACTGCGTATTCCATTGGAAGTTCGCGAGTGAATGGCTCGATGAAGCCCATTACGATCATTTCTGTAGCTTCTTGCTCAGAAATACCGCGGCTCATTAGGTAGAATAATTGTTCTTCTGATACTTTAGATACTTTCGCTTCGTGCTCAAGTGAAACGTAATCGTTTTTGATTTCGTTGTAAGGAATTGTATCAGATGTAGATTGGTTATCCATGATTAACGTGTCACACTCGATGTTAGAGCGAGAGTTTTTCGCTTTTGGTCCGAATTGTACGATACCACGGTAAGTTACTTTACCACCATGCTTCGCAATCGATTTAGAAACGATTGTTGAAGACGTGTTTGGTGCTAAGTGAATCATTTTCGCACCAGCATCTTGATGTTGGCCTTTACCAGCAATCGCGATAGATAATGTTAAACCACGAGCGCCTTCGCCTTTTAAGATAACTGCTGGGTATTTCATCGTTAATTTAGATCCGATGTTACCGTCAATCCATTCCATCGTTGCGTTTTCTTCACAAACCGCACGTTTTGTAACTAGGTTGTATACGTTGTTCGCCCAGTTTTGGATTGTTGTATAACGGCAATATGCATCTTTTTTAATGATGATTTCTACTACCGCACTATGAAGTGAGTTAGTAGTGTAAACAGGTGCTGTACAACCTTCTACGTAGTGTACGTGTGCGCCTTCGTCTACGATGATAAGCGTACGCTCGAATTGTCCCATATTTTCAGAGTTAATACGGAAATACGCTTGAAGTGGTGTATCAACTTTAATACCTTTTGGAACGTAGATGAATGATCCACCAGACCAAACTGCAGAGTTTAATGCAGAGAATTTGTTGTCTGTTGGTGGGATTACTTTTCCGAAATGCTCACGGAAAATATCTTCGTTCTCTTTTAATGCGCTATCTGTATCTTTGAAGACGACTCCTAGATCTTCTAGGTCTTCTTTCATGTTGTGGTATACAACTTCAGATTCGTACTGTGCAGATACACCAGCTAAATATTTTTGCTCAGCTTCAGGAATACCTAATTTATCAAATGTCGCTTTAATTTCCTCAGGTACTTCATCCCAAGACTTCTCAGATTTCTCAGATGGTTTTACGTAGTACGTAATTTCATCGAAATCTAAGTCGTTTAAGTCGCCGCCCCATTGTGGCATTGGCATTTCATAGAACTTATCCAGTGATTTTAAACGGAAATCTAACATCCACTGTGGTTCTTCTTTCATACGTGAAATCTCTTCAACGATTTCTTTTGTTAAACCGCGTCCAGCACGGAAAATCGAAACGTCTTTATCCTTGAAACCATATTTATAATCGCCGATATCTGGCAGTTGCTTCGCCATGTTGGTGTGTCCCTCCTTATATAACCTCGTTTTTAGGAACCTTTAACATTACTTATCTTCGTTTAAGCCCTTTTCTAACGCTTTCCACGCTAATGTTGCACATTTAATACGTGCCGGGAACTTGCATACGCCTTGTAATGCTTCAATATCTCCTAAATCAATGCTGTCATCATACTCTTTTCCTAGCATCATGTCAGAGAAAATTTTAGAAAGCTTAAGAGCCTCTTCAATTTTCTTTCCTTTTACTGCTTGTGTCATCATTGAAGCTGAAGACATTGAAATTGAACATCCTTCGCCTTCAAACTTCGCTTCTTGTACAATACCCTCTTCTACTTTCATCGTAAGTTGAATACGATCGCCGCAAGTTGGATTGTTCAAGTTAACGGTAACACTATCTTCTAACACGCCATGGTTACGAGGATTTTTATAATGATCCATAATAACTTGACGATATAACGTATCTAAATTATTAAATGACATTTGTGAAATACTCCTTTGTCTTGATTAGCGATTCAACAAATGTATCAATTTCTTCTTTTGTATTATATAAATAGAAGCTCGCACGTGCTGTAGAAGAAGCTTTCAGCCACTTCATAAGCGGTTGTGCACAGTGATGTCCTGCGCGAACCGCAATGCCTTCTACATCTAATACAGTTGCTACATCGTGAGGATGTACGTCTTCAATATTAAATGTAACTAGACCAGCGCGATGCTTTGGACCATAAATTGTAACGCCATCTACTTCTGATAGTCTCTCTAAAGCGTATTGCGCTAATTCATGTTCATGCTTTTCAATATTATGAAGACCGATTTCTTCTAGGAAATCAATTGCCGCACCAAGTCCGATTGCATTACCGATAATCGGTGTACCTGCTTCGAACTTCCACGGAAGCTCTTTCCAAGTAGACTCTTGTAAGTCTACGAAATCAATCATTTCACCACCAAATTCAATTGGTTCCATATTGTTTAGCAATTCTTTCTTACCATATAATACGCCGACACCTGTTGGTCCGCACATCTTATGAGCAGATAATGCGTAGAAATCACAGTTTAAATCTTGTACATCCACTTTCATATGAGGTGCACTTTGTGCTCCATCAACGATCATGATTGCACCGTTTTCATGTGCGATTGCTCCGATTTCTTTTACAGGGTTAATCGTTCCAAGTACGTTAGAAACGTGCATGATAGAAACGATTTTTGTATTCGGTGTAACTGTTTGACGAACATCTTCTAAAGAAATTGTACCGTCTAGTTGAAGCGGAAGGTATTTTAAAGTTGCACCAGTTTTCTTCGCAACTTGTTGCCACGGAATGATGTTACTATGGTGCTCCATGTAAGAGATGACGATTTCATCGCCTTCTTTTACATTATCAAGACCATAGCTAGCTGCTACTGTATTTAATGCAGTTGTCGTTCCGCGCGTGAAAATAATCTCTTCCATTGATTTCGCATTAATAAACTTGCGAACTTTCTCACGTGCACCTTCATACGCGTCGGTAGCTTTCGTACCGAGCGTATGAACACCGCGATGCACGTTAGAATTATATTCTTTATAATAACGTTCTAACGTTTCAATGACTTGAATTGGTTTTTGAGAAGTTGCTGCACTATCGAAATATACAAGTTGTTTGCCGTTCACTTTTTGATCAAGAATTGGAAACTGTTTGCGTATTTCATGAATATTCATTAGCGAACTTTCCTTTCAATTACCTCAACAAGCTGTGCCTTTACTCCTTCAATTGGAAGCTCATTTACTACAGGTGCTAAGAATCCATGGATGACTAAACGTTCTGCTTCGCGTTTTGGAATCCCACGGCTCATCAAGTAGTATAATTGGTATGGATCTACGCGGCCTACTGAAGCTGCGTGACCTGCCATTACATCATCTTCATCGATTAAAAGAATTGGGTTTGCATCACCGCGAGCTTTCTCATCTAACATAAGAACGCGAGAAGATTGTTGTGCATTTGATTTAGATGCACCATGTTCAATCTTACCAATTCCATTAAAGATAGATGTTGCACTATCTTTTTGTACACCGTGTTTTAAAATCCAACCTTCAGAGTGTTTACCGAAGTGAACAACTTTAGTTGTAAAGTTTTGTGTTTGGTTACCACGGCCAATTGTTACTGTTTTTGTATCAGCATATGATCCGTCGCCCATTAAATTCGTAACGTTCTCTGAAATTGTGTTTCCGTCATTCATAAGGCCTAGAGCCCAATCAATACGGCCGTCGCGTCCAACAATTCCGCGGCGGTTAACGTAAGTTGTTACGTCTTTTGCTAATAGATCAACCGCACCGAATTTCACTTGTGCGCCTTGTTCCACGATTACTTCTGCTACGATATTTGCAATACCTTTAGCATTTTCATTTGCAACGTAGTTTTCTACATATGTTGCAGTACTGTTCGCATCAGCTACGAATAATACGTGGTTATATACGTTAGCTTCTTCGCCATCTACTAAGAATACAGCTTGAAGTGGAGTTTCAAGAACAACGTTTTTCGGAACATATACGAATGCACCGCCGTTGATTAATGCAGCATGAAGTGCAGTTAGACGATGCTCGTCTACTTTCACGCCGTCTTTCATTAAGTACTTTTGTACTAATTCAGCATGCTCTGCTGCAGCTGTTACGATGTCTGTAAAAATAACACCTTTTTCTTTTGCTTCGTCTGCTAAAGAAACGAAAGCAGTTGTACCAGTACGTTGTACTAATACGCTGTTATTTTCATCGATTAAGTTTTTCACTGCTTCTGGAAGCTCTGTTAAAGAACTTACAGGCTCTTGCTTAGCAGCGTCGCCTTTTCCGATAAAGTCCCATTTTTCAATTTTCGTTTTATCAGGCGTTGGCATTGGAAGTTCAGTTGCTTGTGCAAGAGCTTGTAAGCGGAACTCAGTCAACCAAGCAGCTTCGTTTACTTCGCTTGCGCGCTGACGGATTGTTTCTTGATCGAAAGGTAATGTACCGATTGTCATGTTTATGCTCCTCTCTTACGCTTCTTGCTCTGCTGTTTCGTCTTCAATACCTAATTCTTTTTTAATCCAGTCGTAACCTTCAGCTTCTAGACGTTGTGCAAGCTCAGGGCCACCAGATTTAACGATACGACCGTTCATCATAACGTGAACGAAGTCTGGAGTGATGTAGTTTAATAAACGTTGGTAATGCGTAATCATTAGGCAGCCGAACTCTTCGCCGCGCATTTGGTTAATACCTTTAGATACAACTTTTAATGCATCGATATCAAGACCTGAGTCGATTTCATCTAAGATTGCGATTTTTGGCTCAATCATCATTAATTGAAGAATTTCGTTACGTTTTTTCTCTCCACCAGAGAAACCTTCGTTTAAGTAACGTTGTGCCATTTCTGGATCCATTTCTAGGAATTCCATGTTTTTATCTAAAGTACGGATAAATTTCATAAGAGAAATTTCTTCGCCTTCTTCACGACGTGCATTAATCGCAGAACGTAAGAAGTCTGCGTTTGTTACTCCGCTAATTTCACTTGGATATTGCATTGCTAAGAATAGACCTGCTAGCGCACGCTCATCTACTTCCATTTCTAATACATCTTCACCGTCGATGATGATGCTACCTTCTGTTACTTCATACTTTGGGTGACCCATAATCGCAGAAGATAAAGTTGATTTACCTGTTCCGTTAGGTCCCATAATTGCGTGGATTTCTCCACCTTTTACTTCAAGGTTTACACCTTTTAAAATTTCTTTGCCATCGATTGATACGTGTAAGTCTTTAACCGTTAATGTAGAACCAGCCATCTCAATACCTCCATTAATCCTCTATATACATTTTAAAAATTACTAAAACGTTCATATTCTCATTTTATTCTCATTCTAATCTTATAGCAAATAAAATGATATCGCAAACACTAAGAAAATGTAACAATTTTTTCACAAATGTATATAAGTATTTCCTTTACATCCTCTTATGATACACCTTTCTTCTTATATATATAAAGAAAAAAGGACTGGGTTATTCCCAGCCCTTTCCAGCACCTATTCGTTCACAGGAAGTACAGCACCTTTATATTCTTTGTTAATAAAATCTTGAATTTCTTTTGAATGTAGCACTTCTACTAGCTCTTTAATTTCTTTTTTCTTCTCGTCACCTTTACGAACTGCGATAATATTTGCGTAAGGAGAGTCTGATCCTTCAATTGCGATTGCATCCTTTGTTGGATTTAATTTTGCATCAATTGCGTAGTTTGAATTAATAAATAAAGCATCGCCTTCATTGTTTTCGTACAGCTTCGGTGAAAGTCCAGGCTCTACATCTGTTTTAAACTTTAAATTTTTCGAATTTTCTACAACATCTTTTACTGTTGCTTTAACAACATCTACACCGTCTTTTAATTTAATAACGCCGCCTTTTTGTAACAACGCTAACATACGGCCACGCTCAGCTACGTTATTACTCATAATAACCGTTCCTCCATCTGGAAGATCTTTTAAGCTTTTATATTTCTTAGAATAAATGCCCATTGGCTCTAAATGAATTTTTCCTGCATTTACAATTTTGTATCCTTTTTCTTGAATCTCTTTATCTAAATAAGGGATATGTTGAAAATAATTTGCATCGATTTCTTTATCAGCTAATGCCTTATTTGGTAAAACATAATCCTGGAATTTTTTTATCTCTAACTTAATGCCCTTTTTCTCTAATATTGGCTGTGCCTTTTCTAAAATAACAGCGTGCGGTATATTAGAAGCGCCAACAACAAGCTTATTCTCCTCTTTCCCCCCGCAAGCGGCTAATGTAAATACAGACAGTGCTGTAACAACTGACAATAGAATCTTTTTCATATGATGTCCCCTTCTCCCCTATAGTTATGTAGTAAAAAAAGGACCGGCATACACCAGCCCTTTTTCCGCAATTATTCTTTTACAGGAACAACTGCCCCTTTATATTCTTTAGTAATAAAGTCTTCAATTTCTTTAGAATGCAGTACTTCTATAAGAGCTTTAATCTCTTTTTTATCTTTATCGCCTTTACGAACAGCTACTACGTTTGCGTATGGAGAATCATTTCCTTCAATTGCAATCGCGTCTTTTTCTGGGTTTAATTTCGCATCAATTGCATAGTTAGAATTAATTAGAACCGCATCGCCTTCTTTATTGTTATACACTTGTGGCAATAGACCCGGCTCGATATCTGTTTTGAATTTTAAGTTTTTCGGATTATCCGCAATATCTTTTGGAGTTGCTTTAACTGGCTCTACTCCGTCTTTAATTTTTAAAATGCCTTCTTTTTGTAAAATTGCTAAACCACGACCATGATCAGTAACAGAATTACTCATAATAATTGTCGCCCCGTTTGGAAGTTCTTTTAAGCTCTTATATTTTTGAGAATACACACCAATCGGTTCTAAATGAACTTTTCCTGCTATTTCAAAGTCATATTTTTTATCTTTAATTTCCTTTTCTAAATACGGAATGTGCTGGAAGTAGTTCGCATCTAATTCTTTATCTGCTAACGATTTATTCGGTAACACGTAGTCTTGGAATTTTTTAATTTCTAACTCAATTCCTTTTTTCTCAAGTAACGGTTTTGCCTTTTCTAAAATTTCAGCGTGCGGTACGTTAGAAGCACCAACAACAAGTTTTTTTTCATCTTTATCTTTCCCGCCACAAGCAGCTAACCCAAAAATTGAAGTTGAAATAAGTGCTGTAAGTAATAATTTTTTCATTTGAAATATCCCCCTGTTTTCATTATCTTTTATCTATTCGAGTCGTTAAACTATCACCAATCCACTGAATTAAAAATACAACGAGTAATACACAAATTGTCGCAACGATTGTTACATCGTTATTTCCACGCTGGAATCCCTCTAAGTAAGCAAGTGTTCCAAGACCACCAGCACCAACAACACCTGCCATTGCTGTATAGCCTACTAAAGCAATAGTCGTAACCGTAATACCAGATACTAACGCTGGTAACGATTCTGGAATTAACACCTTCAAAATAATTGTGCTTGTTTTTGCTCCCATCGCTTTTGAAGCTTCAATTACACCTTTATCAATTTCACGAAGTGCGATTTCAACCATTCTCGCGTAAAATGGTGCCGCTCCAATAATTAAAGCTGGCAGCGCTGCACTCGCTCCGAGAATTGTTCCAAGAAGAATCTTTGTGAATGGGATTAATAAAATAATTAAAATGATGAACGGTATAGAACGGAAAATGTTTACGAACGCTCCAATCACCGTATTAATCGCTTTATTTTCCCATAAATTATCTTTCGCTGTCATAAAGAGTAATAGTCCTAAAATAAGTCCTAAAACAAATGTGGCAAGCGCTGCGATTGCCGTCATATATAACGTTTCACCAGTTGCTTCTAACATTTGATTCCAATCAACATTTGCGATTAACTTATCCATGTGCAATCACCTCCAGCTCTACTTGATCTTGATGAATCCCTTCTATTGCTTGCTGAATCGCTGTTTCTTCACCATTTAAATGAACGACTAAACTTCCGTAAGAGCCGTTATTCGTTTGCGCGATATTTCCTTGCAAAATGCTAACTTCTATATCACCGCGCTGCATTAACCTTTGAAGTACCGGTCTTTCTACGGCTTCACCGATAAACTGCAAACGAATTACTTTTCCATCTGGATACTTTTCTATTAAACTTTCAATCGTTTCATTCGTATCTTCAGAATCAGTTAACTGCTGTACAAATCGTTTTGTAATGTCTTGCTGTGGATTACGGAATACGTCAAGTACTGGACCCGTTTCTACGATCTTCCCTTTCTCCATTACAGCAACTCGATTACAAATTTTGCGAATAACGTGCATCTCATGCGTAATCAATACAATTGTTAAGCCGAGACGCTTATTAATATCTAACAATAAATCTAAAATTTGATCTGTCGTTTCCGGATCAAGAGCTGACGTTGCTTCATCACATAAAAGTACTTGTGGATTATTTGCTAACGCTCTTGCAATCCCAACGCGCTGCTTTTGTCCACCACTTAACTGAGATGGATATGCGTCTCCTTTTCCTTCTAATCCAACGAGATGAATTAACTCATCAACACGTTTTCTTCTCTTCGCCTTATCCACACCCGAAATTTCAAGTGGGAATTCGATATTTTCGCGTACAGTTCGTGACCAAAGTAAGTTGAAGTGCTGAAAAATCATTCCGATTTCTTGTCTTGCCTTACGAAGTTCACTTCCTGTAATTGCTGAAATTACACGATTTGCGATTGTAATTTGACCAGACGTCGGTTTCTCTAACTGATTAAACAATCTAATTAAAGAACTTTTCCCAGCGCCACTATATCCGATAACACCAAATATTTCGCCTTTCTCTATTTGTAAGTTGGCGTTATCTACAGCAGTGACATCACCGCTTTTTGCCTTATATATTTTCTTTACATTTTCTAATAAGATCATGATGCTCACCCCTTTTTTGTTTAAAAAGCGCAAGCGGCTCGTTTAGAATGTGAAGTGGATGGAGCTTCTGACGTAGAGGCGCTTTTTGCCTCATAGGAAGAAGCGAAGCCATCGAACGTTCTAGCCGCTGGAGCTGGATTTCATAAAACTTTGGATAGACTCCGCATTTTTTGTTTTTGATGCGTGTAGTCCATCGTTATAGCTCCTCTTATTATTTGAATGTCCTCCGCATTCAAACGACAAAAAACCTTTCCGCTTCTAGAGAAGCAGAAAGGTTTATATGCGTATATAACAACATTATCCCTCTCTCTCATCTCTCAAAGCATTTGCTTTGCAGGAATTGGCACCATTTCAACATAAGTTGACGGTTGCCGGGCTTCACAGGGCACAGTCCCTCCACCTCTCTTAATAAGAGAAATCAGATTAAATTTTCGTCTGATTTAAAATTTATGAAATTGTCTATATTTTATGAATTGAATTGTATCAATATCCACACGCTCTGTCAACAGAAATTTTCGTAAAAAAAGAAACTTCAGAATTTTAAGCTCCGACTGACATCGGTTTACATATATGAAACATCGATTCAACTAATAACATCGTTCGATACGTTCCAGAATATTGTACCCGTCCATCACTCATTAACTTTTGCAACCTCATATTTCCAGTCACTAATTTTCGTACATCCTCTTCCTCTAAACAAACGATTTGTTCCGTTCCTCTCGCCTCTTTCAAAACTTCTATATAATCTCTTGAAATTTGTAACGAACAGCATTCATCTCCAAAACGAAAATTAACAGTTCTTTCTCCTTGCCTTAAAAGCGGTTCTAAATGATATTGGCCATTAGCGTAATTTACAAATGATTGAAGCAAAGAATATAATTTCATCCTAAACCACATCCCTCATATCACTTTCTATTACATACCATTCCCTCTTATTAAAGGGCAATCCTGTTATTTTCGCTCGACAAATACTGTATCTATCACGCATGTCGACATATTTCCCAAGAAATATGTCGAGGCGGCAAAAACTTTGCCGCCTACTTTAATTCCGTATATAAATATTCAACCGAATGAAATGCATATATTTTCTTCATCAGTGTCCCATTTTCAAAAATAAGTAAACACGGTACACTTTCTATCCCATACTCTTTCGCTAAATGCGGGGCATAATTTAAATCTAACATTCCAATTTTCAAATCTTCAATCGTCATCTCAACGACCGTTAACATCTTCTTTGCCAATTGGCATGTTCCACACATTGGTGTATACACATATAACACTGTTTTTTCTTCATTTCCTATTAGGGCTGTAGCTTCGGCACCTGTCCAATCAATCACTTCTATCATTCCTTACCGTAAATATTCTGTATAAACGTCAATGTCTGCTCCCCATAATACATTTGCTAAATGTGAAGAAGGTGCAGTCGCCACCTCGCGATACGAGCGATCAATATAAATATGCTCTGCTTGCGGAAATTCTTTTCGGAATTGTTTCCTTAACTTTTCTCCTGCATCATCAGCATCCACTAGCACATATACGTCCTTATCAAAAAATTGATCAATGAGCTCATCCATTTTCGACAAACCAATTGTACCATTTGTACAAACAATTTCCACTGGTTCACGAATAATAGATTCAATCTTTCTTCTATCCGATTTACCTTCTACAATAATGACTTTTTCCACATAAATCATATGTCATCACCCGATCACCATATACTATACAACCTTTAACTTAGTATATAGTATATTCGTTATTTTCATGTTGTTTCCTGTTTATTTTTGCAAAAGAAAAGCGCAAGCGGCTCGTTCAGAACAGGAGGGCATTGGAACTCCTGAACTAGAGGCGCTTTTTGCCTCAAGTGAAGGAGTGAAATGACCGACTGTTCTAGCCGCTGGAGCTAGATCACAACGAAAAGCGCAAGCGGCTCCCTCAGATTGTGAGGGGGATGGAGCTTCTGACGTAAAGGCGCTTTTTGCCTTGTAGGAAGAAGCGAAGCCACCGAACAATCTAGCCGCTGGAGCTGGATCACAACGAAAAGCGCAAGCGGCTTGCTCAGATTGTGAGGGGGATGGAGCTTCTGACGTAAAGGCGCTTTTTGCCTTGTAGGAAGAAGCGAAGCCACCGAACAATCTAGCCGCTGGAGCTGGATCACAACGAAAAGCGCAAGCGGCTTGCTCAGCATGAAGCCTCCATGAAAAAAGTTTTTTCAAAAACGTTCTCCTATATAATAATTAATATATATGTTTTTAAATTCGTTATGTACACAAAATAAAAAAGGACAGCACAAAGGCTGTCCTTAGTCGACTATAATTAGTCTTGGTTTGTCATTTCTGCATATTTTTCTGCAGTTAATAACTTCTCAACTTGGCTTGCATCAGAAAGTTCAACTTTAACCATCCATGCACCCTCGTATGGAGATTCGTTAACTAGTTCTGGTTGGTCACTTAATTCTTCGTTTACTGCTACAACTTTACCACTTACAGGTGCGTATAATTCAGAAACTGTTTTAACAGATTCTACGCTTCCGAATGGCTCGTCAGCTTGGATTGTTGCACCTACTTCAGGAAGTTCAACGAATACGATATCGCCTAACTCACCTTGCGCAAAATGAGTAATACCGATAACAACCGCATTACCTTCTGTTTTTACCCATTCGTGTTCTTCAGAGTAACGTAAATTATTTGGAATGCTCATGACTGTACCTCCAGTGAATGTATTAATTATGTAAAAATACCTTATTGGTACTTTTTCCACACACTTTCAAACTGCTCTTCGTTAAAACCAAGTGTTACACTCGTTCCATCTGTTACAATTGGACGTTTAATTAACATGCCATCAGATGCTAAAAGCTCATACATTTCGTCTTCGCTTGCATCCTTTAACTTATCTTTTAAACCAAGTTCGCGGTAACGCATTCCACTTGTATTAAAGAATTTTTTTAATGGTAATTCACTTTTCTCATGTAAATTACGTAAATCTTCTTTTGACGGTGGATTTTCAACAATATGAATCATCTCATATGCTACATCGTTTGCCTCAAACCATTTCTTTGCTTTTTGACATGTGCCACATTTTGGATATGAATAAAATGTTACTGTCATAAATTCACCTACTTTTTTACTAACCTTTACCTTTATCATATAGAAAACATTTTATTATTTCAAACGATTATTCGCTAAACTTTTACTTATTTCGTGATAATTTTTAATAATCCTGCTAATTTTTCTTATTTTTCCGCCATTTATTAAGAAAAAATAAATATATAATTTTTTAAAAATTTTTTCTCATCCCACGCCGAACATATATCTTAAACAAACGTTTGATTAATTTCATATTTTTCTACCTCGACCTTTGGAATACGTAGATTCTTTTATACCGAACATATACCTTAAACAAACGTTTGATTAATTTCATGTTTTTCTACCCCAACCTTCGGAATACATGAATTCTTCCATACCGAACATACCTCTTAAACAAACGTTTATTTAAAAATAAAAAGAGCCCTTTTACAGGCCCCTTCATCATCGACTTAAATAGTCCGAAATGGTTTGAAATACTACTATATACATATTATGAATACTTTCTTCTGTATTTCCACCATTCGATAAACCTACTCCCCATTGTTGCCCTTCGCCACTTCCAATATTTGCAAAACCTTGCACGTACATAGCATTTACATCTTTTCGTGCACTGTTATACTCTATCCCTTTTGTAATAAAAGTTGAATATGATTTATCTTGTAAACCAATAAAAAACACTGGTTTCTTTAGCGATGAAAATACATCTTTATACTGCTCTTTCGAAGCTTCTTGAAAGTGCTCTTTCATTATTAGAAAACCATCTACTGCTCCAGATTCCTTTTTCAGTTCTTCTAACTTAACGTTTTCAAACTTTATATTTCTAAATGTATCTTTCGGCTTTTCACCAACAACTCCAATGACGAGTGCTCTCCCGTTATATTCTAATTTCTCTCCTTCTTTATCTTTTGCACACCCAGTACTCACTAGGCATAACAATATAAAAACTAAGAAATAAAATGAACGCTTCATATAGCACCCTCCCCCTCTTTTAAGTCAAGTGACAAAAATGTAAGGTGAATTCAAGAAAATGTAAGTAAAATCGATAGCCCAATTGGATTTTCTATATTATAATCAATTGAATTTATTTACATTACTAAAACATAGGAGATTATCATGAAGAAATTTAAACTTTCATCTCTTCTTCCGTTAAGTTATATACTTCTACTCGTACTCGTAAGTCCCCTTTACGATGTATTAAATAAATCTACTGTTCACGCAGTAGATGTCACAACTGTAGTAGATGATTGGATTCCATTTGTGAAAGCATTTATTATTCCTTACTTACTTTGGTTTCCATACTTATACGGTGCACTTATTTATTACTGTTTTGCTGATCGAAAGCAATATTATGTCACTTTAAGTAGTGTAATTCTTGGAAAACTTGCTTGTTTTTCGATTTACTTTTTTTGGCAGACAACTGTACCACGCCCAACCGTCGTTGGAACAGATGTATTTTCCGAACTAGTCCGCTATATTTATAGTATTGATCATCCAGTAAACTGCTTCCCAAGCATTCATGTCCTTACGACATTTGTAATTATGTTAGCTGCCTTTAAGCGCAAGGAACAGCATACTTTGGAATATTACATCCTTACTTTCTTCGGTACGCTTATTATTTTATCAACATTATTTACGAAGCAGCATGCATTTGTAGACGCCATTTCTGGAATGACGCTTGCAAGCGTACTTTACTTCGGCGTTCAGTTGTTATTAGCAAAAGAAACCGTACGTGTTCCAGTAAAACAAAATCAAAAAATGTAAAAAGCAGACTGTTGCTTCAGTCTGCTTTTCTCTATATTAAGGAGATTTTCAAATTAAGATTGTGGTACAGTCATGTCACCAGAATGAATACGACCTGCTTTTTTAAGAGCAATGTAAAGTATATAAGAAACCGCTACTGGGATGATGATATAAGTGATTATCATCGCTGGGACAACTTCCCACCCTTGGCTGGAAATTAAATTAATTGGTGCGATAAGAGAGCTTAATCCAAGACCTGCAATTTCTTTTCCTGCTTCCAGTTGGAAAATTAGTGCCGATACTGGGCCAACTATTGCACTGGCGACGACAGTTGGGACGAGAATCATTGGATTTTTAGTAATGTTCGGTAACTGCACTTTTGGAGTACAAAGTGCCTGAGCTAATATGCCGCCTAAGTTATTTTCTTTCGCTGAAATAACAGAGAATCCGATAAATTGAGCAACACATCCTGCAAGTGCTGCACCGCCTGCAACACCGTCTAAGCTAAGCGCTATCGCTAACGCAGCTGATGAAGCTGGAGAGATAAGTAACAATCCCCAAACTACAGCAATCACGATAGAAGCGATAAACGGGCTACCAGCTGAACTATCTTTAATGAATGCTCCAACTGTATTTAAAACTGGGCTAATATTCTGAGCTAACCAAATACCGACTAAACCAGAACCTAATATTGCTGCAAATGGAACGAGCATCATATCTAAAGCAGTTTTTCCACTTAATCGTTTACCAATATAAACTGCTAAAGTCGCTGTTAATAATGCACCGATTGGTTCACCTGTTTTAATGATGAGACCAGCTTCAGTAATTGAAATGGAACCTGCTCCAATTGCTCCAGCTACCATTGCTGAGAAAATTACGAGTCCGTTTGCACCGAGCATAAAGGCAATCCCGGCTCCAATTGCTGGTGCCATAAGTGATTTTGCAACAACTCCGATTGTAATAAGTAATGGGATATCAACAATTCTTCCTATATTTTCGATCAGTAAACCAATTCCAAGGGATACGAAAATACCCTGTGCGATTCCGGCTGAAGCTTTAAACACACGAGACATTATATATTCCTTCATTTGTTTCACCTTCTCCTATAATTTAGTAACCAATTGTTTTCATATAATCGCGTAAAACATCGTTTGATTTTGCAAAGCGACTTTCTTCATCTTCTGATAAGTTTAGTTCTACCACTTCTCTTATACCATCTCTAGTAATAATTGCTGGTACTCCTGTACAAATATCGTATTCGCCATATTCACCATCTAAAATGGCTGAAACAGCGATAACACGGTGATCATCATTGAAAATTGAGCGAGCGATATAAGCTAAAGAATTTCCGATTCCGTAATAAGTAGTTCCTTTGCGCTTATAAATTTCCCATCCAGCTTTTGCAGTCTTCTCAACGATTTCATCTAAATCTATTTCACCAAATTGGTATTTTTTCTCTTCTAAAATTTGTAAAATCGACTTTCCACCAACAGTTACGTGAGACCAAGCAACCATTTGAGAATCACCATGTTCTCCTAATGAATACCCATGAATACTACGAGGATCTACATGTAACATTTCAGATAAAATTGTTCTTAAGCGAGAAGAATCTAGTGATGTACCAGTACCTATCACACGATTTCTAGGTAATCCAGATAATTTCCACACTTGATATGTAATAATATCAACTGGGTTCGATGCGAGTAAGAAAATACCATCAAATCCACTTTCCATTACGCCGCCAACAATGCTTTCCATAATCTTTGCACTTGCTCCTAAAGTGTCTAAACGGCTTTGTCCAGGTTTTGGCGCTGGTCCTGCTGTAATAATTACAATGTCCATATCTTTGCAGTCTTCATAACTTCCTGCATATACTTTTGTTCTTGTATTTGTAAAGTTAATGCAGTGCGATAAATCCATCGCTTCTCCAACTGCTCGTTCATGATTTATATCAATTAATAATAATTCTTCACATATGCCTTGATTCACAATTGAATACGCACAGCTCGATCCAACTAATCCAGTACCAATAATTGCAATTTTTCTTGTGTTTCTATTCATAGCAATCTCTCCTAATCGATCATGTAATCTATTTCTTTTGTTCTTTACACTCCTAATTATAAAGATTCCCACGATAGAAACCATGGATACTTTGTGAAACATTGAACAAACTTTTGTCCTTTTTGTGAATTGTTATATTCAATTTTCGTCATATTTGTTACAACTGAAAAAATATTTTTTATGTATTTATTGACATATACCAAACAAAAAAACGAGCGAATCCATTCGCTCGTTTCATTCATCATACTATTCCGCACTTAATTGACTTTTTAATTGCTGTACAATCATTGGATTAGCAGGCGCTGCCGGCTTATAATAACTTTTTTGCTTTGCGTATTCATACATATTACGTTGACGGGATTCATCTTGATTACGAATTTGAATTAACGTTTGATGTAACTGTTCATTATCAGACTGAGAAATATAATTTGCATAACTTGTTAAACTTGAGTTTAACCCTGCTAAATAATCATTTACCATATCTTTTTCATTCATTTCTCTCTTCCTCCTATCCTAGAAAATTCATTAATTGCTGTTTCGTATTTCGTGCATCTTGCGCATCCTTCTCAAGCATTTGCTTTAGCTGTGGGTCCGTACAAGCCTGTGCATACTGTTCCAATTTGTTAATAATCGTCGCATGTCCACCAATTAAATGACGTAAGTTTTCAACTTCAAGCTCTGTTAAGTTTTGCATATAACATACCCGCCTTTCTTTGTTCATTCATCATTAGTATTTGGTTCTTTTTGGATTGTATTCATTAACTTTTCCCACATATAAACAAAATAAAAGATGAATGGCTAGGCCATTCATCTTTTCCGCTAAATATTCATTCAATTTTATAAAGAAACAATCATACTTATACTCACAAGTAGGTTCCATACAATATGTAAAATGATACTAGGTACAATAGATTGTGTTTTCTTATATAACATAGCAAATACAATCCCCATAATCATTGCCGTAATCGGAAAACCACCATGAAGAATCCCAAAGATGAAGGAAGAAATAATGATACCAACTAGAAAACTATATTTCTTTTCAAAAAATCGATACAAAATACCTCTATATAAAATTTCTTCTTTAATTGGTGTAATTATAGCAACACTTAACACATATATAATACTTTGTAGACTATTTTGAAGTCCTAAGCTCCCTAATTGATCTCGTTGCTGCTCTGCACTTTCAAAGCTAAACAACTCTAACATTACATACTGAGTTAATGCAATGACGATAAAACCTATTAATAAATACAAGTAGGTTTTCCCATTTTTTAAAACAGATACATTCCAAATGTTCTTAATAAAATGAAGCACTGGTTTATAAGCACATAAAACAATAGTAACAACAGCTGCATCAAATAGAAGTAAATAATACCCCTCTAAATTAGCACGTAATACCTCTTCTCCAAAAATCCCAAGGGCTAAAGCAAGGAATAATCCCCCTAATAGTGAGAACCCTAAAATGCTTGCAATCGTTACAACTAGATTTTTATATGTTATGTTATCTACTTCTCTTTCTGCATCATACGCGTCTAATACTGTTTTTCTCATACTATTCCTCCATTTGTTTTCATTACCTTAACAAAAATCCTTTAATGAAAATATATAGATAATATAACAAAAATTTCAAAAAGAATAATATGCAATTTTACATATCATGAAAGCTTTGTATTATATAGTTTTTGGAATTAGATTACTATAAAATAATCATTAGATGGAATTTCAAAAATTTCTTATCTATCCACCATAACCCTCGCATCATATAAAACTTATTAATTAAAGGAGAAATGAACATGAAAACACATGACTTCCTTACAGAAATCCAGAAGGGCTCTGAACCTAATCCATATCAAGATCCTATCGCATTTATTTTCGTTTGCTTTTCCTTAGCCATATACACATTTTTCAAACCTGCAAGATAATATCATTTAATGGGAAAAAGCCTACTGTTCTTTTGGAATCATATGCACTAAAAAACCTTAGAATTGCTTCTAAGGTTTCCGGCTATTCATATTCAAGACGCCATACTTATAAGTAACGAAAGAATTAATAATCCAACTACCAATCCGCCGGTTACTCGTGCTATACATTTCTTTTGTTCGCCCGCACTGGAAACGGTAAATCGGAAGTATAATATGCCACCCACCGCAATAAGAATACATTCCAATATGATACTAATAGCCGGAAATCGCCACAACCCAAAACCAAGCATAGGTAAATCTCCGAAATTCCCTGGAAGTAACGGCAAATCAGCACGGTGCACAAGTAAATCAAGAATCCAATGACTAAAAACTACAGCGCCAACAACAAAGCCACTCCGCTTGCCCCAAAACCTCATACCCAACATTCCTGCAACAAAAGCAATAAACAGTGCTCCTATTAAAGAGTGTGAATAATCCGCGTGAATGATCGCTTCACCATAACCATTACTATTAATAGGTTCAATTGTCTCTACTCCTAAAACATAAAGCGGTAAAAAAATGATATCCAATAATTGTGTACTTAACATGAGAGCCCAAAGTGGTAGTTTAGGTGACTTTGTTTTCACTACTGCCGCTAAGCCAAAATGTCCTGCAAACATTTCACTTCACATCCTTTTGTAATTTTGCCTCCAGCAAACCGCAGCCTACTATACAAAAAGCATAATCAGCAACAAATTCACGTTGTCTCTCTTCTTATTCAATCTCTCATTACATGTAATCCTTTAATAAACGTTTCCAATAACACATGTAAACTTGTATCTAAATCTAGCGGCAAACCAAATCCACCCTGCTGTTCAATCGACGCAAATCCATGACAAATACTTCTGAATCCACGTGTCGCATGAAGTGCATTCTCTCCTTCTAAGCCGTATTGTTGTAAAATCTGAAGACAAAGCTTTACAATTCCGTCACCTGCTTTTCTTACTTCTTCATCTCGTAAAAAGGTTGCTTCATACAACCCAGGATGTTTTCGGACAAACGCTACGTACGCTTCTCCTAATACATGAATTGCTTCATCCATACGTTTATCCGAGGCCGCTTCTTCCAGTCTGTTATGCAGCTGCTTTATTCCGTAAATACCAAGATTTTTCCGTACATCTTGTAAACTTTTCACATGATTATATAGCGAGGGCGAACGTACCCCTAACCTTTTCGCTAATGAAGCTAATGTTACTTCTTGTATTCCATTTGTATCTGCAATTTCTGCAGCTGTTTCTACAATTTTCTGTAATGTAAGTCCGATTCTCGGTGACATAAATTAACCCTCTTTCATACTTTCTATATTCTGCTTAGCTTCCTTAATAGCAAGTTTTATGGCAGTGCCTGGATCCTTTATCATTTTTCCATGTCCTGCCGCAAGCAAGGAAGGCTCATATTCTCTTAGCTTCTCTGCACTTTGTAATGATATTTCTTTGCTCCACGTTGCCATCGCAGGAAACGGAAACCAAAATTTCATTTGTCCCGAAACAGCCATACCTCCTCTTGTTTGGAAGGCATCCCCGACAATAAGAGCTTTATTTCGTACATCAAGAAACGACATGGATCCTGGCGTATGTCCCGGTGTCATAATCGCAAGAAGCGATCCAACTCGGTCGCCCTCTTCCAATAAAACATCCGGTACCGTTTTTACCTTTTTCGGTACACCGCCTTTTATTGGTATATTCGGTTCATCCTTTTGTAACGACGTATCTCCTTCTAACAACTTTGCGTCCCGCTTAGAAATATAGACTGGGACATCAGGAAGTACTTCCTTTAATGCGTCTAATGCACCGATGTGATCATCATGCGCGTGCGTTAATACAATCTTAGTAATTGGTTTCCCTATTTTCTCAGCCGCCTGTAAAATACCTTTTGCGCTATATGGCAAAGCCGCATCAATTAAAGTTAAACCATCTTCTTCCTCCACAAAGTAACAATTCACAGGAAACACTCTTGGTAAAAATGACAATTGATATACCGTTTTTTCATGTATCATTCTCATATTTCCAGCTCCTTTTCCAAAAAACTAACGCTATTAGTTTCATTATACTAATGGCATTAGTTTTATGTCACTAAAAATTTCATTTTTTCAAAAAAAAAGAACGGTAGTCGTTTATACGACTACCGTTCTTTAAAGATATTAAACTGTATAACGCTCATCTTCTAAAATTTTCGTAGCAATTTCACGTTTCTTCGGAATTACGTTAAGTGGCGTGTGGCGTGTTAATTTGCGTAATGATGATAACATCATGCGCAGCATGTCGCCATTTTCAACTGCGATAAGTGTTTCTTTCGCATCTGCTTCGATTTCATTGAATGCTTCTTGGCAGAATACTTCAGTGTATAACACTTTTTGTTTATTCTTTTCAAGACCAGTTGTTTTAATTGCTTTTTCTGTACGAAGAACAGCTGATTCCATTGCGTAAAGGTTGCTTACGATGTCAGCGATATTCACAAGAATTTCTTGCTCTTTATCTAATGCTTTACCGTATTTTTGAGCAGCTAATCCAGCTACCATTAAACCGATTTTCTTCGCGTTAGTTACTAAATATTTTTGAAGTGCTAATGGCTCATCGCCTACTTCTTCTGGCATCATCATCATTAACTCTTCTTGTAATTTTTGTGCTTTTTGAAGAAGTGGTAATTCACCTTTCATCGCTTTACGTAAGAACGTACCTGGTACGATTAGGCGGTTAATTTCGTTCGTTCCTTCGAAAATACGGTTAATACGAGAATCACGGTACATTCTTTCAATCTCGTATTCTGCCATAAATCCGTAACCACCGTGAATTTGAACACCTTCATCTACTGTATAATCTAATACTTCAGAACCGAAGACTTTATTTAAAGAACACTCGATTGCATATTCAGCGATAGAAGCTGCTACTGCTTTACCGTCTTTTACTTCTTCTTCAGATAATGTGCTCATGCGGCTTTCGAATAAACCTACTGTACGATATACAGAGCTTTCAGCTGCATATGTTTTTGCTGCCATATTCGCAAGTTTCTCTTGAATTAATGGGAAGCGAGCGATTGGTTGTTTGAACTGTTGACGTTGGTTTGCATATTGTGCTGAAATTTCTACTGCACGTTTCGCAGATCCGACTGTACCAACACCTAATTTATAACGACCGATATTTAAAATGTTGAACGCGATAATATGACCTTTACCGATTTCACCAAGTAGATTTTCTTTCGGTACTAATGCATCTTCTAAAATTAACGTACGAGTTGAAGAACATTTAATACCCATTTTCTTTTCTTCTGGGCTTGTAGATACGCCTGGATACTCTTTCTCTACGATAAATGCTGAGAAGTGCTCACCATCTATTTTTGCATATACAACAAATACATCAGCGAATGCAGAGTTTGTAATCCATTGTTTTTCACCATTTAATACGTAATGTGTACCTTCAGCATTTAAACGTGCAGTTGTTTTTGCACCTAATGCGTCAGATCCTGAACCTGGCTCTGTTAATGCGTATGCAGCTAATTTTTCACCAGTTGCAAGTAGTGGTAAATATTTTTTCTTTTGCTCTTCGTTACCGAATAATACGATTGGTAACGATCCGATACCTACGTGAGCACCGTGAGTAATTGCAAAACCACCTGCGCGAGAGAATTTCTCTGCGATTAACGCTGAACTTACTTTATCAAGGCCAATTCCGCCGTACTCTTCTGGTACGTCAGCGCCTAGTAAACCAAGTTCACCAGCTTCTTTTAAAAGACGAACAGAACGATCAAACTCGTGTTGCTCTAAATATTCAAGCTCCGGAAGAACTTCATTTACGATAAAGTCCTCTGTCGTTTTTGCAATCATTTTATGCTCAGATGAAAAATCTTCTGGCGTAAACACTTGATCAATCGTAATCTCATCTACTAAAAAGCTACCGCCTTTAACCGCATTTCCTACTGTTTTTTCCATGAAAATTTCCTCCTTTATATTTTCATGAGCAGCTTCTCTCATTTTGAAAGAAGCTGGCTCTCCCATTTATTTTTTATAAACCTTTGTTGCTTCCATTCTTTTTATCTAATCCAGTTCCGGTGGCTCCGCTTCTTCCTGCGAGGCAAAAAGCGCCTCTACGTCTGAAGCTCCATCCCCCTCACATTCTGAGCGAGCCGCTTGCACTTTTTTTATAGTAATTCAAATACTCCCGCTGCTCCCATTCCGCCGCCGATACACATTGTTACGATACCGAATTGTTGGTTGCGGCGTTTCATTTCGTGAATAAGAGATAGTGTTAGTTTTGCTCCTGTACAGCCAAGTGGATGTCCAAGTGCGATTGCACCGCCGTTTACGTTTACTTTTTCTTCATCTAGACCAAGTTCACGAATAACTTGGATAGATTGAGAAGCGAATGCTTCATTTAGTTCAAATAGACCGATATCAGATAGCTCTAAACCAGCTAATTTTAACGCTTTCGGAATTGCAGCAATTGGGCCGATTCCCATTACTTCTGGTGGTACTCCAGCTACTGCGAATGAACGGAATTTTGCAAGTGGCTTCATGCCATCGCTCACTGCTTTTTCACGATCCATTAATAGTACAGATGCTGCACCGTCACTCATTTGTGAAGAGTTACCAGCCGTTACAGAACCGCGAACGTTAAATGCTGGACGTAATTTACCTAAAATGTCTAGCGTCGTCTCTGCTCTTACACCTTCGTCTTGTGCGAAAATGATTGTTTCTTCTTGCAGTTTGTTGTTTGATCCAACAGTACGTAATGTTACATCTACAGATACTGTTTCATCAGCAAAGTTCCCTGCAGCTAATGCTTTCGCAGCACGTTGATGACTTCTTACCGCGAATGCATCTTGCTCTTCACGAGAAATTCCATATTTCACAGCAACTTGCTCTGCTGTATGCCCCATACCCATATAATATTCTGGTGCTGCTTCTACAAGGCGACTATTCGGACGAACAACGTGTCCCATCATTGGAACTAAACTCATTGATTCCGCTCCGCCTGATAATACAGCTTCAGAGTGACCAAGCATAATGCGCTCTGCTCCGTAAGCGATACTTTGTAAGCCTGAAGAACAGTAACGGTTAATTGTAATAGCTGGAACATCGTAAGAAAGTCCTGCTAATCCGCCGATATTACGAGCCATATTTAAACCTTGCTCTGCTTCTGGCATCGCACAACCGAAAATTAAATCATCAATTGGTCCTTCATAATTCGCACGCTTTAACGTTTCTTTTACTACTAACGCCCCTAGATCGTCAGGACGAACTGTTTTTAATGAACCCCTCTTTGCTTTTCCAATTGGTGTTCTTGCTCCCGCAACAATGACAGCTTCTCTCATGAACGATATCTCCCCTCGTTATTAGTTACGTAATGGTTTTCCTTTTACAAGCATGTGCTGCATTCTTGCTTGTGATTTCATCTCACTTACTAAGCTAATAAATGCTTCACGTTCTACATCTAATAAATACTGCTCATCAACTTCTGTTCCGTACTGCACTTTTCCGCCCGCAATGACATATGCCAGTTTCTTCGCAATGTGCAGATCATGTTCAGAAATGTAACCTGATAAATGCATTGCCTCTGCACCAAGTACAAGCGCTGCATATCCTGTCTCACCAACAACTGGTATCTTTTTGCGGATAGGTGCTTTATAACCTGCTTCATATAAAGAAAGTGCTTTTTGTTTCGCATCATATAGTAAGTGATCACCATTCACACTAATACCGTCTTTATCGCCTAAGAAGTTGTTCGATACAGCTTCTTGTGCTGATGTAGAAACTTTCGCCATCGCTACAGATTCGAATACTTTATTCGCAACTTTTTGTAAGTCGAATTCTACACCGTTTGCCATTTTGTTTAAGTGTTTAATGTATAGCTCTTTATTACCGCCTCCGCCAGGGATTAAGCCAACACCTACTTCTACTAAGCCCATATAAGTCTCACTAGAAGCTTGAATGCTCGCTGCTGGTAAACAAACTTCTGTACCACCGCCAAGCGTCATACCATATGGCGCCGCTACAACTGGCTTAGAAGAGTACTTAATTTTCGTCATTGCATCTTGGAAGTTTTTCACAACCCACTCAATTTCAAAGTAGTTGTCGTCTTGTGCTTCCATTAAGATCATTGCAAGGTTCGCACCAACGCAGAAGTTCTTCGATTGGTTTCCGATAACAAGACCTTTATAATTTTTCTCTACTTCATCAACAGCGTAGTTAATCATTTGCGTAATATCCATACCGATTGCATTGCTCTTCGAATGGAATTCTAAGCAAAGGATACCATCGCCTAAATCAATTAAGCTCGCTCCGCTATTTTTCTTTAACACACCGTTTTTCTCTTTTAACTGCTTAAGAGAAATTGCTTTTTTGTTACGTTCGATTAGCTTATATTCACCATTGTCGTAATAGTAGCTATCGCCGTTATCATGTTTATAGAAAGTAGTGAAACCTTTCTCTACCATTTCTTTCACCCAAGTAGGAACAACTGCGCCGTTTTCTTCCATCTTTTGAACAGACTTTTCAACGCCGATTGCATCCCAAATTTCGAATGGTCCTTGCTCCCATCCAAAGCCCCATTTCATCGCTTGGTCAATTGCAACGATATCGTCAGCAATTTCTTTATGAAGTTTTGCAGAGTATAAAAGAGTTGGTGTGATAATATTCCATAACAACTCTCCTGCGCGATCTTTCGCGTATACAAGCGCTTTCAATTTATTCGCTAATCCTTTTTCTTGTTTACTTAACTCTACGGATG
This sequence comes from Bacillus cereus group sp. BfR-BA-01331, assembly GCF_022663915.1. Taxonomy (NCBI): domain Bacteria; kingdom Bacillati; phylum Bacillota; class Bacilli; order Caryophanales; family Bacillaceae; genus Bacillus; species Bacillus cereus group sp. BfR-BA-01331. The sequence continues at coordinate 102,623 of NZ_JAKUGJ010000015.1, forward strand.
CAGCTTTTAATTTTTTGCGTGCTTCGTATTCCATCGTTTCAGGGTTTAATTCTAAAATTTCTTTTCCTTGTTTTAAGAAGAAGCCTTGACCTGTTTTGCTTCCAAGCCATTTTTTATCAAGCATGTCATGCATAAAAGCAGGTACTTTAAATACGTCGCGCTCTTCTTCTTGTACATTTTCATATACGTTATTTGCAACGTGTACAAATGTATCTAAACCAACAACATCTAATGTACGGAACGTTGCGCTCTTCGGACGACCAATTAATGGACCTGTTACAGAGTCAACTTCTCCAATGCTATAGCCACGCTTAATCATTTCTTGAAGCGTTACAAGCAATCCATACGTACCGATGCGGTTTCCAATAAAGTTTGGTGTGTCTTTTGCGATAACAACGCCTTTTCCAAGAACGTCTTCGCCAAATAGTTTCATGAAGCTTAATACTTGTGGATCAGTTTCTTTCGTCGGTATTACCTCTAGAAGTTTTAAATATCGTGGTGGGTTAAAAAAGTGTGTTCCTAAGAAGTGTTTCTGGAAGTCGTCTGAACGACCCTCTGCCATTTTTTCAACGGAAATGCCTGATGTATTTGAGCTCACAATTGAGCCTGGTTTACGAACAGCATCTACTTTTTCAAATAGTTTCTTCTTTATATCTAAGTTTTCAACTACTACTTCAATAATCCAATCTACATCAGCTAGACGCTCAAGATCATCTTCTAAGTTACCTGCTTCAATCAGTGCTAAATTTCCTTTCACTGTCAGAGGAGCTGGTTTTTGCTTTAATAGTTTTTGCACAGCCGTATTACTAAAACGATTTCTCACACTTTTATGTTCTAATGTAAGTCCCTTCGCCTCTTCTTCTTTCGTAAGCGCAGGTGGTACAATATCAAGCAATAATGTCGGAATACCAATATTAGCTAAGTGTGCCGCAATCCCTGAACCCATTACGCCTGAACCTAGAACAGCAGCCTTTTTAATTTGGAACATCCATTTCTCCCCCTATTCTTGAATGAATGCTCATTCAATTTTTCGACATAAGTCGCAATCAATGAGTGAGCCTCTACTAATAAATATATGATACAGTTTGAATTTTCGCAATATATTTATTGATAAAATTTTCTGAAATAAATATATTTCTTTCATTTGGCTATGCTATACATGTGTATTTTCTTCATTAAAATGCACTTTTCCTTTTTATAATCTGACGAAACTGGAGGAATATATATGGCAAAACTTAAGAAGAACCCTTCAAAAGCTGGAATTAGCGCAGCAAGTGTAACTGGAAATGCAGGTCCGCATAATCACGGTGTTGAAAAAGGGCGTCAAAGTAATAACCAACAATATAAGAAGCATAATATGGGCGAAAAATAACGCTATATTTTTGGGCAGAGAACGTGGCATAATGATTAATGGCTGCTTTTTCTGCCCAATTTATTTGTACATATGGAAAACAAAAGAGGGAACGACGATGAAACGAACAATAATTATGATTGTAATGATCGCCACACTATTTACAGGGATGATTTTCTTTTCTTACGCTCACAGACAACAAGCTGTAAAAGTAGATCAGCCTAACATTACTGGGCAATACGGGATTACAATCGATGCAGACACAGGTGAAATCTTGTATGGAAAACGGGAAGATGAACGCTCTTATCCCGCTAGTATAGGGAAAATGATGACTACCTTACTCTTACTAGAGAATGTAAAAGAAGATGAAGAAATTACGGTTACAGAGAATGCGATTAAAACAGAAAGTCAAAGTGCAAAGATTAAGCTTCGCGCGGGTGAAAAGTTAAAACGTGATGAGGCATTAAAACTTATGCTTATTATTAGTGCAGACCCAATCGCTGAGTCAATCGCTGAACATATTGCGGGATCAAAAGAAAAGTTTGTGAAAATGATGAATGCTAGAGCGAAGGAACTCGGTACAAAGCATGCGACTTTCAAAAACGCAAGTGGTGCTGATGCACTTGGAAATAAAGTATCACCTTATGATATTGCTATTATTACGAAAGAAGCATTAAAGTACCCGGTTGTTTTAGAATATATGAATTCAACACGTACAACTCTACATACTTCCGAACGCTCTCCAAAAATCGCAAACTATGGACGAGAAGAACTATATGATGATCCATATGCGATTGGAAGTAAAAGCGGTTTATCAGCACTCGGAAAATACACAGTCGTAACAGTTGATGAAAAAGACGGTAAACGCGTCATTAACGTCGTGTTATCTTCTACTCGTACGCAGCTATATCCTGATACGAAGAAAATGGCGCACTACGCATTTCAGCAATTAAAATAACCAAGGAGTATTTTCTCCTTGGTTATTTTTTGATCATACCTTTTAATACGAACGCAACGTTTGCTGGACGTTCTGCTAGACGGCGCATGAAATAGCCATACCAGTCGTTTCCATAAGGCACGTAAACGCGCATTTTGTAACCTTCTTTTACTAGCTCAAGTTGACGCTCTGTACGAATACCAAATAACATTTGGAATTCAAATTGATCCCTTGGAATGTTGTGTTCTTCCGCAAGTTTTTTCGTATATTCAATAATCGCTTCGTCATGTGAAGCAATTGCAGTGTAATTTCCATTTAATAAGTGCATTTTAATAATTTTTTTATAATTGTCATCTACATCTTTCTTTTCCGGGAACGCTACTTCTTCAGGTTCTTTATAGGCCCCTTTTACAAGACGTAAATTAGGATTATAAGCGTTTAAATCTTCCATATCTTTTTCTGTACGATATAAGTAAGCTTGAATAACTGTACCAATATTATCGTATTCAGATTTTAATTGTTTAAAGATATCAATTGTTTTTCCGCAGCGCGTATAGTCTTCCATATCAATTGTAATAAACACACCATTTTCTTTTCCAGCTTCTAAAATACGGCGCATATTGTTCATTACGATTTCGTCAGAGATATCTAATCCCATAGAAGTCATCTTTAAAGAAAGCTGCGAATTAAGACCTTCTCTTCCAATTGCACGAATCGCTTCAATCGATTCGCTAGCCATTTCATTTGCTTCCGCTTCGTTATCAACGAATTCACCTAAATAATCGATTGTTACACAAAGACCTTGCTTATTTAATGCTTTAATTGCAGCTGTCGCTAATTCAATCGTTTCCCCTGCGACGAAGCGACCTGCACCAAAGCGTAAACCGTACTTTTTAGCCAGTTTTGTTAGCGCTTTATTTTTAGATAAGAAAAGAAACGAATTTCGCATTAATTGTTCCATGTAATTCACCCCTATGACTATAATTTATCTGTTTTTTACCCCTCTTCGAAATTATATCATTGTTTAAAATTATTTGATACAAATAATTATTTAGATAATTTATAAAATACTATCAAAACATTTAAAACCCTATATCCTCGTTTGTAAATATGAAGAAAATATTTTTCGACATTCAGAAAAAACGGGTTTACTAGGGAAAAAATGAGCATGCCGAAAATATTCGACATGCTCACAAAACCATTTATATTTCATGTAAATTATATAAGGATATTAATAACAAAAACTTGAGGTAACATTATCTCAAGCCTTCTTACTTCTCATTTCGCTTCTCATCATTCAGCTTTTTAATATTCGTAATTAACTGTACCATCTCTTCTTTTGCATCTGGATACGTCTCATTCCAATGTTTCACTAAAGCTGGCATCGTCTTAGCCATATAAGAATAAAGTGCCCATTTCTGTACCTGCTCTTTTCGCTCTTCGTTGCTCTCTCCAAGTAATAGTTCCGTGTATTTCTCTAGCAAGCCATCAAACTGCTCATTAAACTTTTCACTCATCTTATTTTCCTCCTATATGAAAAAAGCAGCGAAGATCGCTGCTTTTTCTTATAATTTTGATTGAACAGAGTTTAATTTCTTCTCCATCGTACTTACTTTATCACGGCGATCATCGATACGAATTGTTGTCGCAACGCGCTGTGCACCTTTCGTGTATGGAACTTCATGCATTTGTTGAATGACTTCTAAAATGACAGGAAGATCTCCTTCAATTACTGTATTCATCGGTGTTAATTGATACTTCACGCGATCAGCATTTTTCTCTAGTACCTTTTGTACTTCTGCTACATATTCACTAACACTTGGATTACCTGTTCCTACTGGAATAATCGATACATCAACAATTGCCATAATAATCTTCCTCCTATTACTGCTTCTTATATATCCATTGTCTATTTTACCGAAATCCTCATCATTTTACTAATACATTACTCTTCTACTTTAAACTGCTCAATCAATCTTTCTAAGTCTCTCATATTCTCTGTCAAACTTTCCATCGTGTGAGCAACTTTCTCTAGATGATTAACCTGTGACTCAGTCGCTGCATTTACCTCTTCAGAAACAGCTGCACTTTCTTGACTCGTACCAGCGATTGTTTGCATAACATCTGTAATTTCTTCTTGCTCGTGACCTATATTCTGCACTTCTGCTACAATCTTCTCTACTGAAGCACTAATTGTACTTACGACTGACATGATTGTGCGGAATTCTGTCTCCGCCTCTGTCGTAACTTTATTTTGTATATCCGCAATATCTTTCAACTTACTTACAACTTCTACAACTCGCTTTACTTCTAATTGTACATCACCAATCATCGTTGCAATCTCTCCGGTTGCCTCTTTTGATTGTTCAGCTAAATTTCGAACCTCTTCAGCAACAACCGCAAATCCCTTACCTTGTTCACCTGCACGTGCTGCTTCAATCGAAGCATTTAAAGCAAGTAAATTTGTTTGATCCGAAATACCTTTTATAAGCTCTACTACATTTTGAATCGATCCAACTCTTTGCTCTAACTTACCAGACGCTTCCTCTGTATGAACAATGATAGAAGATGATTGTCCTCTCGTACGAACTAAATTCCGCATCGTATTTAACCCTTGTTTAGATGCTTCCTCTGCTTTGCCGGTCACTCCCTTTATTTCACCAACAGAACTATTCATCTGTTCCATCGACTGTGCCATATTTTCAAGTTGTGCTGAAACTTCATCTACACTATTAGCAAGAGTAGACGCGCCTCCGCTCACATCATCCATTGCACCTGAAACTTCTCTACTAGCTGCTACAGTTTCATTCGTTAAATAATGCAGATTGTGAGTCGATTGTTGCACTGTCGATACACTATTTTTAATTTTACTTACCATTTCATTCATTTGCTCAACCATATGATTAAAGTGAGTCGTAAGCATACCAACCTCATCTTTACTGGTCACCTTCATTTGTAGCGTTAAATCACCTTCCGCTACTTTTTGAACGTGATTTGTTAATAGTTGTAATGGTCTTGCTAATCTTCTTGAGAATAAATATGAAGCTAATATTCCAATTAATAAACTTATACATGCCATTATAATAACTGTATTTCTTGTTTCTACGAGTAAGTTATCAATTGACTCTTTCGGATATACAATCCCAATTTTCCATTTCATCTTATCAAACAATTGACTATAGGCTACTACATCTTTTCCACCTAATGTCGCCGCCGCAAATTTCGTTTCATCTTTATTTAAACTTTTAACAAGTGGTTCTTTCGAAACATCTTTTCCTACTTTCTCCGGGTACACAATGGCAATATTTTTATCATTTATAACAAACATTTCTCCGCCATTATTATATTGAATATTATGGAGTAGCTTTTGAATCGTTCCTAGTGATACATCCATTGCTACAACACCTAACACAGAACCATCTTGTCCGACAATGGCTTTTGAAACTCCAATACTTAACTTACCCGTCGCGATTTCATATTGTGGCTCTCCCCAAATAGTCGATTCTGTAGCTGCTTCTGACGCTTTATACCAAGGGCGACTCGTCGGATCATATCCTTCTGGAACTGTCCCACCATCTGCAAGATTTGCACTCAACGTTTTTTTATCTTTCGTCCCAATGTAGACATCTAAAATATCAGGATGATTCTTTTTAAACCTTGAAAATTCCTTTAAAATAAAACTCTCCTCTTCTGGAGTAACCCCATCTTGTAGCATGTTTTGAATATCATCATGAGATCCATAATGACCCATATCTTCTTCAATTCGCTGTATAAATGCAGTTAACTGCTCTGACACAAGATCCATCGTATTTTCAGAATACTGGTCTAAGGAGTGCGTTTCTTTCTCTTTTTGCAATTGATACACAGCTGTACCTAATATTACAAACATCATAGAAATAAGTACCGAAAATACTATTGCAATTTTTAAACGTAAACTTCTCAACATATTCCCTCAAGCATCCCGATACGATAAACTTAACTAAATCTATACAATTCAATCAAATTTACACAAGTTAGTGCTTCATCGTGTTCTCGCAACCCCGAAGGGACGAGGGGGATAACACTCCACACGAGGCAGTATCGTTACCTCCTATTATCAAGCATTTATTTTACCCATCTTGATAAATTTATCGACGCGTTTACATCCCTATCGTGATGGCTATTGCACCCAACACAACGCCACTCACGTATTTTTAAACTCCACTGTCCTTCTGGTTGAACTGAATGGTCGTATTTTACTCCGCAACATGAGCAAATCTTGCTTGAGGCGAACCATTTATCAGCTTTTACATACTCAATGCCATACTTCTCGCACTTGTATGATAAACATTGAAAGAAGAAGTTTAATTTTTGAAATGAAAATGCTTTCGATAGTTTTTTGTTTTTTAACAGGTTTGAGATAGGTAAGTCTTCCA
>NZ_JAKUGJ010000016.1:0-102005 GCF_022663915.1 Bacillus cereus group sp. BfR-BA-01331
GCCCTGTTAATACTGTTGTAATCATTTTGTATTGCCCTCCTTTTGTTTGATTACTTGTATCATAAAACAAGTATCTGAAGTTGATATGTAGTCCATCTAGAGTGTATGTAAATTTAGAAAATCTCTAATAAAATGTTTATGTTGTAACGTTACCACCAAAACTAGTGCTTCCAACACCATGATTTGAAGAGACAGTAACCCATATTCTAGCTTGAATTCCCTCTACAGTTCTATATTGAGTAAAACCAGTTGATTCCTATAATATAAAAAGAGCACCACTTTTGGATGCTCTTCATTATAACTATATATTATTTAATTTCCTTGTTTTGTTGGTACCATTTTTCCTTCTTGAGAGTCTGTACCTTCTGTTCTTTCAACAGTTTTTGCATGCTCTGGTTTTTCATGGGCTCCCATTTCAAATCCAGGTTGAGAATCTGTACCTTCTTTTGTTGGTACCATTTTTCCTTCTTGAGAACCTGTACCTTCTGTTCTTTCAACAGTTTTTGCTTCTCCTTTAGGAGTTGCTGGCACTGCATCTTTAGGTAAATCAAAGTTTTGTGAGAAAGACGTTGTTCCATCTGCACTCTGTGTAATTACTTGATTTGAACTATTTTCATTTGACTTTAAATTGTCCATTTTCGCATCATCTGCACCTACTGCACCTCCCGCTACCAATCCTGTGCTTAAAAGTGCTCCTGCTAATAACGTTTTAATCATTTTTCATTACCTCCTGTTTATTTGTAATATTCATCAAAAAAGTATCTAAAGTTAATGTTTTAGTCATTATCTTTATCTACTTGCTTTTTGATTACATTTAGCATAAGACAAGAATCTATAGTTGATATGGACTGTATCTGGAGATTATGTAAAGAAAAATGGATGATCAATTGTATATCCTAATGGATGCTTAGACAAGATTGAAACTTTATATGAGTTTGAACAATTGAGTTCCCCTTTGTTTTTGAGTGTGAGGTTTTTAGCTGGAGTGGAGTGAGGGACTAACCTTTTCTAATTTGAAAGCAAACTTTTTATTATTAGTTTACATTCAAAACACTGTAAATAAAGATGTTAAAAATCCATGAACAAAAAACCACATCTCATTGATGTCCACCCCCTCAGAAATAAAGAACAGATTGAAGATATGAAATGGGTTCTCAAACGTCATTATTCTGAACGAGACTATATTCTCTCCCTTATTGGGATCCATACAGGATTCAGTGTCAGCGATTTACTCCAAATTCAAACAGAACCATAGTAAAGTTAAAACGGAAAAAGAGAAAAGAATTCAAAATCAAAGAGGGGGAAACGAAGAAAGAACGCATGATTAATCTTACTTCTATTTTTGATGAAGTCTATTCGTATACCAAACTCTAGAAAATACCTGGTTATTCCCATCCCGAAAAAGAGATCCATCCATTAGTAAGATCCAGGCTTATCGGCAATTACAAAAAGCCGGAGATTTTGCCGATATAGAATCCATCTGGACTCACACCTGCGGAAAACCTTCGGCTATTGGTTTTATAAACAAACATAAGAAACGTTCAATTAAAAGTTCGTTTTTTTCATGTAAAAAAACATTAGTAATTGGAATAGAACCATTATATTTTTTCAAAAAATCTATAAAATCAGTTGGTAATTTTATCTCACAATATTCCTCAAATGATTCAATTAATTCATCATTTGGTGATTGAAGTTTACTACCATTTTTAATCTTCATTTTGAATTTCATTCCAATATTCAGGAAAAAAACGAAGATTTCGCTTGTTTTGGAAGACCCCTACTTTTAACTTCTGCAACATATACTCCTACAGAATTTGGTTTCCTAATAATGTGAACTATCTCTCCACCCATCATCATATCTAAATACCTTTAGATTCTTTTGCAATGACTATTGCTGATAATTATCTAGGAAAAAAGACTTTAAAACCTGAGATAATGGGAGAAATATGAAATAATAGATAGAGCTGACTTCTTATAGAAGTCAGCTCTATCTATTATTTCAATTCTTTATTTTTTCCTTTTTTAAATTCTTTTTGTTTATCTAGCCAAATATGAATTAAATCTACTAATTCAATCGTTTCTATCTCACAAAAATCTCCCTTACCATCTTCAGCCAAATTGTCTAGGACAGTAGTTGTATCTTTCCGAATTTCTAAACCGCAAATGTTTCCATTTACTACTACGTAATTTTCTTTCCCATTTAAAACACTATGTATTTCTTCTAAAATCCAATCTCCAAACGCAGAAACTTCAACGCCTAAAAAAGTCTCAATAAGTTTAATTTCTTGAGGAAGCCTCATAACTAGTTTTCCATTGGTAAGTACTTCAAAGCTATATGGATATTTCATTACTATTGTACTCCTTTATACTAAAGATAAAATTTATTCCGATGGGAAAGCAGAGATAATTTTCCCATTCCCATCTATATACATGCTAATCCTTATACCCTCTGAACCTATTCCAGAATATGTGTTACCAAATTCATACGTTCTATTATTATATGCTTCATTTATATTATCTACAATCTTTTGTGGGCTCCAATCTTTAGGGAAAAATGTGGAAAATCCTCTATTTCCAGTTTTAGGGGTTCCATTTACTTCTACCCTAGCTTTATAGATGCCTTGATCATTTAATATCTCTTCTGTTCCGCTAATTATTTTTCCAGGTGTATTCTCCAATACTTCAGTATGATAACCCATTGCGTCACCACGCCAATTTATTTCACCCTCTAGGATATGTTTGAGTGTATTTAGTCTAAATTTTTCTGTATGTTGTAAATTAGATATAATTTCCCTATTAGAAAGTGAAGATGTATGATTTTCATCAACAAAATTACTCCCACCGGAATCACTTTCACCCCTAGCAAACTGATAGGTCGACAGCTTTTCTTCAGCTTTTTTAAAATCAGGCGTATCAGATCTAAATCGCAAACTATTTCCACCTGCAAAAGCAAAGCGATCCCCCAATTGTAAATTACTTGTAATATGCGAAAAAGTTTGCGGAATCTCGTTTTTTGCTAGTTTGGTCACTTTACCCGCTTGACCTAATTTACTTGCTTTACTTAATCCTTTATCACCAATAAGTCCTAATCCAACTTGTGTTAAAGCATAACTTCCCCATTTAGCACGACTTTCAGCATCTCCATTTATTACATCATTAATAAATGAATCTGACAATACATTATACATCGTACTGAGGGTATCAATAGGATGCAACGCAGCATTCCCCATGTTTTCCCACGTTTCCCATTTACCAAGTGCCTTAAATCCTTCTATAGTATCTTCAACCGCTTCCCCCGCGCCTTCTACAATACCGTCCCGAATTTTTTTGAAAGTAGATTTTTCAGGTAGCTTACCACACATTGCGCCTTCTTCACTTGAACTACTTTTCAGAAGATTTTCAGACTGACGTGCCCTCTCTTCTCCAATAGCTTGAATAGAAGTTGTCCACTCCATATTCAACCCTTGCGTACTAAATGTACCACTTGCAGGACTAAAGCCTTTTCCACTTTGAACTTCTGCCAAACCCGTGGCAATGCTAGCGGCTAGTTGGAGTGCCGTATCATAATTACTACTAGAATTATAATTAAATTCATATAGATGTTCTAATTTTTCTTTCAGTTTTTGCCTCATAACAATAAAAAGATTTACCATGGCATCCATACCCGGCATTGGCATAGCTTGATTGACAGCTTCCATACTTGTTTTCATTCGGTCAATTTCTCGAATTTGTTCTAACACTTCTTGTTCAATAACATCAGTTGAAGCTACCTGTGATTGAAATTGACTTGGAAAGGCATTATTCTGACGGATTAGTTCTTCACATAAGTAAATAATTCCTTGCGCTAGAGGACGAAAAGTTTGTACAAAAAATGATTTTGCACTGCTATACGTTTGCCCTTGTAACACAGTATCAATTGCAAAAGCATCAATCGACTGAATCGCTTGTTCCATACCTTGAATGGTCGCCGTACATACAGCATTCATGCTTTGAGTTTGGCCTTGTACTTCTCCTAAATACATATTTAAACTCATGCATTGACCTCCCTCGCTAATTGTTGTTGTTGATAGGAAAGGTCGTTTTCTAAATCACTAAGGTTTCGTCTTTCTTTAAGCAACGTTTCTTTTTGGTTTTCCAATTCAAATGTGACTTTTCGTTCAATATGTTGTGCCTCTTGATATGTATTCATAAAAAACTGAGACATTTCTCTATCACCATGCCAAGTTCCTAAAATTCGATCAAACAAACGATGGTTTCGACCTCTCCATTCATAAAAATCTGCTTCCGCTTGCTCCTGAATCTGAATTGCGGATTGATTTCGGTCTTGTTCTTCAAATACACTTCTTAACTTTTGATTTACTTGATTAATTTGTTTTTCAATATCTTGACTCATCATATTCCTCCTACTATTTTACTTTACGTAGGTTGTCACATTAGCGAAAAGTGTTGTGAAGTTCGTTATCCATTCTCTCAAACTCTTGGGCTACTGAATGAATATTATCCACCGCTTGTTGAAAGGCAGTGGAAAATTGTTTCGTAAAATCTAACATTTGTTGATTCGCTTCTTGTGCTTTGGAATTAACAGATAGTGTTGTACGCGTTGCCTTTGTTATAGAACGACTGGTTGCACTTTGGATTATATCCGAAGCTGTTCTCATCTGCGTAGCAATTTGTTGTGCCTTTTGAAAATTACTTTGAAATTGTCCCATCACTCAAATCCTTTCTCTAATTTTCAGAACATGCCAAAGAAATCCCAATAAATATATGAAATTTCTCTATCAATATCACTCTTTTTAAACGTGTGTCCAGCTAAGCTGGGCACGCAATCAAATGAGCCATACATTATAAGCTGTATGGCTCATTTGAAATGCTTGTTATATAGAGTAAAACAATTTTTATTTCAAACCGAAATTACGTGATAATTCTTCATCATGAGAAGCAACAGCCTCTGCAGTTTTATTCAGCTGCATATTAATTTCTTGCAATAGCTGTGCAAAGCTTTGTACTTTTGGCTTTAATTCATTGAACTGTTGATCAAAACCTTCGAAAGCACGACCTTCCCATTCTCCTCTTAATTCATTTTGTAAGTTTTGTAATTGACGTAAAATATCCTCAATTTGATTTGCACCTTGTCCATATCGAGTCGCTTTTGATTTAAGCTCCTCTGGTGACATACGAATTTGTCCAGCCATTTTCATTTCCCCTTTAATACATAATAAGTAAAATATATTTTGGTTAATTTTACTAAAAATATTATAATGTATTATTTTGAACTTTTAAACGTTTTATCTTTCTATTGAATATTAGAATATTATCAATTCTAATCATTAAATATTCTACTTCTTCTCGCTTTAATTGTTTCTAAAATATAGAAAAGAATCCCTAGATCAAATATCCTTTCAGCGTTAGAGATATTATTTCCGAATGTAATAATAGGTGCATTTAATCCAAATCTTTCATTCCATAGCAGCAAATGTTTCGTCGATGTGAGAAAGAGCATACACAGCGCCCTCAACACTATCTATTGGATGTAAAATTGTGTTTAATATTCCTTTAGGTTCATCTAACACCGCTTCATTTTTCCCTTTTTTGTAGTTATGATATTGCCCGATAATAGGAGTATTTTCTATCTGGCGAATAAATTTTTCGTACAACTGATCCATCGCTTCTACGTTATTTTCAACAGTATCTTTAAGTTTATCAAACAACGTTTCTTCTATGTTCTTCGTTTACCTGAACTCGATTTTCTTTATCTAAAAAGCATAATTCATTAATATACAATTTAAAAACCTCTACTTATATGTAGAGGTTTTTGTATGACGAAAAAACACGTAGTTCCATTGTTATTTTACAAACCCCAAATTCTTCCTCATCTTAAAGTGGAACAAATTTATTACTTAGAGTGTCTAATAAGTGTATTTCTAACATTAGTTGTCCAGATTGGATACAACATATCCCGTTTGACATCTATTTTTATGTATTACAAAAAAAAGAAAGGACTTATTATTCCCAAAAGTAAAAATATGTATTGTAATACTACGGTTAAGTATTACAAGTTTAATACTTTCACAGGTGAATCATTACAAGTGGAAACAAAAAAGAAACAGCCCAAACCGTGACTTATCAATCATATAAACGTTTTGGATGTCCTTTAACCTGTGAAATTTTAGCTGCAGTAGTATTGTTACCCTATGCCATCTTTAATTGCATTGGTATTTAGAATACCTAGACAAAATCCATATATTCTTGAAAGAGGTTGAAAATTTATGTTCGTTTTAAACAAGTTCTTTAACATTTTACATTACAAAAAGATTGTGCCTGTAGTATTACTTTCATGTGTATCACTTATAGGCTGTTCCAATAGTAACACTCAATCTGAACCACCTAAGCAAACGAATCAAGCTAATCAAATTAAACAAGAAAATACAGGTAATCAATCTTTCGCTAAACTTGAAAAAGAATATGATGCTAAGCTTGGTATTTATGCACTGGACACAGGTACAAATCAAACTGTTGCTTATCATTCAGATGATCGTTTTGCATTTGCATCTACATCTAAATCATTAGCTGTGGGCGCTCTTTTACGCAAGAACTCATTAGAAGCTCTTGATCAAAGGATTACGTATACTCATGAAGATCTTTCTAATTATAATCCAATTACTGAAAAGCATGTTGATACAGGAATGACGTTAAAAGAACTTGCAGATGCTTCTGTTCGATATAGTGACAGCACAGCACATAATTTGATTCTTAAACAGTTAGGGGGGCCCTCTGAATTTGAAAAAATCTTGAGAGAAATGGGAGATACTGTTACTACTTCAGAACGATTTGAACCTGAATTAAATGAAGTGCATCCAGGAGAAACACACGATACCAGTACACCAGAAGCGATAGCTAAGACACTTCAATCATTTACATTAGGAACTGCACTTCCAATAGAAAAACGTGAACTATTAGTAGATTGGATGAAGAGAAATACAACTGGAGATAAATTGATTCGTGCGGGCGTACCAAAAGGCTGGGAAGTAGCTGATAAAACAGGCGCTGGATCTTACGGAACAAGAAATGATATCGCAATTATTTGGCCACCAAATAAAAAGCCGATTGTTCTTGCTATACTTTCTAATCATGATAAAGAAGATGCTAAATACGATGATAAACTTATTGCAGACGCAACCAAAGTCGTGTTAAATACCTTAAAAGCTACGGAATAAATGATAATAGGTTAAAAGTTTTCTATTTTAGGCGGGTGTTTTTCATCAACTAAAAATTTAATAGTGTCCCAAAAACGAAATTTGCTGCTAACTTGTAATAAAAAGCTCATTTTTATTGTTTGGGGATAAATCGTTCTTTAAGCTTGATGGCGATTTGGTGCTATCCCTAAAACATCTAGACTTTAATAGCCAACTAAAAAATGCAAACAAAAAGACCTTTAATCAGTCGTTTTGTTTGCATTTCCTTTTTCTAAAACTACAGAAAAGATAAGTACTATAGTTAACACCATAATAAACCTTACTTCACTTCCATCACTTACAAAAAATGAATACAAAGTATAAATTAAAACTAATATTCCATAAATAACTTTGTGCAATGAACTTCCCCCTTTTTGCCGTATATATTTTAGTGTAAAAATTTAATTCAAGCCCTATATCAAAGTGAAAATAAAAAGCACCTGTGATATACACAAAGTGCTTTTCTCTTGTCAATTTATCTATTTTCACTATATTTATCTATTTTCTTTTTATAACTCAAATTTCTTCGAATCGTACTTTTCTAGAGTTTGCTGCAATTCATTTTGTTCATATGGAATATGTTTATCTGTCTGTACATCTTCAACATTTTCTCCACCTGTTAATAATCTCCTGTACTTAAAAGAGTGCCCTGTTAATACTGTTGTAATCATTTTGTATTGCCCTCCTTTTGTTTGATTACTTGTATCATAAAACAAGTATCTGAAGTTGATATGTAGTCTATCTAGAGTGTATGTAAATTTAAAAAATCTCTAATAAAATGTTTATGTTGTAACGTTACCACCAAAACTAGTGCTTCCAACACCATGATTTGAAGAGACAGTAACCCCTATTCTAGCCTCAATTCCTCCTATAGTTCTATATTGAGTAAAACTAGTTAATCCCTACAATATAAAAAGAGCACCCCTTTTGGATGCTCTTCGTTATAACTATATATTATTTAATTTCCTTCTTTTGTTGGTACCATTTTTCCTTCTTGAGAGTCTGTACCTTCTGTTCTTTCAACAGTTTTTGCATGTTCTGGTTTTTCAGGGGCTCCCATTTCAAATCCAGATTGAGAATCTGTACCTTCTTTTGCTGGTACCATTTTTCCTTCTTGAGAACCTGTACCTTCTGTTCTTTCAACAGTTTTTGCATGTTCTGGTTTTTCAGGGGCTCCCATTTCAAATCCAGGTTGAGAATCTGTACCTTCTTTTGTTGGTACCATTTTTCCTTCTTGAGAACCTGTACCTTCTGTTCTTTCAACAGTTTTCACATCCCCTTTAGGAGTTGCTGGCACTGCATCTTTAGGTAAATCAAAGTTTTGTGAGAAAGACGTTGTTCCATCTGCACTTTGTGTAATTACTTGATTTGAACTATCTTCATTTGACTTTAAATTGTCCATTTTCGCATCATCTGCACCTACTGCACCTCCCGCTACCAATCCTGTACTTAAAAGTGCTCCTGCTAATAATGTTTTAATCATTTTTCATTACCTCCTGTTTATTTGTAATATTCATCAAAAAAGTATCTAGAGTTAATGCTTTAGTCATTATCTTTATCTACTTGCTTTTTGATTACATTTAGCATAAGACAAGAATCTATAGTTGATATGGACTGTATCTGGAGATTATGTAAAGAAAAATAGATGATCAATTGTATATCCTAATGGATGCTTAGACAAGATTGAAACTTTATATGAGTTTGAACAATTGAGTTCCCCTTTGTTTTTGGGTGTGAGGTTTTTAACTGGAGTGAAGTGAGGGACTAACCTTTTCTAATATGAAAGCAAACTTTTTATTATTACATTCAAAACACTGTAAATAAAGATGTTAAAAATCCGTGAACAAAAAACAACATCTCATTGATGTCCACCCCATCAGAGGTATGGAAGGGAATTAAATATAATCCTCCCCTGTCTTTATGCATTAAGATAGAAAAAATTATAAATATAGACTTAAATATTTTTTTGAAAGGATATTGTTTAACAAACATAAAAAAGAGCTAAGGCTGTATGAGAACCTTAGCTCTTTTTTATGTTTATTGTTTATTATATAAATTATTTAACGCTACAAGCCATACCAGCTATCATATTACCAACTGAAATACCACCAGGTTCCCCCAATGCTTTTCCTCAAATCTAAAACAAATGACAAGCCACCTCATGCCCCTTCGCAATCTCAACCATCTTCGGTACTTCTTGCGCGCATTTTTCAGTAGCGAATTTGCAGCGCGTTCTGAATTTGCAGCCGGATGGTGAGTTTAGTGGGCTTGGTACTTCTCCCTCTAGGATGATCCGTTCTTTGCCTGTGTTTGTTGGATCTGGTTCTGGCATGGATGAGAGTAGTGCTTGTGTGTATGGATGTGCCGGTTTTGTGTATAGGTCTTCGCTGTCGGCAATTTCTACTATGTTTCCTAAGTACATGACTCCGATTCGGTCTGATATGTGTCTTACCATGGATAGGTCATGTGCGATGAATAAGTATGTGACGCCTGTTTCTTCTTGAATGTCTTGCAGCATGTTTACGACTTGTGCTTGGACTGAGACGTCTAGTGCTGAGATTGGTTCGTCACATAGGATGAAGTCCGGTTTTACAGATAGTGCGCGTGCGATGCTAATGCGCTGTCTTTGGCCTCCGCTAAATTCGTGCGGGTAGCGATATAGGTGTTCTTCTTTTAGTCCTACTTTTTTGAGCAGGTCTAGAATGATTTCTTTTCTTTCTTCGGCTGTGTAAGAGCCATGAATGTTCATCGGTTCGCTAATAATTTGGAATACGTTCATTGTCGGGTTTAATGATGCGTATGGGTCTTGGAAAATGATTTGCATTCGTTTTCGATATTCTTTTAGTTCACTTTCTTTTAGATCTGCGATATCTTTTCCATCGAATAGGATGTTACCTGACGTTACGTCGTGTAAACGAATGATGCTTCTTCCTGTCGTTGATTTTCCGCAGCCTGATTCTCCTACTAATCCGAATGTTTCACCCTTTTTAATTGTGAAGCTTAGGTCATCGACTGCTTTTAATTGCTCTGTTTTTCTGCCGAATAGTCCTTTTTTAATAGGAAAATACTTTTTTAAGTTCCGAACTTCAATTAAGTTTTCTTCATGCATGTGAATCACCTACCGCCCTATCGTTTAGCCAGCACATAGAGCGTCTTCCGTTTCCGATTTCAAAATATGGTGGACGTTCTTTTTCACAAATGTCCATTTTATGCGGGCAACGCTCTGCGAATGGGCATCCTTTCGGCGGATGTAGTAAGTTTGGCGTTACACCTTGAATTGGAGCTAGTCTTTCTTTTACGCCGTTCGATATTTTTGGCAGAGAGTTTAATAGCCCTTTCGTATATGGATGGTTCGGCGATTGGAATATATCAAGTACATGTCCTTCTTCCATAATAAGTCCGCCGTACATAACGATGACGCGTGTACAGTTTTGCGCAACAATTCCAAGATCATGTGTAATAAGAAGTAACGACATATTCGTTTCGTTTTTTAAGTTTTTCATTAAATCTAGTATTTGCGCTTGTATCGTTACGTCAAGCGCTGTCGTCGGTTCGTCCGCAATGAGAAGGTCTGGGTTACAAGACATCGCCATTGCAATCATAACCCGCTGTTTCATACCGCCGCTTAGTTCATGCGGATATTGTTTTACCCTTTCTTCCGGTGAAGAAAGACCGACTTGTTTTAGTAAGTTGACCGCGATATTCTGTGCTTCTTTCTTTTTCACTTTTTGATGCCGAACAATTACTTCCGTCATTTGCTTTCCAATTTTCACAACTGGATTTAGTGCCGACATTGGATCTTGGGAGATAAGTGAAATTTGATTTCCTCTAATAGAGCGTAATTCTTTCTCCGATTTAGAAAGCACGTTTTCATTTTGAAAAAGAATCTCTCCTTCTTTCACTTTCCCCGGGGGCGTAACGAGGGCCATAACGGATTTCGCCATAACGCTCTTTCCGCTTCCCGATTCGCCAACAATCCCAACGACTTCACCCTTTTTCAAACTAAATGAAACGCCGCGAACCGCTTCTACTTCGCCGTCTTCTATGAAAAAAGAAGTCTTTAAGTTTTTTACTTCTAATAGTTTTTCAGACACGCTTTTCACTCCCCCTCACTTAAAGCATTAGTTCTCATGATGAGCCCCTTTTGGTGCGAAAGCTTTTTTCAACGCTTCACCGATTACGTTAAAGCTTAGTACAGTTAATAGAATAAGGAACCCTGGGAAGAGTGTTAAATACCAAGCTTCACCTATGTATCCTTGCGCATTGTTTAGCATGCTGCCCCAAGAAGAATTTGGTTCTCTAATACCTAATCCTAAGAAGCTAAGTGATGATTCCATTAAAATCGATGTCGCAATTGTTAATGTCGCTGCGATTATAATGGTCGATAAAATGTTCGGAATGATGTGTCTTACAATAATCATCAATGATTTTTGTCCAGATACTTTTGCATATAAAACGTACTCACGCTCTTTCACAGATAACGTTTCTGCCCTTACGATACGTGCGGTATCCATCCACGTTAATAATCCGATGATAAGAACAAGCGTTGTAATTCCTGGTTTTAAATACGCATTTAATAACAGCATTAAGAAGAATGATGGAATCGACATAAGAACTTCAACAATTCGCATTAAGAAGTTGTCTAACTTTCCGCCAAAATATCCGCTAATTGTTCCTACTGCGGTCCCGATTGTAATGGAAACAACCATCGCTAGAAAACCAACAGCAAGGGAAACTCGTCCGCCATATAACGCTCTCGTTAAGTAATCCCTTCCGTAATCATCCGTTCCGAAAGGATGACTTAAACTCGGTTCTTGTAAACGATCTGGAATCGACATTTTACTAGGATCGTACGGTGATACGAATGCGAAAAGAGACGCGATTGTTAAAACACCCAGTATAATAACTCCCATTACTACAAACTTATTTTTTGTAAAACTATTTTTTATCGTTTGAAATCTCCTATTGTTCATTCCAAATCACCCCCTCATTCGAATGCGTGGATCTACTACGCCATATAAAATATCAGCAATTAAATTACCGAGAATTAACATGAACGATGATAATAATGTGATTGCCATAATAATTGGATAATCAAATCTAAAAATAGCATTCACCCCGAGTGAACCAAGTCCCGGCCATGAGAATACTGTTTCCGTAATGAACGCTCCGCCTACTAAACTTGGAATGGATAATCCGAAAATTGTAATGATCGGTATTAATACGTTTCGAAGTACGTGATTAAATAAAACTGTTTTCTGTGAAGCACCGTACGCATATTGAATTTGTACGTAATCTTCCTCTAATTGCTGAATTGTACTTGAGCGAATATATCTCATATAGACAGAGATGTTTTGGAACGCTAGCACCATGCAAGGTAAAATACCGTGCTGGACAATATCCCAGAAGGAATCTTGACCGACTGTGCGCATACCCATACTCGGAAGCATATTCAACTTTAAAGAGAATAAGTAGATTAATAGTAACGCGAACCAAAAGACAGGCATTGAGATTCCCACATAGGAGATAAAGTTCACAATGCGGTCAAAGAACGAGTTCTTTTTCACACCTGTAAATAATCCAAGCGGTATTGCGATTACAAATGAGACGAGTAAAGATGATCCCATTAACCCGATTGTTGCGGGTAATCTTTCTGTAATAAGTTCTAAAACAGGACGATGGTTTTGAAGTGAGTATCCAAAATTCCCTGTTAAAATATTTTTTAACCATAAAAAATATTGCACGTAAATCGGCTGATCTAGTCCTAAACTTTTGCGAATACGCTCGACATCAATCGGACTCATATTCGGCGTTACAAAGTTTCGAACGGGATCGCCCGGCGCTAATTTTATTAATAGAAAAGAAATAATAGAAATAACAAATAAAAGCGGAATCGCATTTAAAAGCCTCTTTGCAATTACTTTATACACAAACTTCCCCCCTCAAGATAAAGTGAAACTTTAATCAGTGGGAGGTGTTTATCCCCCACTGATTATTAGTTGAACCAATCGGGCATTTACGGGCAGTTGATCTCCCACCTCACTTCTTTGCTTCAGTTGAATTTTGAGGTGAGAGTCTTACTGCCCGTTAATGCGGGATAAAGTGAAACTTTAATCAGTGGGGGTTTTGTCCATCCCCACTGATTATTAGCCCGTTAAAGCGGGATAAAGAAGCTGATTTCCACCAGCTTCTTTACAGTTTCTTATTTCACTTCATAAATTTTCGATAGATCTTCAAACATTGTGACAGGAATTGCTTTTGCTTCTTTCAATCCATCAAACTTTTTATCTACTGCAATAACTGCTTTCGGATATGCGATTGGAAGATAAGGTAAGTCTTCTCTAGCTGTATCTTGGATTTTGTGGTATAGCTCTGCGCGTTTTGTTTTATCTGTTTCAACCGCAGCTTCTTCCCATAACTTATCGAAGTCAGCATTTTTATAACGTGCATAATTGTATTCTGCATTACTTAAGAATAAGCTCTTATATGAATCAGGCTCTGGTCCCATTATGTAACCACCAAATGTAATGTCATATTCTTTATTCTCTTTATCTAAGCCTTTTTCACTTGCTGCACTAGCATCTAATGCATTCAGTTCAACTTGTAAGCCAACTTCTTGTAATTTTTGCTGTGTATAAAGTGCTAGACTTTCCATGATTTTATTATTCGTTACATACATAACGCGGATTTTTTCTTTATCTTTCACACCAGCTTTTGCTAATAAATCTTTCGCTTCTTTTTGATCATACTTATACTCTTTAATATCTTTCGCATAATACATAGCGTCTGGCGTTAAGATTGAATTTGCCGGTTCTGCAAATTGACTAGAAACGAATGCTGAGTTAATCATTTCTTTCTTATCTAATGCATGCGCAATTGCTTGGCGCACTTCTTTTTTCTTCATAAGGTCTGTATTAAAGTTATAAGCTAAGTAGAATAATCTACCTTCAGGGAATGTGACCATTGAGAAGTTCCCTGTGCTATCTAATTTCTTAAAGTCTTGCGGCTCAATCATCTTCATATTAATTTGACCATTTTGAAGTGAAACGTTTGCCGTATTACGGTCTTTTACAACGCGGTACACGACAGAATCTAATTTTGCTTTACCAGCAAAATAATCATCGAATCGCTCTAGCGCAACATATTCATCTGATTTAAACTCTTTTAACTTAAATGGACCTGATCCTACAGGTTGTAGGTTTTTCTTACTCTTCACTAAATCTGCTTCACCTTCAAATACATGTTTCGGAATTGGGAAGAAATCGTTCATAACCCCTTCGAAAGATGCACTTACTTGTGGTAATACAAATTGAGTCGTTAGCTCATCCACTTTTTTCACCTCAAGCGGCTTTCCTTTAAAAATAAAATTTTCACGGCTTGAACTATTTTGCTTCTCATCTAGAATAGATTTGAATGTAAATACAATATCATCTGATGTAATTTTCTTACCATCATGCCATTTCAAATTATCCTTTAATTTTAAAGTCCATGTTAATTGATCCTCTGAAGGCGTAAAGCTCTCAGCAAGAACAAATTTTTTCTTACCGTCTTCCATATGATACAGCGGTGCATATAAAGCTTGCTGTATCGTGAGCGAGACACGATCATTCGCATAAAGCGGGTTCATCGTATCTGGATTATCACTAACACCAACTGTTAACGTTCCTCCATCTTTCGGAGTCCCTGATTTACTAGTTCCTGCTTGCTTCGAAGAATCTTTCTCCCCTGAGCAAGCCGCTAATGCAATAAGTAATAGTAGGACAAATGGTAATGCAAACAACTTCTTCATATTTCGACCCCTCTCGACTATTTACACCTATAAGAAAACTCGGAATTAATACCGAGTTTTCTTATAGGTTTTAAATTACCACTACCCGTATGTATTGTCAAACTTTTTCGCAAAGATAGACAGTTTGAAATCTATTAATGAATTCTTGTGATAAAGTGAAACTTTAATCAGTGGGGGTTTTGTCCATCCCCGCTGATTATTAGCCTTCACCAATCGGGCTTTTACGGGCAGTTGATCTCCCACCTAACTCCTCCGCATTCGCCGAATTTTGAGGTGGGAGTCTTACTGCCCGGCAAATAGCGGGATAAAATATATTTATGCGGAGGGTAAAATAAAAAGACCACTAATAGGTGGCCTAGCAAAATGAGCTAGAAAACTAGCAGCCTACAGGAAATTTCTCTGAAATGGTTGTTATATATAATTGAAAATGTAGAATGAGATTAAAGATAAAAAAACATTTTTAGGAGGTTATCATGACGTTTGATGAATTGAAAAAAAACAAACCAACAACCCCATGGATTGAGCATGATGAAGATGGGGAATTTTTCACTGAAGAAAATATAAGTGCAACAAATAAAGTTCTCGACACTTACATTAACAATTTAGAACTATTGGGTGAGAATCCAACCGAAGTCGAAGTAATGCAAGCTGTTAAAGAGGTAGTTATAAAAATAAATGAACTAAATATCGAACATGACCATTTTATCGAAACAATGGAAAGAGAAGATCTCTATGAATTTATCGATACAGCAGCACGAATAGCTGGCTTAGAATCCGAAGAAGATATTACAGAAGAATGGCGAGAATGGTAAAAAAAGCTGTACCTCTAATTATTAGAGGTACAGCTTTTTTCATACGCCAATTGAATTAATGATTTGATGTCCGCACAGAATTCACGTGTTCCAACATATCATTAACATCTTCTAAATCAAATTTCCCTAACCATTCTTACAATCCTTCGTCTATTTCGACTTCTCCTCGTAATGCCTTTTGAATTTCGTTGTACATATAAGAGTCACCACAACAAAATTAAATAAAAAAACGATTTCCTTATATATTATAGTAAAAACTAGTTTACACCTTTTGAGACAAAACCGTTTCTATCCCCTCCGATAAACACTCTCCTGCCCATCCATCTTCATTCGTAATCGATCTTCCGTCAACGTTAGCTCTACTTTTTTGTATTCACCTGAGTTTTGTTTGACCGAGATGATATATGTATTATCCCCACTCTTCGGTTCAGAACTTATATAGAATTTATGTTGTGGAAGGCGGCCGCCTGGCTGTTCCTTCGCGATAATTAATTCACCGCTTTTATCTCCTTCACTTAATACAAAAGCTATGTCATCCCCACCGGTAGTATTGATCCAGTCACCTTCTACCTGTGTGAATGGTATCGTTGTTTTCGTACGATTAGATTGCTCACGTTTATCATTTTGTCCTGTATACGTTTTTTTCTCATCAACAGGCTCATAATTGTTCGTAAACTCTTCTTTCGTCATTCGTTTTAGCGAGAGGTTTTCTTCTTCATGCCCTAGTCTTATTAATTCAATCTCCTCGCCATCTACTACATTCACCTGAACATTAAATGGTGTGAATGTTTCTAAATTAGATTTCACTTCATAAATGCGTAAACTAATTTTCTTCTCAGCACTATCTTGTTCTTTAAATAAATATGTAACGTTTTTTTCACCGTTATAGAGCGTTATTTCGCCTTTTTTATCTCCAGTTACATTAATCCCTACATAACTAGGATCACTTGTATCTACCCAATAACCATCTATATCCGTTAATGATGCGGTGCTTAGTTGTGTAGTTTGCGCTTCCATATTTTCGTTAGTTTCCACCGGAGTTGTGATTTTATCATCACCTGAGAAAAATAACATTTTCACCGTAAGCAGCGCAACTGCTACACCAATTACTCCCGTAATGCCTAACAACACGAAATCCTTTTCTTTTTTACTATCCGCTTGTTTTGGAGCTAGCTCATCATTTTCAAGGTCACTGCCACATGCGACACAAAACCTTTCTCTTCCAGACCTTTCCTTACCACAATGTCCGCAAAAACGACTCCGCCCTTTCTTCGGCTCAACACGTTTTAACAGTTTATCTATCGTTCCTTGTCCAATTAATACTCCATTAAATGCATTCAAAGCGGTTTCTTTCTGTTCTGGGGTCATGCTCCCCCACTGTGAAGAGTCTTTAGCTTTAGCCGTATCTCCATCCAAACTAGTTTTTGCATAGTCGTGTGCTTCTACATTCACCGATTCCGCATCTGAGCCGTGATACGATAAATTATTCGTTACATCTCCGTCTGGCACCGTTCTTACATGGCCTTTCACTGCTACCATTTCTGTATTCACCGGCTTTGCATCTGGACCATGATACGATAAGTTATTCGTTACATCCCCATCTGGCGCCGTTCTTATATGGCCTTTCACTGCTACCATTTCTGTATTCACCGGTTTTGCATCTGGACCGTGATACGATAAGTTATTCGTTACATCTCCATCTGGCGCTGTTCGTACATGACCTTTCACTGCTACCATTTCTGTATTCACAGGCTTTGCATCGGGGCCGTGATACGATAAGTTATTCGTTACGTCTCCATCTGGCGCCGTTCTTACATATGGTTGCACATTCGTTCCCTTAGCTATATGCGCCTCTGAAGAATGTACAACTGTTTCTCCTGTCACAGCGTGCCCATCAACCACTCCTGGTTCTGCAACATAAACATCTCCACCAACATGCATTTTTAAAAATGGCAAAATGAAAGAAATAATAATAAGAGGTACGCTTCCCATAATTCCAAGCGCTGCATAACTACTATAATTATGTCCATACAACCAAATTAACGTTGCTCTTATGCCAATAAAACCTAACGCCGAAACGACAATAGACTCAATTAATTTACTAGGTGAAGAATCGTAGGCTAAAGACGCACTAGTAGGATCGAAACTCATTCTGGCTAATAAAATAGCCGCAATTCCATATACAAGCAATCCAGCTAAGAAAGGCCTCCAATTTTTTAGTACAAACTGAATTCTCATAAAAAAGAGAACGAGCATAACAATAAAAATAATTGGTGCTAAAAAAGGAAGAATTGCCGCTATTATGCCTAATATGAGCATGAAAAATAACATTTTCTTCAATAATTTAAATGATGTAATAATAAAAAATAAAAATAGTCCAAAACCAAATAATCCTGGATGGATATATCCTAAAAATAAAATGATAGGAAATAATGTTATCGCTATTTTATGATGGGTAGTTTCTTTCTGACTTGCAATCCATTCCTCCATACTTTATATTCCTTTCTTCATTGTTTCATAAACCGTTTTCATCCTTATCGATTATATACCGATTTTTGGAATTTATATATATACATTTAAAATAAAGTAAACTTATAATTCGGCGCTACCAATACCACACTCCACAAAAAAAAAAGACCACCAAAAGGCAGTCTCACAACTGAATCGTAGTACCTACTCCACGCTCCATCGCTTTTTCATATAAGTATTTCGCAACGATAATATCCACTACCGCCAAACCAACTGATTTAAAAACAGTAATCTCTTCATCGTTCTCTCTACCAGCTTTTTCCCCGCTTATAATTTGACCAAGTTCAGCATGGATGTCACTTGCCTCAAACAAGCCTTCTTTTATAGGAACTTGAAGGTCACCTGTTTCTTCTAGTGCTGCTTCTTTTAATTCGACTACTACTTTGTCAGCGCCCGCGATGGCGTGAGATGGTAGTTCTTGCATGCTCGGTCTAAATGAACCGACGGCGTTTATGTGGACGCCTTTTTGTAGTTTTTCTGAGAAGACTGGTGTGGATGCATTCGTTGTTGTGACGATGATGTCTGCTTCGCTTATTGCTTCATTTGGATTTGTGTAAACGTAAGCCGGTTTGCTGAATTTTTCTTGTATATATTGCGCAAGTGCATACGCTTTTTCTTCTGTTCGGTTGTATAGGATGATTTTTTCAATATCCCTAACGGCGAGTACAGCTTCTGCAATTCCTTTCGCTTGTTCACCAGTACCGATGATGCATAAAGTTTTTGCGTTATGACGAGCTAAATGTTTTGTCGCTACTCCTGATAAGGCGCCTGTTCGAATCATCGTTAAGTACGATCCTTCTAAAAGTGCGAGCGGTTCTCCCGTTTGAAAGTCTGATAGCATAACAATCCCGTTTATCGTTTTCTTTCCTATCTTTTTATTATGCGGAGCTACCGTTACTACTTTTAAACCGAGCGCTTCGAGTCCTTCCGCTACTGAAGGCATAATTAATGCGGTATTTTGCTCGTTCGCAAATGGTAATGAGCCGCGAATTGGTGTGATCGTTCTTTCTGCTGAAAATTCTTTCAAAGCAAGCGCCGCACATTCAATGACTTCGTTCATATTTACTAAGTTTCTTTGTTCGTTTGCGCTTATGACTAGCATAGTTGTTCACCTCCTGCTTTCATCCTAACAAAAATCCCCGATTCAAATCATCCCTCGGATCTACAACAAACTGATGGAATCCTGTAATAAATGCCTGCCCTGTTACTTTTGGAATGACTGCTTCATATTTATCTACCTCTGTTACCGACAATACTTCTCCCTCAAATTGGCCGTCAGTAATGCATTCGTGGATGAACATCTCTCTTTTTTGTAAGGCATCTTTTTCAAAAAGAGTTGCGATTCTTGCGGATGTTCCTGTACCGCAAGGGGAACGGTCTACTTGCCCATCAGCAAAGATCGTTACATTTCGTAAAGTAGCGTCTTTTCCTTTCGGTTCATCTGAGAAAATAACTCCGTATATTCCTTTTAAATCTTCTTCAAGTGGATGTTTTACTTCCATTTGACTTTCAATGTAGTGTTTAATTTTACCGCCCCACGTTTGAATTGCAGCTAAATCTTTAAAATCGACTTTCAAACCAAGCTCTTTACTATCCACTACAGCGTAGAATGCTCCGCCAAACGCGATATCTACTTGAAATTCATAGTCATCTATTTTGATAGGAACGTCTTTTTTGTATACGAACGAAGGAACGTTTTCAAATGATACTGCCTCTACTTCGCTCCCGTTAAATGTTGCGTACGCAATAACTTCCCCAGCAGGACTATCAATAATAAATTTTTGTTTTTCACCTGTCACTTCAAACATACCTGTTTCAATTCCAACTGTAATAACAGCGATAATTCCGTGACCACACATCGTACTCCAGCCTTCATTGTGCATAAATAATACGCCAAAATCAGCATGAGGACTTGCGGGCGGAGTAATGATACAACCGTACATGCCGTGATGTCCTCTCGGTTCATACATAAGAACCTCGCGAAGATGATCCAAATGTTCCATGCAGTATGCGCGTCTTTCTAATTGCGTTTCTCCCTTTATCTCTGGCACTCCGCCCGTAATGATTCGAAGTGGTTCCCCAGCTACGTGAGCATCAATTGTTGTGTATATTTTACTAACCTTCATTTCTATCTCTCCCCTATATGTTAATACTATTTTCATTGCAAGTATCATGCCAACGCATAGAGTATAAATCTGTATACATTTTTTAAAAAAGCATACACTACTGTCTACTTTTTTATACAGTAGACAGTTAGCGACCATTAAGCTACAACCAACCCCACACTCCGCAAAAATATATCAGCGATTATCCAATTATATCGACCGTAACTCCGAATATATCGGCGATTCGACACAACTTATCGACTTACCGACAAATTTCGTGTTTTCACACCCGATAACCACCAACCAATCCCACAACCGCTCCCCGGAACACCCGAGCAACCACCAAACTCCAAAACTAAAAAAATCCCCCAAAAACCTCGGGGGACCCATCAAACCCTAACCGCCACCACATCCGGCACTTGCCTTACAATCTCCTCACCAATCTTTATACTAGCCGTTGCCGCCGGGGATGGTGCATTACAAATATGCAGAGAATTGATGCCAGGGATAATGCAGAAGTCATCAACCATATTTCCGTTTGATAAAATGGCTTGTGCCCTTACACCTGCATGGGTTGGCATGATATCTTTCTCTGTAAGTTCTGGTATTAAGCGCTGTAAGCTTTTTAGGAATGATTGTTTACTAAATGAGCGCACCATTTCTTTTATGCCTTCTTTCATATTTGGCATCGCCATTTTCCAAAAGCCTGTGTATGTCATTGTTTCCATGAAGTCTTTTATATCGAAGTCCGTTTTCGTATAACCTTCTCGCTTAAAGCTTAATACTGCATTTGGTCCTGCATGTACTTCTCCGTTTATCATTCTTGTGAAATGAACGCCTAAAAATGGGAATTCTGGATTTGGAACTGGATAGATTAAATGTTTTACGAGATGGCGTTTTTCTGGGACAAGTTCGTAATATTCACCACGAAACGGAACGATTTTCATATCCGTTAATATGCCTGTCTTTTTCGCAATACGGTCACTATGTAAGCCGGCGCAGTTAATGAGAAATTTCGTTTTAAATACACCTTGATTTGTCTCAATTGTTACGGCGTCTTTTTTCTCCGTAATACGCTCTGCCGCTGTTCCTAAATGTACTTCTCCGCCGCTTTCTTGAATCAAGCGGGCAAATGCATAACTTACTCCTCTATAGTCAGCAATTCCGCAAGAAGGAACACGGATTGCCCCAAGTCCTTTTACATGCGGTTCAATTTCAGCTAATTCTTCTTTATCTATTTTTTCAATATGTAAATCGTTTTGTAAGCCTCTCTCATATAAGTTATGTAAAAGAGGAAGTTCGTCCTTTTCTGTAGCGACAATTACTTTTCCGCACATGTCATAAGCGATGTCATTTTCTTTACAAAATTGAACCATAGCTGCGTTTCCTTCTTTGGCAAACTTCGCTTTATAACTCCCTGGTTTATAATAAATTCCAGAGTGAATTACTCCGCTATTATGTCCAGTTTGATGATGTGCAAGTTCCTTTTCTTTTTCAATGATCGCGATTTTCGCACGAGGGAATTTTTTCGTTAAAGCCATTCCCGTTGAAAGCCCAACAATTCCTCCGCCAATAATTATAAAGTCATACATCCTACTTCCCCCTTAATATGATGAAAGGCAGGCCTTTTTTAAGACCCGCCGTACAAACTTATTTAGAAAAACAACCACGTTGACGCATTAGTTCTCTATATAAATCTTTATTTTTTTCAAATGCAGCTCTTCCGTGCATCCAAAATAAGTTGTTTAAAAGAACTAAGTCACCAATTGGTAATTTCAATGCATGTGTTGCTGGTGAGTTTTCAACAGAATATGATAAGTCTTTCAAATAGTTTGCTTGTTCAATATTATCTGGATAAGCGAACTGATCAATAAAGCAAATACATGGTGCGTTATTTACGTCAAAAAATGTTTCACGATAGACGATTTCTTGCGCATTTTTACTTGGTGGTGCTTTATACGTAACCTTAACAGATGCGAGCGAATGATTTCTAAATTTCTGAAGGTCTTCCCAATCATCTAAATGTAGTAAACGAGATTCTCCACCTACTGCATTTTGCTCTTCAATTTTCATCATAAGAAGCCAATCTGTCGGCTCATCAACGAATGTACCGTCTGTATGCAGTGTAAACAATCGGTACGCTTGACGAAGGTAAGAATCACTACTATCCGTATCTTTCACATTAAACCTAGCATAATACGTTCCTGTCATTGCATCAAAGTTTGGCTCCCCGATTAAATGTGTTAATGCTGTTGCAAATTTCACGTAGTCTGCTGGATCTGCCGTTTCACCTTGCACCCCAATTGTAAATCCGCCCGTTTCACGGTCATGAATAATGCCGCGAATGTTATCCATAAATGATTGCCCAAAAATCTTTCTCATTCCATCCGCAAGATTAAACCGAGAATAAGGAATGTATTGCAGTGATTGCTCTGAATGCTCTTTTACCTCTTCAAAAAACTGCTTAAGCAATTGCTGGTTTAGCGTAATATGATATAAACGTTTATGCTCTGGATGAGGAACAATCTCATACCCCTCATATTTCTTTGCAAATTTCATCTTTGCATTTTGTTCTGTAATAATCGACATTTCAATTCCTCCCTAATTTAAATATGAAGAACTTATTGACGTTTTTTACAGACAGTTATCCTTATCTTCTTATGCTGAGATTCGGTCTTACTGCCCTAACATCGAAAAAGCCAGTCATACGTATCCACGACATAAAATCGTAGAAACGTACAACTGGCTCATAATTACGAGTGTTCTTTAATCTCTTAAAGTACAATAATAATAGACAGTTTGTATGAAAATATTTGTAAAACAGGAAAGCAAGATCGAATATAGAGAAGGCTAATTTCTCGTATGGATCTTATTAATTAAATAATAATTCAAAATATTATAACTGTCAATTCGTTTTTTATTATTTTCTCTACATACTTTATACATTTTAAAAATCCCCTTACTTTCTACGCACCCTCTTTTTTTCATCTCTTGTTTTACAACTTACACTTCATTTAACTTTTTCATAGTTCTTGCCTCCTCAATAAAATAAGCCAGTCGTATCTCTTTAAAAGAAACACAACTAGCTCTCGTTTATGGTTGTAAACTAGATAGTTTTTATGGTGTTGTTTCCTCGTACTCTCCTCTAGGCTGTTCATCATTTAAATAACTTACATATTGGCGATGTAAATCTTTTACCGCACTGACGATAGCATTTTGCGCTTTTCCTTGATAATGGTCCGTAATATCTTGAACGATTTCTTCAATACCATCTTGCAAACTATGCCCTCTCAACATTTGAGCGACGAAGTCTCTACCGTGCTCTGTCGCAAGCGTACATGACGCTTCAATAATAACGTGATATTTATGATCTGCCTCAATTGTAATCGTTAATGTTTCATACATACTGCGAACAGCCATCCCTTTCGGAAGTCTCGAATGTCCTGCCATAAAAAATGTCCCTTTACGCATATTTCATCCTCCGTTACTATGTTAAGAGCCAGAAAAACAATGTACATGTACACATTTGCATTGAATTTTACTACCCTTATCCTTATAGCTCGTACTTCTGCTAAAGAAGCTCAAGTGGAAAGAAGTTACTCTTTTCATTTTCAAACATAAATCCGGGCTTACAGCGAGGCTAATCACTGTCATCCGATAATAAGTTAATCATATTAAAAATAAACTGAATATTCAATATTAAATTCCGCAAATTTCATGAATAAAAAAGAAAATTCTCTCGCCCCGGCACATATACTGTTCAAAAGAAAAAAGGAAGTGGTCTCATGTATTACGGAACGAAAGGCTGGTACGTAGCTGAGCTAAAAAAATTAGGTGTTCGCTATCATGAAGGACGAAAACTAGAAAGTTACCGCGCACACGTATTACGCAATTTATTAATCGCACAACAAGAGACAACGAAAGAAGAGTAATTTGATATCGGTTGATTCTCTGAATATATCAGCGATTCGACATAAAATATCGACTTATCAACAAATCCCGCCAAATCATCCCTCCATTCCACCAACCAATCACACATCAATACAAACCAAAAAAAGGTCACCCAAACGGGTGACCTTTCTTTCTTATTCACAAACAAGAATTTGTCTAGAAAATGATCCTTTTCTTGTGATACAGCGATCTGTAATTTCAAATCCTGCTTCATGGATCATGTCGTCCATTGTTTCCATCGTGACAACGACTACCTTTTTTGCAATGCGGCGCGCACTTGAGAGAATGGAGAACTGGTCTTCTGGTGTTGCGTGCGTAAATAAGTCGTACGGCATATCGATAATTGCAACGTCGTAGTTCTCAGTAATTTCTTCAATTGGACCTTTTGTTACTGTTCCTTCAAACCCGAAATGTACGATGTTTTTTCTCGTTCCAAGAACTACAAGTGGATTAATATCTCTACCAACGATGTTAATTCCCATAGAAAGTGCTTCTACTACTACTGTTCCTATTCCGCAGCACGGGTCAATCGCTCGTACTCCATCTGGGTTTGGTACAGCGATATTTGCGACAGCTCTAGCAACACGTGTGCTCAGTGATGTCGAATAGCTATGCGGTTTTTTTATATGATGATACCAAACCGGATCACTTTCTACATAGTGTCCGAAGTACCAGCGTCCTCCAAGAGGAACAATCCCGAATACACGCTCTGGATTACGAACATCCGCTTCTCCTTCAATATGCATACCGAGGTCTCGTTCAATAAGGCGTCTTTCTCCATATTCAATTTTATTTTCTTTACCAAGATCATTGATTTTAACGAAGATAACTTTGAATGTCGCTCCCGCTAAATCAATTTGTTCCACTTGTTCTAAAATGCTTTCTAAGTCGTCCCCTTCATACATAACCTCGACGCGCTCTTTAATAAACGGACTTCTACTCGGAGCAATCTTGACTTCACTTTTTAAAATATTAACGTGAGACTCCATCCCAAAGAACGAGCGCATTTCCAAGTAACATAAAGCACGCTCCTCTTCGCGAAATGCATACGTATATATACATGCAGGTGTTTTACTATGATTACTCAATCTATTATCATCCTTTATCGTTTAAAATTGTTATGATCACAATTACTCGAATACCTTTTTTACGTAAAATTAAATGATATCATATGCTCGAAATAAAGAGAAACCTTTATAATTCATTTAATAAATAAAAGAGACTGCATCTCAGCAATCTCTTCTATCATTCTCTCTATTTATTAACGGTACGAAGATACGTCATTACCCATTGCTTCGTAGTAATCTAAAATACCTTGATAAATAGCTTCTGCTGCACTTTGTCTCTGTTCTGGTGTAGCAATTTTATCTGCATCGTTTTTATTATCTACAAATGCTAATTCTGCTAATACAGCTGGCATCGTGTTTTCTCTAATTACATATAAATCGCCTTTCTTCACACCGCGATCTTTTGTTCCAAGTGCATCTACAAGACGCTCTTGAATTTTCTCTGCTAATAAACGACTTTCTGATACATTCGGGTTTGTCCCTCTTGCTGTCGCTGATTCATAGTAGAATGTTTCTGTACCTTGTCCATTTTTACTTTCCGTACCATTACCATGGATACTTACAAAGATATCCCCATTATTTTTTTGAGCAAATTCTACACGTTTCTTTAAAGAATCAGAAGCACTTGTTCCTGGACGTGTATCATCTGTACGAGTGAATAACACAGTAAACGGTGTCTTTTTCTCAAATATTTTCTGTAATCGTAATGATACATCTAATACGGTTTGACTTTCTTTCTCATAATAACCAGGATTCCCTGAGTCAATTCCCCCATGACCTGGATCAATAATAATCGCTTTACCTTCTAGGAAGTTACCTTGCTTCACTGGGTTTAATTGATTTTTATCCACCCATTGGAAGCCAGCTCCCATACGGATACGAATCCAGCTATCTTTCTCTTCAATAACAGTTACTTGTTGTGCTTTATGTGTGCCTGCCACTGTAGACGTATGTGAAGCTTCTTGATATGTAGTGAATTCTTGATTAATAGACTCTGTTTTTTCTTGTAATAGTGTCCACTTCTCACCTTTACTTGTTACAACCTTCAACCAACCGTCCGCTCTTTGCTCTTTCACTTCAAGCATTTGTGGCTTATGTTGAGTGTCAGTAATACCAGATGATAACGATGCTTGATGATATGTAATAAAGTTTCTATTCATATACATTCTTTTCGATGTATTTATTTTATTTTTATCTGCCATCGCGATGAACTGAGCTGCTTCAGCACGACTTACAGTACCGTCAGGATTCCAGCCATTTCCTGTACCCATTGAAATCTCTAAAGCTACTAAAATATTAGCTTGTTTCTTACCCCAATGAGGTTCCAAATCTTTAAACTGCGTTGGAAGTTCTCCAATAATTTTCTTATCTAATGAATATGCTTGTACAAGCATAGATGCCATTGATGCACGGTTAATTTGGCTTGATGGATTGAATTTCCCAGTACCATCTCCATTAATTACACCCGCTTTTTCTACCGCGGCAATATATGGTGCTGCCCAATGATCTTGCGAATCTTTAAAAGATGGTTTCGCTTTTGGATCAATTGGTAAGCCAAGAACTGCTGCTAATATTTTTGCAGCTGATCCTTTATCTACTGCTTCAGATGGAGAAAACGTTCCGTCTGGTTTTCCATCAAGCGCTTTTTTCCCTACTAAATAGTCAACCGATTCCTGCGCCCATGTAGGAACATCCGAAAACTTTTTCCCTGCTGCGAAACTACTAACTGGAGACGATAATAAACTTGCGGCTAAAATACCAGCCGCGACTGCACGATACTTCATAAAAAATAATACCCCTCTCAAAAATCATTTACAATAACACGTAATCTTAATATACAAATTATAACAAATGCGAGCAAAAAAAAATTAGTGCTCCTCTATCATTCTATAATACTAGAATCCTGTAGTAAACCTACTTTCTTAATATTGTACAATAAAATACAATTAAAGTATTTTTTATGCACAAAAAAGTGGCTGATTCATAGAATCAACCACCCTCTCACTATTCTACTATCATTTCTGATAACACATATGCATAAACAAGTGCTTCTGTATGTGCAATCGAGCTTTCATGCGTACGCTCAAATGCGTGAGAAGAATCAATACCAGCTCCAATTAATGCATGTTTCACATCAAATCCAGCGTGAATCGCAGCTGATGCGTCTGATCCGTAGTAGGGATAAATATCCACTTTATATTCAATAGCATTCGCTTTCGCCAATTCAACTAAATGCTTACGTAAAGCGTAATGGTATGGACCGCTAGAGTCTTTCGCACAAATGGATACTGTATATTCATCAGATGTTTGTCCATCACCTAACGCTCCCATATCAACTGCTAAATATTCTACCGTTTCTTCTGGAATATTTGAGTTTCCACCGTATCCAATTTCTTCATTATTAGAAATTAAGAAATGTGTTGTATATGGCAATGTTACCTTTTCATCTTGCAATCTTTTAATTAATTTTAATAGAATTGCTACACTTACTTTATCGTCTAAATGACGTGATTTTATGTATCCACTCTCTGTAATTTGAACGCGTGGATCAAATGAAACGAAGTCTCCTACTTCAATTCCTAACTCACGTACTGCATCTGCTGAAAAGACACGCTCATCAATACGCACTTCAATATTTTTCTCATCGCGCTTCGCTTCCCCTGCATCTTTGTACACATGGACAGAAGTTTGATGCATTAAAATTGTGCCTGTATATTTTTTACCGCTTGACGTTTCAATTTCGCAATATTCTCCTTCTACAGAGTTCCAGCGAAATCCACCAATCATAGATAGACGAAGACGACCGTCAGGCTTAATTTCTTTCACCATTGCCCCTAACGTATCAACGTGTGCAGTTAATAAACGATGCTGCTCATCATTCTTTCCTTTAACCGTTAAAATAAGAGCACCTTTATTATTACGCTTCGTCTCTACATTCCACTCACTTACATAGTTTTCAATAAAACTAATAATTTTCGCCGTGTTTCCAGATGGACTTGGAATAGAGACAAGCTCCTTAATAAGTTCCATCGTTTCTTTCGTATGATGTGCCATTGTCGTTTCCTCCTCATTTTCTCTACTATTTAGTATAGCGAAATTACGATAAAACCTCTACTCATATAGTTTAATTTTCTAAATTATAATAAAATTCACTTTATCCTAATCTCAATGACAAAAAAGCACCGCATTATCTCCATTAACACTGTGCTTTTTCTATAAAGTGAAACTTTAATCAGCCCGACTCCTTCGCATTCGCCGAATTTTGAGTTGGGGGTCTTACTGCCCGCAAATAGCGGGATAAAACTACTCTTCCGAAACGTCCATCAAATAAATCCCTCTTGTAAATCCGCCGCGCTCTTCTTCTTTCTGCTTACGAATAAGCTCTACATCTTCCATTGTTGCACCTTCTGCACGCGCTAATGAAATAATAATTTCAAGTGCATCTGCAAGTGAATCTAGCGCATGTTCACGCTCTTTCATCGAAGCAAATTCACGAATTTCTTCTGTACCAATTTTCGCTAACGCTTGTATGTAAGCTTGTCCTGTTAATTTTTGTGCTGTATATGTTTTTCCAGACATCAAAATTTTCTCCGGGACACGATCTCTTACTAACCTGTTATAAGTTGACATCACTTTTCCTCCCACTTTTAATAACACCCAAGCTCTGTTTTATAGAAAAACCACTCTTTTTTCACACAAGCACTTAACATATCAATTCCTGATCCGTGCGCCTTTACTACCGGAAAGAAGTAATGCTCTGGTTCTTCTTTCTTATCGCCGTATAAGGTTTGGTACTCATCAGGAATCGCCTCTTTTTTCACATCCCGTTCTTTCTTCACTTCACCAGAGAAAGCAACAGCTGGATGTCCCTCAAAGAATAATGCAGTCCGTACCGCAAGAGATGGTGTACTATGCAAAGCATAATATATAAGTAAAATAATAACGATAACACCAATAATTTTCTTCATTTATTACTCCTTAAAAAAGTGCTAACACAATTATACTAAAATGTGTTAGCACTTTCTTCACTTTATCTCGAATTAACAAGCAGTAAGACTAATAATCCGCGGGGGATAAACAAATCCCCACGGATTAAAGTTTCACTTTACTCCCCTTTAAATGCTGGTAAACGTTTTTCTAGAAAAGCAGCAATACCTTCTTTATGGTCCGCTGTTTGTCTCATCGCATATTGACCACGCTTTTCGAGCTGAAGCGTTTGTTCTAAATTAGAACGATTTACTTCACATAAAATTTGTTTCGTTTGAATCATTGCCTTGATTGGTTTTTGTAACCATTCATTAATTTTTTGCTTCACAGCCGTTTGGAAATCCTCACCGATTACTTCGTCAATTAAACCGATATCTAGCGCTTCTGTCGCTGATAATTTCTTCCCTTCCCAAATGATTTTCTTCGTCATATTTTCACCGACGCGCTTTTGAAGGAAGAAATGGCCACCACCATCTGGAATTAAAGCGATTCCAATAAAGTTCATCGCAATAACTGATGATATATCTGCCATGACATAATCAGCTGTTAATGCGATACTTAATCCAAGTCCAGCAGTCGGCCCATGAATTGCACTAATAACAAGCTTCGGCATCGTATATAACGTCACAACGATTTCAGAAATTGTATTCATGATGCCTTCAAACTTACTTTCATCATTACTTGAAAGCATTGATTTAATATCTCCACCCGCAGAAAAACCACGGCCACTTCCACACAACACAACAACGTGAACAGAACTTTCCGCCACTTCTTTCAACTTTTGTAATAACTCTTTTAACGTTGGTTCATCTAATGCATTTAAAACCTCTGGACGATTAACCATAACCGTTGCTACGCGCCCTTCATATTTCACAACAACAGATTCTGTTTTACTTGTTACTTCCATTATATATACCCCTCTTTTCCACATAAAGATTATACTTATATAATTATAGAAAGCATGTTGAAAATCCTTCTTTTTTCTTAATTTTCTGTCTAATATTCTCGTAATTTGTATATATCTCCGTATAAAACATACAATTTCGTTAAAAAATATAGAAATTAAAGTCGGTTTATCCATGCTTTTCATCTATTTACCATTACAATGAAATGGTGTATTCTTAAGTTTGATTCAAAAAAACAAATATTGAAATTCATTCGCCTTATTATGTAAATAAGGCTTTTATCCCCATCTCTTGGGTATTGAACTAAAGGAATGAAGAAATGGAGGAATATATGGTTAATAAGTTGAAACAAACGGATAACTACTTCCCGCATTTCCTATTGCTATTCATTGTGTTTCAACCAATTTTAGATTTATTAACGTCTTTTTCAATCTATGTATTACACATGAGCGCAACAGTTGGAATCGTAGTCCGTTTCGCCTTTATGCTTCTTGCATTAGGTTATCTACTTCTTCATAGAAAACAACATGGGGCGAAAAAGTACATTCTCTATTTATGCCTACTCGGGATCGTACTAGCAATTGGTCTTGTAAATAATATGATGATTAAATCTCCAGTTTCATTTGGCGAAGAAGTGAAATTTATTTTAAAGAGCATATATCCAATTGTGCTACTGTTTGGATATATTATCGCCTTTAAAGAGTTAAAAAATAAAGAATATGCATTTCATAAAATCATTACATATTTCTTATATACAACTTTAATTTTAAGCATCACACTGATTGTTGCGATGCAAACTAGTACAGATTTCCCAAGCTACCCTCACTCAAAGATTGGTTCAAGAGGTTGGTTCTTTGCTGGGAATGATTTAAGTTCTATTTTTGCAATTATGTTCCCAATCGTAGTGTTATATTCGATTCATAAAACAACTTCTTTCTCGAAAATCTATTACTGGATTCCAACAATACTCGCGATGTATGCAAGTATTATGGTCGGAACTAAAGTAGGATATGGTGCAATTGTTCTAACGCTTGGCGTGGCACTTTTATTCTCATTCATTGAATATATGGTTCATCGCAAAAAAGAAGGAAAAGGATTCACATATCTCGTAAATACAGTTGTTGCCGCTATTATACTAGGAGGTTTAATTGCCCTTACACCGCATACTCCTATCGCAAAAAATATGGGCATCCACATGCAAATATACGAATACAAAAAATCAGTACAAGAAGAAAAGGATAGAAAAGAAGGAAAAATAATTAAAGAAGATCCTGACGCAGAGAAAAAACATGCAAAAGGTGAACTAACAGACTCTGAGGTCAAAAGTTTAATTTACAGTGATCGCGATAAGTTTTTAAAAGTATACAAACAATACTATAAAGACGCACCACTATCACAAAAATTATTCGGAATGGGCTATGCTGGTAACTATACGGTTAAAATTAAATTAATCGAAATGGACTTCCATGACATATTCTTTGCATTCGGAATCATCGGTTCTCTTATTTACTTCATACCATTCCTTTACTTCGGTATTAAATTATTACTCAGCATCATAACAAACTTTAAGAAAATATTAACTGTGAAATATATGCTACTAGCTAGTGCCGTTATACTATCACTTGGAATTGCCTTTATGTCCGGTCACGTACTAACAGCACCGGCCGTTAGTATTTTCTTCGTTGTTATACTCGCTTACTTAATTGTTGATTTAGAGGTAGAATAAAGTGAAGCAGCCATCAGATCTCGGTGGCTGCTTCATTTTGGTATACAGTCTACTCGGCAAAGAATAGACCACATTTATGATCTATTTTTTATTGAAAAGACGCCTGAATCCCCTCCAACACCTCATCAATATTATCCTTCGTAATAACAATGCCGAAGTCTTTCGGGACGTTGCTATCTTCCTCATTTACAACTTTATGCGCAATCAACTTTCCAACTTCCGGTCTGAAATGATGCCCATCCATATAGTTATCTAAATTCGTTGTAACGGAATTAAGATACATGAAATGGTGCACTTCTCCAAATACATCTACAGCGTCATGAAGCCATTTTTTATAATCTTCCCATCGCCCTGATTGAATCATCGTACGGAACAGAGGCTCTGAAACAGGCGTTGTAAAAATATAAAACTTCGTGTTCGGATTATGAGCCTTTACTGTTCCTAATATTTCTTTCATATTTTGATACTCATAATTCCCGCCGTAAATCTCTTTACTAAACTTATCTACTTGCGCCGCTATTTGCGCATCACGTTCTTCTTTCGTATAATCGCGCATCGATTTTATATTCTCTCGATTGTACCGGTCAAGATTCGTACTATGATGGGTGGAATTTGCAATTGTATTCTTTGAATAAGTAATCCCGTCCATACTTACATACGATTTAATCGGATACAATAAACTTTGCGCCTGCTTAATATACGCTTCTGGTTTATCAAAACCAATTTCCCTATTTTTGTTCGTTCCAAGGAAATCTAAACCAAGTACAATAGACTCGAGTCCACTACCTTTTTGTTCTTTTGCATATTCAATATATGCATCATACTCACGCGGATCTGTACTGCTTACCGCATAATTAAATGCGTTTAACCCGGTGAAGTCATTCTCGTTAATAAAAGTCGTTCTACTACTTCCAAGTATAACTCCATCATATGTAAACGGACGGTACGTTATATAATTTGTTTTCTGTTGTCTCTCGTTAAACCCGTACTGAACATCATTCCACTTATTTTTATGCGGGAATAACCAAAGTGAATCTATATAGCTATTAAATATCCCGACACCTGCCAGAGGAACAAAAACACATACAAAAACGAAAATAAGCCAATGTTTGTTTTTCATATTCTCCACCTAGAAATTAAAGTATAAAAACTCACTAATACTCGTTAAATGTAACACGCTATATACGAGCAATACTGCAGTAAATAAAGCAGTCCATACATTCGGACGGAATGAATCCTTTAACTGAATTGAATTTTTTAAGAAGAAACTAATACATAACGCTCCGAAAATATACGCTACCATTTTTGGATCTAATAAAGAGACATGGTACCCTTCACTAAATGAAACACCGTACTCTTTTAAAAATTGCAGCTTCTCTATTATAAATGCCGGGAATACGCTATTTGCTAATTCGATTCCATTTAGTCCGAACATTCCTTTTAACACTTTCACCGCATCATGCATAGATGTTGCCCTAAAGAATACCCACGTTATATTAATGAAGAAAAACGTAACGAACCAACCAGCAAAGGCTGGCATGCGCCCTCCTGCTTTACTCCATAAGCGATGAATAACAGAAGCCAAACCGTGCAAGAATCCCCAAAAAACAAATGTCCAACCAGCTCCGTGCCAAAGTCCACTTATTAAAAATACAATCATAATATTTACGTATGTACGCGTAATTCCTTTTCGATTTCCTCCTAGAGAAATGTATACGTACTTCGTTAAAAACTGGCTAAGCGTCATATGCCAACGATGCCAAAAATCTTGTATATTCACTGCTTTATACGGTGAATTAAAATTTTGAGGTAATTTAATATTAAACATTAAAGCGATTCCAATTGCCATATCACTATATCCACTAAAATCAAAATACAATTGGAACGTAAACGCTAACGACGAAAGCCATGCTTCGACAAATGTTAATGATTGCTGCACATCAAACCCTTCATGTACAAGGGGTGATAATACATCTGCAATACCTACCTTTTTGAAAATACCAACTGCAAATACAAATATACCAAGAACAATATACTTCGATTGCCAGCGCTTTTTGCTACTATCCGCAAACTGCGGCATAATTTGTGCATGATGTACAATCGGCCCTGCAATAAGCTGTGGGAAAAACGTTACAAACAATGCGTAATCAAGAAAATGACATGCCTTCGTTTCCCCGCGATACGTATCTACTAAAAATGCAATCTTTTGAAACGTATAGAAACTAATCGCGAGCGGTAACGTTAATGATAATAATGTAAAATGAGTTCCAATTAATGCATTAACATTTTGCAAGAAAAAATCATAATACTTGAAATAACTAAGCATTCCTATATTAAATATTAACCCTACCGTTAAAAGAAGTTTACTCTTATGTTTTACGAGCCTCATTCCGATAAAGTAGTTCACAATGAGCGACACTAACATAAGCGGTAAATATTTCACATTCCAATAACTATAGAAAAATAAAGAGGCCGCAACGAGCCAAGCTTTCGCTAATGTAGCATGTCCAAATTTATTTAATAGAAAATATAAAAGAAATGCTATCGGTAAAAATAAAAAAATAAACTCAAATGAGTTAAATAACACACCATCTCTTCCCTTCTAAACAAATCACAACTTATTCATCTTATCTTATCCAAATAGTGAGTGTCAAAAGGATTCCGCTCCCCTTTTCTTCTATTATATAGGATAATCATTTCAATCGAATTATTAACATGATAAAATATTAAAGGCACTTTTATTTAAAAGAATATATAATAAAAATGTCGGTTTTTTGCACGAAATGTATTTTGAAAAAAGTGAGGAGAGTCCTTTGGTATTTAGTAGTTCTGTTTTCTTATTTATCTTTTTACCTCTCGTATTATTTTTCTATTTTATAGTGCGTGCCGAGCTACGTAATTTCGTATTACTTGCATTTAGTTTAATTTTCTATGCATGGGGAGAACCACGATTCGTCCTCTTAATGCTCTTTTCTATTCTTTTAAACTACTGCTTCGGCCTACTCGTGCATCATTATGATAAACGAAAAAATATGAAAGTCACATTTTTAATTATGGCTGTGGTCGGAAATATTTTATTACTTTCTTATTTTAAATATATTTCCTTTTTCACAGATATTTTGAATCAAACTTTACATTTATCTATTCATGTGGAACCTATTCCACTACCAATTGGAATTTCATTCTATACGTTCCAAGCGATGTCATACGTCATCGATATATACCGTAAAGATGGCGCAGTTCAAAAGAATCCACTTAACTTAGCACTATATATATCAATTTTCCCGCAGCTTATTGCCGGACCAATCGTTCGTTACAATATCGTTGCTGATCAAATTAAAACGCGCATCCATTCTTTTGAACGATTTACAGAAGGTCTCCAAATTTTCATTCTAGGACTAGCGAAAAAAATGTTAATCGCCAATCAAGTTGGATTTGTCGCAGATAAAATCTTTGCCTTACCACCGTCTGAAATGAGCGCTGGAACGGCTTGGATTGGTATTATCGCCTATACACTTCAAATCTATTTCGATTTCTCAGGATACTCTGATATGGCAATTGGACTTGGAAAAATGTTCGGATTTGATTTCCCGAAAAACTTCAATTATCCGTACATCTCAAAATCCATTTCAGAATTTTGGAGAAGATGGCACATTACACTAGGCTCTTGGTTCCGCGACTATATATACATTCCGCTCGGCGGAAATCGTGTTTCCAAACTAGCAAACTACCGTAACCTCTTCATCGTATGGGGATTAACCGGTTTATGGCACGGAGCAAGCTGGACATTTATCGCCTGGGGATTATATTACGGCTTTATTATCTCGATTGAAAAAGCTGGATTCGAGAAAATATTAAATAAGCTATGGAAGCCGCTGCAACATGCATATGTACTAATCATCGTTATGATCGGTTGGGTCTTCTTCCGAGCTGATAACTTCGCATACTCGTTCCAATATTTAAAAGCGATGTTTGGCATAGAGAGGCAATCTTTCATCGATGACAA
This sequence comes from Bacillus cereus group sp. BfR-BA-01331, assembly GCF_022663915.1. Classification (NCBI taxonomy): domain Bacteria; kingdom Bacillati; phylum Bacillota; class Bacilli; order Caryophanales; family Bacillaceae; genus Bacillus; species Bacillus cereus group sp. BfR-BA-01331. Next base: position 36,110 of record NZ_JAKUGJ010000016.1, read on the forward strand.
CACAATGCTATATATACATGAATACATTATCATATTTATCATTGCCTTTATCGCAGCGACACCAATTTTGAAACGTGTTAAAAACATATTAGAACTTGCACCCAAAACGTATATATTCACGATGCAAGTTGTACGTCCTATATTATTACTAACATTATTTATGGTTTCGATTATGTATTTAATTAATTCGACGTATAATCCATTTATTTACTTTAGGTTTTAACTTATCCCACTATTTTCCGGGCAGTAAAACCCCCACTAATTAAAGTTTCACTTTATGTAGGAAGGAAAAGTTATTATGAAAAAATTGGGGAACATCGTCCTATTTATCGGTTTTCTCACCATTATCTTTTCATTTGGCATATTATCGCTTCTCAAAACTGACCGAGCAGTTTCGCCCGTTGAAAATCGTCCGCTCGCTCAAAAACCAGCTCTTACAAAAGAAGCTGCCTTAAATGGTAGTTTCTTTAAAGACTTTGAGACATATACAAACGATCAATTAATCGGAAGAGATGATCTCATAAAAAATTATACACTTACCCAAATTAAAATGGGCAAGTCTCTCATTAACGATATTATTCTAACAGATGATAAATGGCTTCTAAAAAACCCTGCTTGGGCTACAAAATATAATGAGATTGACCAAGCTATGCCAGCTGTAAACGACTTATCTCAGTTTTTAAAAGAACAAAATATTGAGTTTTACTTTGCTTTACCACCGTCCAAAACGAATGCTTTATCATTTAAATTACCTTCTCATATTCACACATATGCACAGGAAAATTTAAATTACTTTCTAAATAAACTTCCTGCAGACGTAAAGCCAATTAAACTCATGGATTATTTTAAGAAAAACTATACAAATGAAGAAATACAAAGTATGTACTTTAAAACAGACCATCACTGGAATATGGATGGTGCCTTCTTAGGCTATCAATATATAATGAACACAATCGCGCAACAATCTTCTATATATAAAGGAAAAGAAATAAAAAAAGAAGATTACACTCGTACGTGTGCTCCAAATAAACATCTAGTCGGAAGCTTTAACAACCAGCTTTACCAACTGATCGATGCGACTGGAGAAAAACTATGCTACTACACACCGAAAGACGGTTTCAACTTTACGAGCGTAGCTGCAAAAGATGTAAATGGCACAGTATATCGCACACTAGACGAGCTATACGGCGTAGAAAAGCAAAATGATACAACATCATACGCAGGCTATTACACAAACGACTATCCAGAAATCGTTATCGAAAACAACAATGCACCAAATGATGTACGAGCTTTAGTCCTAAAAGACTCATTCGCAAACGCAATCGTGCCTCACTTAGCACAAAGCTTCAAGCACACATCTATCCTCGACCTTCGTCACTATCACGAAAAGGATGTATATCAATACATTAAAGACAACAACATTAACATGGTATTGTTTGTGTATAGTGATTCGAATTTGAGTGGTGATATGTTTAAGTTTAAACAATAAAAGAAGCCTCTTGTAAATTTACAAGAGGCTTCTTTATATTATTTCCGCTATTTTCTGGCAGTAACAACTTAAACCATTATAGATTACGACATTGTTATTATTTCACTTGTCCCTTCTCTTTTTTAATCACTACCTTCAAATACAAAAAGGAGAAAGAGATAGGAAATTTCCCTCTATCTCTTTTATTTAATGACAACGCACTAAATAAAAAGAGAAATGGCCTCTAATCCTAAGATTCCATTCCTCTTTTTATAGACTCTTTTGCATGTAAGTCATTAATAATATATTTGGACGCTATGGAAATTTGCTCTCGCAATTCCTCCACCCTTTGCCCTAACGTTTCCTGTACATATTCTGTCTGCTCTAATTGTTTAATCGCCATACTATGTAATGTTTCTGTCGTCCATTCTCCATCCACATTCCCAATAATCGGCTGATTTACTTGTTGTAAAAACGAATCGATCTTTGGATCATATGAAATTCCAACCATAGGCGTGTTTGCAACTGCCGATAATATAAGAGCATGCAGTCTCATTCCTATTAAAAGAGAGCATTCTGATAAAATAGAGATTTTCTCATGAATATCCATTTTATAAGGGAGCATGTGCGCTTCTTCTCCCATCAAATTAATGATATCCCTTGATGCATTTTGATCAAATGGTCCATGCATCGGTACAAATAAAATATGGTATCCCTCTTGCTTAAGCTTTTTCAGCGTATCTGCTAACTTCTTCATATAATCTTCTTTTGCATCCCAGTACCTTACACTAACCGCAACGACCTTTCCTTGCAGCGCATGTTTTTGAAGCCAATCGGATTTCTTTTCTTCTGGCTGACAAGCTAATACTGGATCTGGAACAAGTTCGATGTCTTTCTTAATACCAATTTCTTTTAAGTACAAAAAAGAGTCTTCATCACGTACTGATATATATTCAGCCTTTGATACATGCCATTTCACTAATAAACGATTTTGCTTCTTCGTAATAGGTCCGATTCCTTGGGCGTAAATATAATACGGCTTTTTCAAAAAACGAGCAAGCCGCATAATACCTGTATAATATAGAATACTCCTAATACTCGTCTTATCTTGTAAGAGACTTCCGCCCCCGCTAATTAAACCATTACTTCTCTTTATTTCTCGGTAAATCGCTCTTATATCCCAGCGGTTTACTGCTTCTACACCGTACATTTTCCTTGTATAGTTGGGGTCATTTGAAAGTACAACAAGCTCAAGAGTAGGATCCTCTTCATGTAGCGCTTTAATAATTGATTGCAAAATTGCTTCGTCCCCAACATTATAAAAACCATAATATCCTGATAAAACTAACCGCACTCTTAATCTCCTCCAACATTTCGCAATCAACTCTTTTTGTAATTAAACAAATTGTTATCCATTCCTTGCCGAGGAAGGTTTGATAACTTCAAATTGATTTCTTTCACAAACATCTAACAAGTCATACCCATGTATAATATTGTTCATTTTCTATAATCAACGATTTTATTTACGTGAAAATGGAATTTGTTCTTTCGATATCCAGTTTAGTTTCAGTGCACATATGCCATATAACACTGAAGCTATACTTAGCGCCACAGCACTATATATCATTGCTAAAATCCTGGAATCTGTCACATTGATTAATGTGGACACAAAATATAATACTATACCTAAAATACTAGATACTCCAATCACAGCCAAAAATTTCCCTATAGCTATTGAATAGGAAAGATCTTTTCTAATATAAATATGATTTGCGATACAAATCATTATATAAATAATTAGAGTACTATACGCTGCTCCATTTATACCGAATTGGTTTACTAGCGCTATATTTAATATAATTTTCACGAAACTTGCACCGATGACAATCCATGCTGCTCGCATCGAACGATTAATCCCTTGCAAGATTCCTATTGATAATACCATAAGTGATGTGAAATACGAGCTACCAATTAAAATAGCTAACATGCCACTTCCTTTTGTATCTGTAAATAACGCAACATTAAGCGGTACTGCAAGCGCCATAAGCCATATCGTTATCGGCATTGTTAAAACGTGTGCAAACTCATTTGTACGTTTTACTGTCAGTTTAGCTAAAGCTATATCTTTTTTTGTTAAAGCAGCTGTTAATAATGGAATTAGCGGAAATACTATCGCACTTGCAAATACAACGATTAATTGCGTAAATGCAAAACCACGGCTATATATACCAAATTGTTCCTGAATCGTTGTAGAAGATTCATGTAATACATGTGGAATTGTTACAGAATCAACTAAATTTAAAACAGGCATCGATAACGCTCCGATTGCAATTGGAATTGAAACGCGGAGTATGTTTTTTGCGTTTGTCTTAAAATCTTGTAATGAATATGTTTCGCTCTTATAGCGATACGTGCTTTTTACATATTTCATTCGCAAATATATGAGTGACGTAATAACACCAAAACAAGAACCGATCATCGCTCCGCCTGTTATGATATCACTACCTTTATTCCAATATACAAATATATAAGCAATTGTTAGCATAAAGAATACGCGAATCAACTGTTCAATTACTTGCGATACACCAGTAGGTATCATATCTCCAAACCCTTGGAAATATCCACGGTACACTGCCATATATGGTGCAATTAATAAAGCAAACGAAGTAACAATTAATGCTAGCCTCGTCTCTTGCCCACCAAGCATATTTGCAATGCTACTCGATCCAATGATAATAATTAAAAATCCGAGCACCCCAAATATAACACCGATAATAGATGCGGACGTAAACAATTTAGCTATTCCGTCACGATCATTCTTTTCATGAAGATCAGCTATTAACTGGGATATTGCTAGCGGAACCCCCGCTACTGATAAAGTTAAGGCTATCATATATACAGGAAAAACAAGGCGGAAAATCCCAAGTACTTCATCCCCTGCTATATTTTGCAATGGAATTTGAAAAAAACTCCCCACTACTTTCGATATAAACGTTGTAACGGTTAAAATCGCAGCGCCTTTTACAAACTTTTTATTCATCTTCTATCTCTTTTCTTTCAAATATGATCTAAATAAATATCAAGCCAGTATTCTTGCTTAATCTAGAGAAACTTCACTCTATTTCATTTAGTTATCATACCAAATTTCTTATATATTGAATACTCTCGTTCCAAATATAATATGTACAAAATAAGATTATTTCCATCCTGTTTTCCCTTAAATTTACTACTTTTACTTATTCAAGATAAACCTGTAATATAATGTAGCTCTTGTCAGTAAGAGGAGTGTTTACAACATGCTAAATTTAGTAAAAAATTCTCGAATTTCCCTTTCTTTAGAAAACGAGATACTAAAGCGCTTTGCATACGAAGAAGTTGAGAAAGTCGAAAAATTAGACGAAATAGGGCTTATTCAACCATCTTAAGTTTATGATTTCGTTAACCGTACACAATTAATTTGTGAAGGTAGCCATTTCTCAACGCGTGAATATAATTTGAAGTTAGACGATGTAATTGATGCTCAACGGATTTACAACATCCAGATATAAGGGTTTCTCACATAAACAACACATATCCAAATAAAAAGAGCCCTCACACTCTACAATACAGTTCATGTGAAGGTTCCTATTCCTATATTGTCTCAGCTTTCAAAAACTGTAGTTTCTCTTTTTGCTCATCATTCGCCATCATCATTATCGTCTTTTCAACATGCGGATGTACATGTTCAAGTGTCACACTCGCTCCTGCTTTATCCGATTGCTCAACAAAGTTTAATAACGCCATAGCTCCTGATACATCCATATAATGTACATCTTTCATACGCAAACTAACTGGTGACTTCACATCTTGTAAAGAAGCAAAAATACGATCTACTGATAGAAATGAAAGTGGTCCCTGAATCGTATACGTCGCTTCTTTTTCTTTTATAATAGAAGCTTTACGTTCTTTACACTTCACCATGTATATAATAAAGGAAAGAATAATGCCAAACGCAACAGCAACCATTAAATCGAATTTCACTGTCACAACCATCGTCACGAACATAACAATCACATCACCTCTTGGTGCTACATGTGCTTTCTTCATGCTTTCCCAATCAAACATCCCGATGCCAGTTAAAATTAAAATACCTGATAATACAGCAAGCGGAATATATTGTACTACTGAACCGAGTCCCATAATGAAAATAAATAATATGACACTATGCATACAAGCCGACAGTGCCGTCTTCCCCCCGCTTCTTATATTGACGATAGATCTAACAGTTGCACCTGCTCCTGCTAATCCACCGAACAAACCACTCGCAATATTGCCAATACCTTGTCCGATTAACTCTTTATTACTTTTATGACGTGTCCCCGTCACATTATCCATTACGACAGACGTTAATAACGAGTCAATTGATCCTAGTAAAGCTATACTAAGTGCTGGTAATACAAGTGCTAACATGCCATTTGCGTCTAAAGTCGGTACGTGAAGAGATGGCATCGCCTCTGGAATTGCACCTATCTTTTCAATCATCTTATTTAAAGAAAGAGTTCCTACAAACGGTAATTGCACTGTAATCCCTTGTAGCATAGAAGAAAATAACGGCAACGTTACTGTAACACCTACTAATGCTACTAAACTTGATGGAATGGCCTTAATCCATTTTCCAGAAACAATCATTACAATGATCGTTAATAACACAAGCAGAAAGCTATTTTGTACGTGCTTCATTTCACCTAAAATAATAATCAGTGCAATTCCGTTCATAAACCCTGAAACAACAGGATACGGAATGTAACGAACGTAAGAGCCGAGCTTACATACACCAAATAAGATTTGAAATAACCCTGCCATCATAAATGCAATAAAACTTGCTTCTAATCCGTGAGTTGCAATAACGCCTGTTGCAATAACTGTAATCGGCCCAGTAGGACCCGTTACTTGCCCCGGTGTACCGCCAAATAACGCCGCAAACAAACCTGCAAAAATTGCACCATACAATCCGACCAGTGCTCCCTCAGACGTTCCCGTTGCAGCAATACCAAATGCAATCGCTAGCGGCAAGGCAACAATCGCAACAGTAAACCCTGCTAAACATTCCTTTGCTATTTTTTGAAACATATAAATAACCACCTTCTTATAAAGTCCATGTTCCATTGTACATCTAAAACAAATCATTCGTTAGCGTATTTCTAAAAAACTCTTTACAGTCTCGTGAAGTAAACGTCTACATTTACAAATAGCCTTCCAAAGTCAAACTAAAAAACAGCAATATGACGAATCTACCTTTGGAAACAAACTTGACTATGCTATAATGAACAAATTAAATCTTTTACTATATACTTGGAGGCACTATGCTAACTTTTGAAGAAAAATTATCAATTATTGAATCTTTCCCGGAATTAGAAAGAAAGAACGTATCATTAAAACGCGTAAACTTTCACTTTGAAGAAAGTCGTTTAGATAAAAAGAACGTTGTATATCATTTACACCCAAACGGAAACGGATTTGTATATGCATACTTCATTAAAGGTTATAAAACAGATGCTAAAGGTATGATTAACATCCGTGAGTTTTCAGAAGAAGAACTGCGTTCATTAATTGAAAAAGTAATTGAACGTCTATCACAGGAGCCAGAGGAAATTATAGCACCAATGGAACCTGCTGCAGAAGAAGAATGGAAGAACGAAGACGGTCATATCCTAACTCTTATTCAAGAGGATGACATGTGGAACGTTTACGCTGGCGTAAACTTAGACGGTACATTCAACTCTTATCCAGAAGCTGCGGAATACCTTGATGAAGAAGGCTTCTCACGCAAATAATACGTTCCTTACTACTAAAAAGGGCCGTCCCAGTTTTTTGGGGATGGCCCTCTTTTTATTAATAGGTAGGCTATCATTGTCTTATTTTGTAGTTAAGCCGATATATTTAGGGTTAGGCTTTTGAGACAGTCCCCCATAAAATTATGGAATCAAAACTTCTTATTTTCACTATCCCCTATAAAAATTTGAATTTGACAACTATAAGACTCCGTATTAAAAAAATCATTAACTAACTCTACTTCAATAAAACTCTCCACTTCTATATTATTTTCTTTTGTATATTTAATTAGCGTATTTCGGCGTTCTTCTTCATTTTCTTTACTATACGCTAATGTTACATATTTCCCGCCCGGTAATACTTTTATATTTGGCATCTCTTCCATATGTACATGATCTTGCACCTTATTAAAAACATACTTTGGCTCTACATCCCACTTTTCATTGACATTATATAGAATACCCATTTCCATTGACATCTTATCTTCATACTCTTGAATGATTTTCTCTAAATTAGAATAATACAGTAACTCTTGTAAACTCCCCACTTCTTTGCATGGCGCTACAATCACATTCCGCTGCTCAAAGAACTGAATACACACTTCATCACCTTTTAATATTTCCTGTGAACTCCCTACTTTCTCATTTAACCCATCAATCGTTTCAATTACCTCTTTCATTTTCTTTATATGCTCTTCCGCTTCCGCCCTCTTTAATTGTAAAAATTGCAGCAATTTATTCATATCACATTCCTTAAAAATCTCTTGAAGTTCTACTATACTGGTATTCAACTCTCTACAGCTTTTTATAATATCAATGTGAATGAATTGATCTATAGAATAATATCTATATCCTGTTGATTCATCAACATGTTTTGGAATAAGAATCCCCATCTTATGATAGTACCTTAACGCTTTTATCGTAATATCCTTTATTTTTGCAACTTCTCCAATAGAAAATAATGTTTTCACCTGAATCTCTTCCTTTTTATTTTTTCGCATGCAACTATTGACTCTCCCCTTAGAGGAGACCTTACTATTTATAATAAGTCATTTACATTAATAAAGGGAGTATACAATTATGAACACAGTAAAATATAGAAATCTTGTCAAAGAAGACTATGAGCCTATAAAACATTTAATTGGTGAGGCATTTGGATTTAATGAATTCATTACAGATAAAAAATTTTTAAATTCAATATTAAACTTCTACCTACACAGTTGCATTTTAGGAAGCTCCTTTAGTAAGGTAGCTGAAAAAGATAATAAAATTATCGGTGTCATTTTAGGCGATTCCGAAAAAGATAAAAACCGTTTAAAGAGATTCCATAATAATGTTAGCTTTGCCTTTAACACGCTGAAACTATTCATGACGAATAAAGAGAATAGAGAGTTTTTAAAAGCATTTATAAAAGTTCAAAAAACATATAAAGAACTAATTCAAGGAAAAGAAGATCATTTTCAAGGCTGTATACAATTATTCATCGTATCCGAGGAATCTAGAGGTCTTGGAGTTGGGAAATCTTTATTAAATCACTTATTCCAATACATGACAAAAGAAGAAGTGACATCTTTATATTTATATACAGATAATGAATGCAACTATGAATTTTATGACAGACAAAACTTCCAACGTATACAAGAAAAAGCAGTTAATTTTGGACCAAAAGAAGAAGATTTCAACGTATTTTTGTACCGCTATAACTTTAACTAATAGTAACATTTACACTTCAATGCTCTTTGCTAATTAGCAAAGAGCTATATTAAGTATGATATCACTCGCGAGTGGTTATCAAAAAATCATACTAGCTTAAATCCTCCAGCCAAACTCTTCTACTACTATTGTTTCAGTTCGATTAGCGTGAAAAAGAGGAAGATGTGTAACAACTTCAATTTAAAAAGGAGCGCACAACATGGAATGGATTCACGAATTATTTCAGCAATATGGGTATTATGTAGTACTTATTGGATTACTTTTAGAATATATTGCTCTTCCGTTTCCAGGAGAGCCAACATTAGCCTATGCAGGATTTTTGTCACATCAAGGTGATTTAAGTTTACCAATTTTAATTATTTTATCCTTTATTGGGACAAGTGTAGGTATGACATTCCAATACTTTTTAGGAAATAAACTTGGCATGCCTTTCATTCAGAAATACGGGAAATATGTATTTTTAACAGAACGAAAAATTAATTTAACGAAAATATGGTTTGATAAATACGGATATTTTCTAATCTTTATCGCCTTTTTCATTCCAGGCGTCCGCCACTTTACTGGATATTTTGCAGGAATTATCAACTTACCGTTTCGCCGCTTTGCGATGACAATTTATTCAGGTGCCCTATTTTGGGTATCCTTCTTCTTAATCGGTGGTTACTGGTTAGGGGAAAACTTAGAAGATATATTCATCGTACTTGAACAACACATTTGGAAAATTATCTTCGGTATTATTATCATTACGCTAATCACTCGATTTCGCAAAAAAATAAAGCATGTGATTTTAAAAGGTATAAATTAAATCTTTCATCAACAAACTTATATGCGTACAAGAAAAATAAAAAGCGGGGACACATAGTCTCCACTTTTTATATAAAGCCCGTTCTCAAACTAAAAACACAAGAGCTTGACACTATTTCCTTATTAAGAAAGATAATCTTATTTGTAAAGATAGCTCCCTATTTTTTCGCGCCTTTTAACGACTCTCTCAGCACAAATTTTTGCAACTTCCCGCTCGCATTACGAGGAAGTTCATCTACAAATAAGTAATGACGCGGACGTTTATAGTCTGCTAATTCATCACTTTCTTTGCAATACATTTCTAAATCAGCTTCTGAAATATTTTTATCTTTCTTTACAACAACCGCAACGACACGCTCTCCCCATAGTTCATCTGGCTCACCAAGTACTGCAACATCTAATACACCAGGGTGACTATGAAGAAAATCTTCAATTTCGCGAGGATAAATATTTACGCCACCGCTAATTACCATATCATCAACGCGGTCTGCAACGAATAAATAGCCGTCTTTATCGAAGTATCCTAAATCACCAGAATGATACCAGCCTTTATACATCGATTTTGCATTTGCTTCTTCTCGATTATGATAACCAGCCATCATAGTTGGACCGCGCAAAATAATTTCCCCTACTTCATAAGGAGGCAACGTATCATCTGGCTCTGCTGGTCCATCTTCGTTCGGTTTCACAATTCGAATTTCATGGCTAAAGCACGGTGTTCCTGCTGAACCTGCTTTCGTAATTTGATCTTCTTCTACGAGAAACGCAACAACTGGTCCCATTTCTGTCATTCCGTAAATTTGAACAAGATCAATATAAAGGCGCTCTTTACATTCCTTCACTAGCGCCGGTGCCATTGCAGCCCCGCCATATACACCGATTTTCATTGAAGTTAAATCATACTTAGTTAGATCTTTTTGCAGTAACATATTCCACATCGTCGGTGCTGCAAAAAACGTCGTAATCTTCTCTTCTTGAATGGTATGTAATACTCTATCCGTATCAAAATGATGTAAAATAACATTCTTTCCGCCAACTTGAATGCGCGGTATGATTCCAGCATTTAACTCGCCACAATGATATAAAGGTGCTACCACAAGCCCGGCGCTATCCCTGTTATATTTTATGAAATACGTACAAATCATACTATGCTCAGCCATATCACGATGACGATGTAGTACGCCTTTCGGATGACCAGTCGTTCCGCTCGTATAAAGCATAGAACAAAAATCCATTTCATCGACTACAATATCTACTTTTTCAGCTGATGCTTCATTTACTTTTTCATGGTAAGAACTAGCATAGGAAGGTGCATCGTCTTCCACGTACCAAAAAGACGAATTTGGAAAATCTCGTTCAATCATAGCAACTGTTGATTCGACTGCTTTTTCAAAGACAACTACTTTCGAGGCTGCATCTTGGAGGATATACGATAGTTCTTTTGCTTTTAAGCGGAAATTAATTGGATTGAAGATCGCGCCAATTTTCGCACAGGCTAAGTAAACGTTTACAAATTCACGGCAGTTATATAGGTAAACAGATACACAATCTCCCTTTCTTACTCCTTCTTTCAATAGAGCTTGCGCCGTTTTATTTATTTGCTCATCCCACTGTTTATATGTCCAACGAATATTTTTTTCTGGTTCTACTAACGCCTCTTTATTCGGATATTTGCCAACTGTCAAATCAAAAATTCTCCCTATCGTCATGTACATGCCAACAATTTCCCCCTTTTCTCTTTCATAAATCTATCATTTCGTCTATAAGTAGACATTGTCCTCTAATAATATGACTAATTTTTCTGATTATTATCGACATAGTTTTACAAATGGACCGTTTGATGGTAAATGAAATTATATTGGCGATTTTTTGAATATATCGAACGCAACCAAATTTATATCAGCTATTTTTCGAATATATCGACTTACCGACAAAAACTGACAATATAAAAAAAGGCTGTTCCCAATCGGAACAACCCCCTTCTTCTTACACGAATAGCTCTTCTAAAATTTTCAGTTTATCTTCTGTATATTTCACGAAGCCATCGTTATATGATTTTGGATCTTTCGGATTCGCAAAGTGTGTAATTGCTCCTGTTTGTGGGTGAACAAATTTACTTGATGCCCCGCAACCAAGTCCGATAATCGATTGTACTTCTTCCATAATAACAATATTATAGATACTTTCTTGCGTCGGTATTGCATACCCAACGTTTTCTAAGTTACCTAAAATATTTTTTTGACGATATAAATAGTATGGTACGTAATTATGGTTCTTCGTCCACTCTTCCGCCTCATGCATCATCGCAGTAATTTCTTCGCGACCTGCTACTTTATATTTACGTTTGTTTTGCGTCATTTCAGAAGCACGTTTAAATGATAACGTATGAACTGTTAACGATTCTGGCATTAACTTTTCTGTTTCATCTAACGTATGCTTGAAGATGTCTAATCCTTCACCAGGAAGACCAATAATTAAATCCATATTAATATTGTTCATTCCCATTTCACGTGCTAAATGATACTTCTCAATCGTTTCTTCTACAGTGTGATGACGTCCAATTGCCTTTAGTGTCTCTTGATGGTATGACTGCGGATTAATACTAATACGGTCAATGTTCCATTTATTTAACACTTCTAGCTTTGCTGGTGTGATTGTATCTGGGCGACCTGCCTCAACTGTTACTTCACGTACATCTTTCACATCAGGGAAAGCTTGGTACATTTCTTCATACAACATATCCATCTCTTCTGCTGTAATACTCGTCGGTGTACCGCCGCCGTAATAAATCGTCGTAACTGTAACACCTTTTTCTTTTAAAAACTTACCAATTTCACGAACTTCATAATGTAACCCGCCTAAGAACGAATCAACTGATCCTTGGCGTCCGTTAATTGCATAAGCCGGGAACGTACAGTACGCACATTTTGTAGGACAAAACGGAATACCGATGTAAATACTTACTTCTTCTTTCAAACGGTATAAATCCGGAACAACCGCTAATTGGCAATCAACAATACGCTGAAGAAGTTCAATTTTCTCTTCATGAATTAAATAACTTTCACGAAGTTCTTTATGTGCTTCTTCTTTTGACATACCATTTTGAAGCAGTTTGTGAAGAAGTTTCGTTGGGCGTACCCCAGTTAATATTCCCCAGCTCTGTTCAAGTCCAGTTAGCTGTTGAAGTACAGAAAGATATACGTAAGAAACAACATGTTTCACTTGCTTCATACGTTCTTTTTCTTCTGTGAAAGCAGATAAATCTTTTGCGAATGTTTCTTCATATACATTTCCGGTTGCAACATCTGTTAAACGAGCCGATGCTGTCACATTACCTTCTATCTGTATATCAACGATAAGATTTGCTTCTTCTTTCTCAAACCCTATCGTGCTCTCTTCAAAAAATAAACCGCCAATATTTTGTAGCGGACGTAAAAAACGATCATCTTGTAACGTTTTAATTGAAATTAACAACATTATCACCTTTTCATTTGCAAACTCTCTTTAGTTTACTTGAAGGGCGTTTGAAGGTCAATACAGAAGGTTTTACCTTATTTCTTCTATTAATAACTTAAAGGCATAAGAGATAACATTCCTCTTATGCCTTTTATACATCTATTAACTATTTTTAGTCATAAATCTTAAACGTATTCCTAATAACAGAAGAACAAAACCGACGAATGGAAGATAATTCATATCATGCCCTGTAGCTGGCAGTTGTTGATTATTAGAAGAACCCGGTCCTTTTTCTGGTAAATTAGGCTTTCCTGTTTCTTCACCTGGCTTTTCTGTTCCTTCACCTGGCTTTTCTGCTCCTTCACCTGGTGTTCCCGTTCCTTCACCTGGTGTTTCCGTTCCTTCACCTGGTGTTTCCGTTCCTTCACCTGGTGTTTCCGTTCCTTCACCTGGTGTTTCCGTTCCTTCACCTGGCTCTTTTTGATTTGTAATTTGAAGTTTTATAGCTTCAATTTTTTGATTAGAAATCGTAAATCTGATTTCTTTATCAGATAAAGTGTATCCTTCTGGAGCCTGAACTTCTTTTAAAATATAATCTCCTGGCTCCAATTCTTTCGAAGTTACTTTACCATTTTTATCTGTTGTTAATGTGTCTATTTTTGTTCCGTCTTTCAAAATTTCAAAGACTGCGCCTGCTAATGTTTTATCTGTATCATTAGCATCTACCTTTGTAATTTCTACTTGGCCTGTAATTTTTTCTTTCACTTTTTCATTCAATACTTCTTGTTTTGCTACTTCATTTGCAACAATGTTTACTTCTACTGTTACTTCTAGCGCTTTATAGCCTTCTGGCGCTTTCGTTTCTTCTAACGTGTATTTTCCTGGTACTACGTTTTCGAATTTCACAACACCATCTTTATTTGTTGTTTTCGCTTCTCCAACTACTTGACCAGCTTCGTTCTTTAACTTAAATTCCGCACCTGCTAGAACTTTTCCACTTTCTGCATCCTTCTTGATTACTTGTAAGCTTCCTAGTTCTTTTGCGTTTTCCACTTGTACTTGTACTACTTTGTTTGCTTCCACAACAACTTCAATCTCTTCTTTTAGTAATTTATATCCTTGTGGTGCTTTCGTTTCTTTTAACGTGTATTTTCCTGGTTCTAATTTCGTAGATATTACTTTACCTGTTTTATCTGTTCGTAATGTCTCTACTTTTTTACCATCTTTATACACTTCAAATTCTGCGTCTGATAATACTTTCGCTTTATCATTCGCATCTACTTTCACGATTTCGAATTGACCTGCTATTTTTTCGTTCGTAACTTCTTGTTTTATTACTTCATTCGCTACAACGTTTACTTCTACTGTTACTTCTAGCGCTTTATAACCTTCTGGCGCTTTCGTTTCTTCTAACGTGTATTTTCCTGGTACTACGTTTTCGAATTTCACAACACCATCTTTATCTGTTGTTTTCGCTTCTCCAACTACTTGACCAGCTTCGTTCTTTAATTTAAATTCTGCACCTGCTAGAACTTTTCCACTTTCTGCATCCTTCTTGATTACTTGTAAGCTTCCTAGTTCTTTTGCGTTTTCTACTTGTACTTGTACTACTTTGTTCGCTTCCACAACGACTTCAATTTCTTCTTTTAGTAACTTATATCCTTGTGGTGCTTTCGTTTCTTTTAACGTGTATTTTCCTGGTTCTAATTTCGTAGATATTACTTTACCTGTTTTATCTGTTCGTAATGTCTCTACTTTTTTACCATCTTTATACACTTCAAATTCTGCGTCTGATAATACTTTCGCTTTATCATTTGCATCTACTTTTACGATTTCGAATTGACCAAGGCTCTTACTATTCGTTACTTTTACATCAATAACTTTTTCACCGTCGACTGTTACATGAATTACTTGTTTTGTTAACTCATAACCTTCTGGTGCTTTTGTTTCTTCTAACGTATACTCACCCGGTACTAGTCCTTCTACTTTAACCGTTCCAGACTTATCTGTTGTAATTTTTTCTTTTACAACATTTCCTTTAGCATCTTTCAATGTAAATACTGCGCCTGCTAAACGTTCCGCTTGATCTTTATCATCTGTTTTAATAATTTGTAGAGAGCCCAAGAGCTTTTCATTTTCTGCCTCTACTTTTACTACTTCTTTCTCATTTTGAATTGTTACTTTCCATTCTTTATTTGAAATCTTGTAACCTGCTGGTGCTTTCGTTTCTTTCACTGTGTATTCACCTAATGGTAATTTCGGTGACATCGCTTTTCCACTCTCATCAGTTTTCAACTCTGCTACCTTTTTACCATCCTTATACACAGTAAATTCTGCATCTGATAATAGCTTTGTTTTATCTTTCGTATCTACTTTCACAATTTCAAATTGACCTGTTACTTTTTCGTTCGTAACTTCTTGTTTTACTACTTCATTCGCTACAACGTTTACTTCTACTGTTACTTCTACTGCTTTGTAGCCTTCTGGTGCTTTCGTTTCTTCTAACGTGTATTTTCCTGGTACTAAGTTTTCGAATTGAACTACGCCATCTTTATTCGTTGTTTTCGCTTCTCCAACTACCTGACCACTTTCGTTCTTCAGTCTAAATTCCGCGCCTTCTAGAACTTTTCCACTCTCTGTATCCTTTTTGACTACTTGTAAGCTTCCTAGCTCTTTTGCGTTTTCTACTTGTACTTGTACTACTTTGTTCGCTTCCACAACGACTTCAATTTCTTCTTTTAACAACTTATATCCTTGTGGTGCTTTTGTTTCTTTTAATGTGTACTTTCCTGGTTCTAATTTCGTAGATATTACCTTACCTGTTTTATCTGTTCGTAACGTATCTACTTTTTTACCATCTTTGTACACTTCAAATTCTGCATCGGATAATAGTTTCTCTTTATCATTTGCATCTACTTTCACGATTTCGAATTGACCTGTTACTTTTTCATTCGTGACTTCTTGTTTTACCATTTCATTTGCTACAACGTTTACTTCTACTGTTACTTCTACTGCTTTGTAGCCTTCTGGTGCTTTCGTTTCTTCTAACGTGTATTTTCCTGGTACTAAGTTTTCGAATTGAACTACGCCATCTTTATTCGTTGTTTTCGCTTCTCCAACTACCTGACCACTTTCGTTCTTCAGTCTAAATTCCGCGCCTTCTAGAACTTTTCCACTCTCTGTATCCTTTTTGACTACTTGTAAGCTTCCTAGCTCTTTTGCGTTTTCTACTTGTACTTGTACTACTTTGTTCGCTTCCACAACGACTTCAATTTCTTCTTTTAACAACTTATATCCTTGTGGTGCTTTTGTTTCTTTTAATGTGTACTTTCCTGGTTCTAATTTCGTAGATATTACCTTACCTGTTTTATCTGTTCGTAACGTATCTACTTTTTTACCATCTTTGTACACTTCAAATTCTGCATCGGATAATAGTTTCTCTTTATCATTTGCATCTACTTTCACGATTTCAAATTGACCTGTAGCTTTTTCAACGATCTTTTTATTCAACACATCTACAGTTACTGTTTTATTAGCAGCTACATCAACATGAACTAAACTAGATGATAGTTCATAACCTTTTGGTGCTTCAACTTCTTTTAATGTATATGTTCCAACTGGAAGTTGTTTTGATAAAGCTGCACCTTTACCATCTGTAATAATTGTTTCAACAACATTTCCATCTTTATCTATAACATCAAATTTTGCACCTGGTAGAAGTTGACCAGATTCACTATCTTTTTTCAATAATTTAAATTGGCCATTCTCTACTTTTTTCGTATTCTTCATAACAATTTCAATTACGTTTGTACTATCAATTGTTACTTTTACTGGTGTATCAACTTTTATATATCCTTCTGGTGCACTTATTTCTTTTACAAAATAGTCACCAAGTGGTAAATCCTTGACTTCAGCAATACCCTTTTCATTCGTTGTAACAGTAGCCACAACAGTATTATCTTTGTCTATAACATCAAACTTTGCGTCTTTTAAAACAATATTTTCATCATTTGCATCAACTTTTTTAATTTGTAAGTTTCCTTTTTCAACTACTGGCTTATTCCACTTTGGCCAATTAAATTTAAAGTTATGAACCTCAAATCCATCTCTTTGGTGTAATCCTCCAACATAGGCTTGTCCGTTAATAGAACCACCTTTTGTCTCTACAACAGCATTAGGCGCAAACAAACTACCTACTACACCATAACCTTTAGTTGTTATCTTTGTAGCATTAGGGAACACCCAAATGACTTTATTAGCTAACTCAGTAAAAGCTGAATTAGGGTCATATGCTTGAGATGTATTAATTAAGTCTGTTGCCATCCCAGTATTTCTCGTATCGTACAAAATTGCACCGCTACCAAAATTCACTTCTTCTGCGTCTGAATAAATAACAATAAAGTCTTTGTTATTTACATTCGGAAGATAAACATCTCTTACATCAAATATTTTCTTTCCTGTTAAGCCTGAAGAGACGTAAATATTAGGGTTGTTTACATCTTCACCGATTCCAAAGCTCATATTAAGTTTTGGCTTATCAGTTTGCAATTGACCCGCATCCCCAATTACACCATCAACGTCTTTTCTAAATTCTTTGAACTTGGCATCAATCTCTGCTTGCTCTTTATAAGAGATACGGTCATAAGATGATTTCATTGCACCTTCTGGGTCACCATCTTTTGTCATCGCCACTGTTCCATCTTGGATGATTACTTGTCC
Organism: Bacillus cereus group sp. BfR-BA-01331; assembly: GCF_022663915.1. Classification (NCBI taxonomy): domain Bacteria; kingdom Bacillati; phylum Bacillota; class Bacilli; order Caryophanales; family Bacillaceae; genus Bacillus; species Bacillus cereus group sp. BfR-BA-01331. The sequence continues at coordinate 54,080 of NZ_JAKUGJ010000016.1, forward strand.
TGCTCCCGCTTTCGTAAATTGACCACCTAGTAATAATGATGGATATCCTTCATCTTTCCATGTTGCTCCAGCTAAGTTGTTTGCTCCAGTTGCAGCCGCTAGGACTGTATAACTTGATGCGTTCATATTTTTTTGAACAGCCATCGCACCCTCAATATCCGCACTCGTTGCACTATGATCTCCAAAAATGATGGCGTTGTAATAAGATACATCACCTAAACCTTTTAATTCTGTTGTAGCTGCCTCTGCTTTAAATGGTAAATGGATTAAAAAATTCATACATATTAGTAATACAACTATAAAACTACTACTTATTTTTTTTACTTTTTGATTAAATGATTTCCTCAAGAAATTCATTCCCCCTTTTAAACTTCCTAAACCCACAAAAGAAGTACATTTCATATGTACCAAGTCTTACTCACATTAATTTAAAATAATCCATTTAAATAAAACAAAGAAACTCTACAACTAATTAATAAAATTACTACAATTCATTTTTGAGATAATACGTGAACTAAACTATCACGCGGAAATGTTTTTACGTACGGGAGCTCAATAAAATTAATCTGAAGAATATTTCATGTGGTGTAAATATTTCGGCAACATCATCCACTCTACAACAGTTTCCTAGAGTATTCAAGTGAATTGTATAGATTCCAGACACAATTCATCCCCTGAAAAGCTTTCATTCCCTATTGGAATATTGATTTAAACTTTTCAAATAAAGTCGACAAAAAAACGTAGCGAAAATGCTACGTTTCTTTTTTCATCGTTTCGGTGTATGCTTATGATTCTTTAAAAAAGGAAGCGGGAATTGCTTACGAAAATGCTCTTTAATCATATACTCTACGCCGTTCTCAGTATTAGAACGTGTAATCCAGTCTGCGGCTTTCTTTAATTCTACAGGAGCGTTCCCCATCGCTACCCCAAGCCCAACATTTTCAATTACCTCTAAGTCTTCTACGCTATCTCCAATCGCAACCATTTCACTAAGGTTAATATTTAAATGCTCCCCAAGTAATTGTAAACCACGTAGTTTTGATACATTTTGAGGGAGAATTTCTATACGTCTCTCATCACACTCAACGTACTCCACATCTTGAAATGCCTTTCTTAACGTATTCATCCCTCTTTCTTTTTCACCTTTCGTATGGAAAACAATATCAATTTTTGGTGCAGCTACTGGATGATCGCGCAGTGCATCCCCTAGCGAATCTACAAATTGAACCGGATAAAATAATGGATCTGCGCTTGATAATACAGTACGCGCAATTAAGTTTGGTGTATTTCTCTCACGATTCCCAATTGAATATCGTTCATGAGAAATGCGAACATTACAATCAAAATGCTCTAACACTTGCACGATATTAAAGGTTTTCTCTTCAGATAATCTCCTTTGAGCGAACGGCTTATCTAACGTTGCTGAAACGAAAGCACCACCATGTGTAACTAATATAGAATCTAATCTTAACGCCTTCGCTATTTTATGAGCAGATTGAAAATTACGATTCGTAAACAATGTAACGTATACATCTTTTCTTTTCACAAAGTCAATTGTCTCCCGTAACCCTTTTGCGATTTTTCCGTTGTTGTATAGTAGTGTCCCATCTATATTAAGAGCTAGTAAGCGATAAATCATGTCGCACTCCCCCTCTTCGCTGTTGTACTCTATCCATAATTTATGAAATAAATGTAGTAAATAGAACGAGTTAGAATTACTACTGAAAATTTGGTTTACTATATACATATACAACTGGCAAAGGAGATAGTACAATGCAGGCACCACCTTCTTTTTATGAAGGCGATACGTTAGTGGTCGCAAAGAAGTTACTCGGACATAAACTCGTTCATATTGTAGACGGCATAAAGCGGAGCGGAATTATTGTAGAAGTAGAAGCATACAAAGGTCCAGATGATAAGGCCGCTCATAGTTACGGAGGCAGACGGACTAATCGAACAGAAGTAATGTTCGGCGCACCAGGACATGCTTACGTATATTTAATTTACGGCATGTATCATTGCTTTAACGTAATTACAGCACCAATCGGCACCCCGCAAGGAGTTCTCATTCGTGCTCTTGAACCTGTAGATGGAATCGAAGACATGAAACTAGCGCGCTACAACAAAACTGACATTACGAAAGCTCAGTATAAAAACTTAACAAATGGCCCCGGAAAACTATGCGGCGCGCTCGGAATCACTTTAGAAGAGCGCGGCGTATCACTTCAAAGTGATACGTTACATATTGAATTAGTTCCTGAAGAAGACCATTTATCATCCACACATAACATAATAGCTGGCCCTCGTATTAACATTGATTATGCAGAAGAAGCCGTTCACTATCCATGGCGGTTTTATTATGAAAAGCACCCGTTTGTTTCAAAATAAAGAAGCTATCCTATAAGTAAGTGAAACCAACTTATAGGGTAGCTTTTTTTTCGTAATTCATCACACGTCGAAAAGCCGAAATCCGGGATCGGATTTCGGTTTTGTTTCTATAAAAGAAACCGTTGTTCCTAAAGCATTGCCAAATACAGTTCATCTCCAAAGAGAAAATCTTAAAAGCATTATTTTTTTAATGCATAATAATTTTCCAAATTGAATTTCGACATAACGAAAGTTCCTGTTGGCGTTAAAAGTTGTGCCATAGATTGTATGACATGCGGTAATTTCGCTGGCTCAATGGGATGTGATAGTAGGATGTACTGAAATTTTTCATCTATAAATACCTCATGTAACTTGTCATACGCAGCAGAAGTTGTAGGAGCTACCCTATTTGCAAGAGCTGCCGCTTTTTCATTACTTTCCGCTCCGAATAAAGAAACTGCCTGATAACACCCTTTCATTTTTAATAAAGTGGCACCACATCCAGCTCCTATATGAAGAATATTTACTTTATCAGGCGCAAATCGCTCTAAAATCGCTAGTAAGTCACAATGAATATATAAACTTTCACCATAAAATCCCCATTTTTCATACAATTTTATATTATTCGCATGTAAACAAATAGAAAATTTAACACTATCTTCTCTCCATGAGACACTTCCGTAGTGATGAATAAATGTATCTTTACATAAATACAATTTATATCCTTTTTCAAACATTCTTAGTGACAAATCATCATCTTCATAATTCCCCGGTGTAAATCGTTCATCTAATAATCCAACTTCATCTAACACTGATTTTTTTATAAGCATACAGAATCCGATTAATTTCATACGTTCTTCCCATTTATCTTTATCACTTTGATTATATAAAGTTGCAAACTTCTGCATTCCTTCAATATCTTTATAAAAAGTTTGTATAGCAGTATAGTAAGCGGCATTATTAGTTACGGGCCCTACCGCTCCAGCATCCTTACTTTCATATAAACACCGAATTAAGTTGCTTAGCCAATTTTCAGTTACGACCACATCATTATTCAATAATAAAATATTGTCACCTTTTGCCTCTTTAATTCCCTGATTGCATCCCTTTGGAAAACCCATATTCTCCGCATTTTCCACTAGCATAATATCCGATTGTTTTTGTAACCATTCTACAGTACCATCTGTTGACGCGTTGTCCACAACTATTAACTCATACTCTTGTTCCACTGTATAAGTTCTAATACTTTGGATGCATTCTTTTGTATATTGTAATTGATTATGAGTCAATATAATTATACTTGTGAGCATGAATCAAACTCCTCTCAGCAGCCAAAATGATTATCTAGTATTATTAAATATTATTTTTCCGATAAACTATCAAAATATTTTCTATTATATTCAATGCTTGGATTATTAGGTATGAACTGTGCAGCTTGTTCGTTATGATAAATTGCCTTTTCATATTCTTTTATTCGATCATAACAAATACATAGTTGAATATGCGGCAACCATGTATGACACTCTTCTCGGACAAACGGCGAATCCTTTGGCCTTGGCCCGTCAATTGCTGCATGGTACCAATATATCGCTTTAGAATATTCCCCTTGTTGCAAAAATACACGTCCTAAGTGGCAACAAAGTTCTCCTCTAGGCGTGTCATACGTAAATGATTGCAAACAAGACTGTATAGATTTTTTTAAGTCCCCCAATTCTAAATAACATTCGGCTCTTTTTAAACAAGCTTGAATGTTATCTTCAACCCAACCCTTTTCTTCATCTAAAAACCTAGAATACCCCTTAACAGCCTTATCAAATAATCTGTGATCCTTACATTCATTTGCATAATAGTACACATCGCGGGGGCTAAACTCTTTTCCACTCTCAAGATGTTTTTCATATATTTTTAAATTACGATTAGTATATGCTTTTTCTTTTTTATGACTTACCCCTACGTCACTATTTATAAGATTTCCATACACCTCTAAATATTCATGAACAAATCCATACCATTGAAAATTTTTACTTCTGTTGACTAATCGATATCTCCTTAAAGAATGTGTTGGATTTCCTTCTATATCAAAAGTTAAATAATATTTCATAGATACTGCATCCGTACTACGATCTAACGTATGTTTTAACTGCAACAATTTCTTTATATCTTCCGTATCTATTATGTCATCTGCGTCTAGCCAAAGAATATATTCTTTTGTAGCTTTAGAAAACGCAAAATTTCGTGCCGCTGAAAAATCTTCAATCCATTGAAAATCATAAACTTTCGCGTCGTACTTCTTCACAATTTCTTTTGTACCATCTGTTGAACCTGTATCTACAATAATAATTTCATCCACAACACTTTTAACCGATTCTAAGCATTTTGATATAGTTTGTTCTTCATCTTTTACAATCATGCATAAACTAATAGTAATGGAGTTTTCCATCATATCCCCCCTATCCTTTTGATGTATATGTTTGGAGAGAAATTTATATTTCTTTTGCTTCAAAATTGAGTTTTCATTTTACAAAAGAAACATAATGAGGCGGTGCAGTGAAATTGGATAGGGGAATTTCACTCGAAGATTGCAAATCAATGAAAAAAACCGAAGCCTGAACAAGACTTCGGTTCTTTATATAGAGAATACATAATTTCGATTCCTTTTTACTCCGCACCTTCCGCGGCCGCAATATCATTCTCTAAGTTTTCTCTTGATAATTCCGCCGCCATAAAATCAGCTGTTTCAGGAAGTGCTAAATGCATATGAGCTTTTTGACAAATTTGGATCGTACAGTTTTCTACAACATAGTCGAAAACATGTCCGCCACCGCGAATTTCATTATCAATGTAATGTAAGTGGAAACCAGCTACACCAATACCTTGTGCGTAATCTGGTGTCCAAAATCCAGCTAGCGTACCTTCTGTATCTTTAAATGAAAAGATCGGTTGTGATTTCGTCACTTCAACGAGCGGCGTATACGGTTTTTCTTGTCTTGGAACAGTTCTCGTTCTTACTTCACGGAACGTACCATCCATTCGAATCGCATAAAATAAGTTTTTACTTGGCATTAATTCATGTAATAACGCTTCCACTTCTTCACGATTCATCGGATGCTCTACCGTATAACTCATTTCTTTTTCAAAAAACGTTACAGTCGCAAACGGTGTTGTTTCCTCTGGCTCTACTTTTTCTGCGGAGCCGTCTGAACGTAAATGGTAAAATTCGTTATCAAACGCGATCATTTCACCATCTAATTGATCAAATGTGCCGATGCCGAAATCACCACGTTCTTTCAATTCCTCAAAGCTAATCACACCATCATATATACCATCTAATAGCGCAAGCATTGTAGATGTTTGATATACTTCATTATTCGTTTTCGTTCTTTTTGCATCAATATCAATTAATTGCGCAACAGTCATCTCACTCATGCCCCCATTAGTTTAATTGGTTTGGTAATAGTTTTTCGCTTAATTTAATGTTGTCACGGTAGTCAATTGGAATATCAATAATGACAGGGCCGTCTGCTTCTAACGCTTCTCTCAATACACCTTCTAATTCGTCTGGTGTATTGACACGAAGACCTAACGCCCCGAAACTTTCTGCATATTTCACAAGATCAACATCGCCAAACTCTGTAGCTGATGTTCTACCGTATTTCATCATTTGTTGGAACGCAACCATATCATATGTACCGTCTCTCCAAACGAGATGTACAACCGGTGCATTTAAACGTACCGCTGTTTCTAACTCCATCGAAGAGAATAAGAAACCACCATCACCTGACACTGAAACAACTTTTTTACCCGGCTCAACTAAAGTAGCGGCAATTGCCCAAGGAAGTGCAACACCTAACGTTTGCATACCGTTACTAAATAATAGTCTACGTGGTTCATAAGAACGGAAACATCTTGCCATCCAAATAGAATGGGAACCGATGTCACATGTAACGGTTGTATCGTCACTAATTAAAGAACGAAGTGTACGAATGACTTGAAGTGGATGCGTAACACCTTCTGAAGCACGATTTGGAACTTCTGCTTGCTCTGATAATTTCGAGCGTAATCGTTCTAAAACTGCTTCTGATTTCGTATTTAATACAAGCTTCGGTAATTTCTCCGCAATGCTATTTACAGTTAAAGCGATATCACCAATTAATTCACGCTCTGGTTGGTAATCATGGTCGATATCTGCTTGGTGATCATCAAGGTGAATAATTGTTCTATCGCCAAGTTTATTCCAGAATTTCGGATCATACTCAATTGGGTCATAGCCGATAGATAAAACAAAATCCGCTTCTTCTAGTAAAATATCACCTGGTTGGTTACGGAATAATCCAACGCGGCCGAAGAAATGATCTTCTAACTCACGTGAAATTGCACCAGCTGCTTGATACGTTTCAACAACAGGAAGTTCTGTACCAGCAATTAACTCACGAACTGCTTTCGTTACTTCATTGGTACTTGCTCTCATACCGAGTAAAATAACTGGTAATTTTGCTGATTTTATTTTTTTTACTACGTATTCAATATGATTTGTGGGAGCGATTCCAAGCTGTGGCTTAGAAAGCGCACCGATAGATTCTACTGTCGTTTCTGCAGTCATAACGTCTTGCGGAAGACTTACAAGTGTTGCTCCTGGATTTGTAGAAGTAGCACTTCGAAATGCATTAGTAAGTGCTTCTGGTACATTATCAGGATGCTCGACTTCTACGCTATATTTAGTGATTGGTTCAAATAATGCAGCATTATCCATAGATTGATGCGTACGTTTTAATCGATCTGTACGCGGAACTGCACCAGCTAAAGCAACAACGGGATCACTCTCCGCATTCGCAGTAACAAGACCTGTCGCTAAATTTGATGTCCCTGGTCCTGAAGTTACAAGACATACGCCCGGTTTCCCTGTTAATCTACCAATAGCAGCTGCCATAAATGCTGCGTTTTGTTCATGACGACAAACAATTAACTCTGGTCCTCTTTCTTGCAGTACATCAAATACAGAATCAATCTTCGCTCCTGGAATACCGAAAACATGTGTAACACCTTGTTTAATTAAACAATCAACAACAAGATCTGCTCCTCTTGTTTTTGTTTTCACGTCGTTTGCTTTTACACCTGTACTCAAACTAATCATTCCTTTATTTCATAATGTGTGTAATAAAGATTTTTAATTTCACCTAGTTAATTAACGTGGTGAAGTATTGTTTATCATTATATTACAAATGCATTATTTTTCCAACAATATGAATTTGACAGTTTTTTGACAACCTCTAAGGAATACGCTTACAACCCTTTGTTTATCCTAAAATAATATTTTTATATCTCCTCTAAAAATGCACGAAAAAATTCCATCTAATCACAGTATTAATAAGATTATAGTACCTTGCAAAGAACACTACTAAATGATATATTTGTAATTATTGGAATACCCAATAATTGGAACGCACCTTGTAATTCGTATCCCCCTTTTCAAAAGATAGGATTCTCAGCTGTAATTCATCATTTTATAAAGGAAAGTGATTGTTATGAACAAAAGTGAATTTTTGGACCAACTTAGTTCTTCCTTGCGGAATATGCCTAATGCAGAAAAGAAAGATATTATTTCAGAGTATGAAACTCATTTTATCAGTGCTAAACAGGATGGAAAATCTGAAGAAGAAATTTCTAGAAAACTAGGAGACCCTAAAACTATTGCTAAAGAACTTAATGTTTCCTATGCAATAAACAACGCTGACAATAAACGAAGCTTCAAAAATATGATAACCGCACTATTTTCTGTTATGAGCTTAAGTGTTTTAAACTTTGCCTTTATCATTATCGCCTTTTTCGTACTACTCTTTTTATTACCGATTCTTCTAGCACTTATCATTGCCACTCCATTATTAATCATTTCACCTATTTTATTAATAGGGTTAGGATTTTTTTACGGGTTTCATCAAATCAGTTATTCCGATGTTTACAATGTGTTCATCGCTTTTTGCAGCGGTTTACTCATATCCGTAATATCTTACCAAATGGTAAAACATGTATACGCAACTTTAGTAAAGTATTTGAAATGGAATATAGCTATTTTACAAAGATAATAATGAATGTAAAAGGAGATTAAAATGAAGAAATATACTTTATATCTACTCATGTTACTTACAATTTTATTTCTATCAGCTTGTTCAAACAGTGCACAACATAAGGAAGAAAACGATGTGCAATCTATTAAAGATGTAACGGTTAAAATTCCAGAAACTATATTTAGTTCCTCAAAGAAAAATGAAAATATTAATGAAAACGAAATGAAACAAAATATAAAGACTTATTTAGATTATAGCGGCGAGTTATTTGAAAACATCGTTCCCCTTTCATCAGCCATGTCTGACGAGAATGTCACGGAATCCGACCGAGAGAAATTAAAGCAACTAGTAGATTTAGCAAAACAAAATGATGCGAATTTCCATACTTTTATTAGTAACAATACGATCCCCAATGATTACAAACAGCCTTCGAAGGAAATTCATGATTTTATTTCAGCATCTACGGCACTTTCAGTAGAACTAGATCAAGAATTAGACAAACTCACTCAAGATGGTAACTTATTCAAGACAGATTTTTCTTTTACAAAACGCTTTGAGAAAGTTAATGGTAGAAAGCAAAAAGAGATTGAAAAGTTTTTGAAAGAAAAAAATATTAGAACTGAGTATTTCAATAAATAATTATATATATAAGAGAAATTGAAAGATACATCATATATTCCCGTCAAAATAGTCACTAACACATGGCTATTTCGGCGGGGATTTTTTTGTGGCAGGACTATCAAATTACCCACAAAAAAAAACGCCCCCATACTAGGAGCGTCTTCCATCATTACGCTTGTTGCGCGCTATATAATTCTTCAAGTGGCTTCATGATGATTTTGTTAACGTCAGTGATAACGATGTTTAAACGTTGCTCAGTTTCCATTAACTTTGTGATTTTTGCATCTTGTTGAATGCGAGTTACAACTTCTTGTGCTTTTTGGTTATCTTCTTCAGTGATTTCTTGGCCTTGCATCATTTTTTGTTGTAAGCCAAGTTGCATCGCGCGGAACTCTTCGAATAAGTTCTTTGACTCTGCATCTCCTTGTACTGCTGCGTAGCTTGCTTTTAATGTTTGGAAATCTTCGTTTTCAGCGATTGTTTTTTGTAATTCATATGCAACATCATGAATGTTTTTTGTCATTTTATTTTTCCTCCTTTAGAAGGCTAGCGCTTTTCGCTCACACTGCCTTTTAAGTGCATTTACATACGCACCTCTTCTTACCATATCAAACTATGCAAGAGATGGGAAGAAATTTCACTTTTATTTCTATACACCCATCTTTATTACTTAAGGAACAAGAGTAACAACCCTTGAATAAATCCAATTGTCCCCCCTAATAACGCCCCTAAATATGTAATCATTTTTAACTCATTTTTTGTAATGGACAATACGAGATCTTCTAGTCTCTCTGTTGAAAATGTAGATACTTCCTGCTGGACAATTTCCGCAAGCTGTAGATTTCCCAATATACTTCCCACATTTTCTGTCCCCCACTTCAAGCCTTTCTCTACTACGCTAGGGACCACTTTTTCAACGATTGTTTCTCGAACTGGCTCACATACTTGCTGAACAGACTGATTTAAAAATCTACTCACTGTTTCCTCTACTTTAACTGCTGACAATATGGAGTTCACAATCATTTCTTTCTCTACGAACATTTCTAATTCTTTTACGTCTCTTCCTTTTAACTTTTCCCACTCTTTTTGCAGTACATCAGTTAACAGACGCTCTGTTCCATCTTGTCCTAAAAACTTAATGACTTCCGGCTGCACGCGATCAACTAAACTTACATTCCCTAAAAACATACCAACTAAGTTAAGCAGCGTCCCGCGAGAAGCGAAAAAGTCATCAATCATTTTTGAAAGGCGTTCCTTTCCTTCTTCACTTTCCAAAAAGCTAATTCCTCTTTTTAAAATAAAAGATGCTACATTCGGAATCGCATTCTCTACTTTTTCATGAACAGAATGAGGTAACGCCTGTTCCCATGTATATGTATAGTACTCTGCTAAAAATGCATGAATTTTTTCTGTAAGAACATGTTCGATTTTCCCGATCGCCTCTTCTTCTACATGTTCTAAATTCCATTTTTCTAACATATCCCGTAACGACTGTTCATTTGTAATTACTTTATCGACTTCCACTTGTGTCCAGCGAATTAAACTGGTTTGAAACTCTTTATTTGTTAGTTTCTTTCCGATTCCTTCTGGTGTTAACAAATGGTCTACAACCATTTTACCTAATTGAACAGCAAGCTCATCGCGGCGCTTCGGAATTAACCCTGGCGTAAATGGAACCTGAAACTTCCCAATATAAATCGGACGATGAGGACGAAATAACATTTTTATCGCTAAATGATTTGTGTATCCTCCAATAATTGCCCCGAGCCCTGTCGTTATTAACATATTTAACCATATATTCATCACAATCAACCTTTCACTTCTCCAAAACTATAGCATATCATCATACGGACAAAAGTATAATGGTATAAAAACGTATTTGCAATATATAGCTTCGCCTATAATGCAAACATCTTATTACTAAAGGAGTGATTTCGTTGGTTCTTGGTCTTTTAACTTCCGGGCTCCATCACGAGCAAACGTATTACACCGAAATCGCTAAGCGAGCTCGTCTTTATCATAACGTCGTTGCCCAATTCACACCGTTTAGCATTGATTCAAAGACAGATCTTGTTTCTGGTCTTATTTACGATACAGATACAGGAAATTGGATAGATCAAACCTTTCCCATTCCTTCATATATATATGATCGTTGTCATTTCAAAGAGGATGAGGAATTCCAACAAGCAAATGCGATTATTCATTCATTACACAAACGTTCTTCCACTACTTTTTTAAACAACACACTTATTAACCCAAGCGATTTGCACAATCTTTTTCTTACTAATAAACGTCTTTCCCCTTACGTACCAAAAATAATAAAAGGAACAGTACAAGGAATTTTTAAATTACTACTAGAAACAAGAGATATTATTATAAGACCAATCAATATACACTCCAATGAAAATTTATATCGGGCCACTTACAAAAATAAAACATTTCATATCGATACAATAAATGAACAACATCATACTTCTACTCAATTCAAACGAACAGATGAATTTATATCATGGTGCAAATCGAACATACACTCATTCCGTTATATGATTCATCCAATGTTACAACCTCCACATCAACTATCATATCCGATTCATATTCGAACCATTATGCAAAAAAATAAAGAACAGAATTGGAAAGTGCTCGGTCAATTTATACAAAAATCTTCATTCCCAGCACAATTTTTACTTTCAGCAACAGAACGTTCTATGTTACATCCATTTTCTAAAATTAAATATTTACTTTCTCCAACTGGCGTCCAATTATTAAAAGATGCTTTACATGATGTTGTAACCGAAGTTTTTAAAACACTCGATCAGTCCTATTCTTCATTATTTGAACTAGAGCTTTCTACCATTATGGATCAAAAAGGTGCCATTTGGCTTATGTACGTCAATACGATGCCTTCTTACGAAGTTTATACTAGGTACAACGACGAACTCGCTGAACAAATTTTTCATGGTCCATTAAAGTTTAGCCGATTTACACCATAACGAAAGGAGGAAATCCCCGTTGAAAGAGCACATATATACATTAAGTATTTCAGATGAGCATCCAAATAGTATTACTTTACCTTACGTTTTTTCTATTACACCACCAATTACATCCTTTTTCTTTGGCTTACGTTATATTACATGTGAGAATATTAAAATTCATTATTCATTCACGCGAGAAATTATTATTGGCGAACAGATTGCAGCCGATCTTTTACTACCGCATTCGACGACAATCCATGCCTTCTTACACAATCAAGCCATTGTTTTCGGCCCATTAATCGGGATTTTCACAACTGGCTTTAACGATGATTCTAATTCTCCTTTAGGAAGTCGTTCCATCTCTCTCAGTGAGTTATTAACACCACCATTCACATTACAGCCATTTGTATTTGTCTTTGGCCTTCAACATATAAACTGGGAAGAGGAAACAATTGAAGGGTACTTCTTTCAAAAAGGAAAATGGGTAAAAAACAAAGTCCCTTTACCAAATGTCATTTACGACCGTTTACCAAATCGGCAAGCAGAAAATTACAAACCTATCGTAAGAGCAAAAAAACGTTTAGAAAGCGACTATGCGATTCCGTGGTTTAATCCGGGATTTTTCAATAAATGGGAAGTGCATCAACTTTTAATGAAAGAAGATTCAATTAAACCATTCTTACCAAATACAGAAGTATTTCAACATTTTGAACAAGTAGAACGACTTCTCGGTACGTATAAGTACATTTATATGAAACCAATACACGGTAGCTTCGGCAGAAATATTCATCAAATACTCTATTCTCAAACTGATAATTGCTACTATTGTCGTTATCGTGAAAATGAACAAAACAAACTAAGAAAGTATCAATCATTAGAAGCCCTTCTTAACCATGTGTTAAAAGGACATGATTTAAAAAAGTTTATCGTACAACAAGGTATCTCACTGCTCCGCTTCGAAGGGCAACCCGTCGATTTTCGCATTCATACAAATAAAAACCATTTTGGTAATTGGGTAGTCAGTGCAATCGTCGCAAAAATCGCCGGCAAAGGTAGCTTAACAACTCATGTAAATAGCGGCGGTGATACGAAATTACTTCAGGAACTATTTCCTGATTCAACAAAGCAAGTTCAAATTGAAAATAAACTAAAACAAACAGCCTTACAAATCAGTTATGCACTTGATGGGCAAGTAACCGGGAACATTGGAGAAATTGGTTTTGACATTGGTTTAGACACCACGGAAAACCCGTGGCTATTTGAAGCAAATTCTAAACCGGGGCGAACTGTATTCCAAGATGAAAAGTTAAAAGAACAAAGTGAACTTACGCGCCAATTATTTTATGAATATGCCATCTATTTAACTGAACACTCTTTGCGCGATACGAAAGAAAAAATGTCACAAATAAAATCAGATCCTTCGTCACATACCGAAAACATCCCTTCCCCTATGATTAACTCACAAATACAAAAACAAAAACTTCCACCTCCTTCATAAGGTGGAAGTTTTTTATTTAAACGAGCTTCACTACAACTTCAGTTTCCACATTACATACTCCGCAATAAAAAACATGATTGCAATACTCCTGTGAATTATTATGTGTTAAACCGTCTACTGCACTTAATAATTCTTGATCCATATATGCACTGTAATCATCTATGTAATCTACAGTTTTCCCATAATCTTGGAGTATACCTTGGCAATTTTGACAAGAATATGTTTGTGATTCTAGCGCGTTGCAAAGCGGGCAAATTCCCATCATGATTCCTCCATACGTTATCGTTTAAAAACAATTAAAAAGCCCTTTTTTTAGATTGAAGAGAGCATCTAGCCGTGCATAGACGCGGTCAGTTCCTTTTTCTACCCTACCCTGGGTTAAAACAGAACTATGCAGTTGTTGCCGTTTAATTTTCATTTTACTAAGCTTTAATTTATCTCACTTTAATTACATTTTCGTTTAAAAGCTTCTTTTTTAGATTGAAGAGAGCATCTAGCCGTACATAGACGCGGTCAGTTCCTTTTTCTACCCTACCCTGGGTTAAAACAGAACTATGCAGTTGCTCCCGATTTAATTTTCATTTTACTAAACTGGAATTTGTCTCACTTTAACAAATCATAAGCTAAGTAAGCCAAGCTGGTTATACAAAGAAAAAACGCATATGATTTCGCTCTTAGTTTAGCCTTCTTTCTTAAAAATACAACGATTACTCTTATTTCATAATTTACGAAATGATGAAATATTTTTTACAAAATTTACAAATTATTTTTTTGTATATCTTTCTAGGTAACATCCATACTATGAGTACAAACTTAATTACCGATGGATTAGCGCCAAACGGGGCGATAATCTGGTTCAAATCCAGCTAGTCCAACCAAAAAAATTTTTATAACTCTAAGGAGGATATATTCCTATGGCAAACCAAAGCTCTTACAATCAATTAGTAGTACCAGGTGCAACAGCAGCAATCGATCAAATGAAGTACGAAATCGCTCAAGAATTTGGTGTACAATTAGGAGCAGATTCTACGGCTCGCGCTAACGGTTCTGTTGGTGGAGAAATTACAAAACGTCTAGTTGCAATGGCTGAGCAAAGCCTTGGCGGATTCCAAAAATAAATATATATGGCAAAAAGGTCTCAGGGCATATGCCCTGAGACCTTCCTTAATTTACTGCAACATTTGTAAAAACTTCTTCGTTCGTTCTTCTTTTGGATTTGTAAATACATCTTCCGGTGTACCTTGTTCGACAACGACACCGCCATCCATGAAAATAACACGGTTCGCAATTTGATGAGCAAAGCGCATTTCATGCGTTACAATGACCATCGTCATTCCTTCTTTAGCAAGTTCTTTCATAACCTTTAAAACTTCTTGAACTAGCTCAGGATCAAGTGCTGACGTTGGCTCATCAAATAGTAAAACTTCCGGCTCCATCGCAAGCGCACGAGCGATTCCAACGCGCTGTTGTTGTCCACCTGATAATTGGAACGGATATAAGTCTACTTTATCCGCAAGACCAACTTTTTCAAGGAAATAGTTTGCTTTTTTCTTCGCTTCTTCTTTCCCCATCTTTTTCACTGTAATGAGCCCTTCCATTACATTGTGAATTGCTGTTAAATGAGGAAATAGATTATGGTGTTGGAATACCATACCTGTTTGCGTACGAAGATTTACAATATCTTTCTTCGATACTTTTTGAGAGAAATCGAGCTCTTTATTGCCGATGCGAATGTTACCAGCGTTCGGCGTTTCTAACACGTTGAGACAACGCAAGAATGTCGTTTTACCAGATCCAGATGGCCCGATAATAACAACCACTTCGCCCTTCTCAACTGATAAGTCTATATGTTTTAATACGGTATTATCTCCGAAACTTTTTTGTAAATGTTGAATTGAAATCATAAAAACAAAAACTCCTTTTATGAAAGGGTTATTTTAGAGTATAACGTTCTGAACGTTTTTCTAATATTTGTTGCACGATAGATAATAAGAAGCAAATTACCCAATAAATTAGACCTGCTTCAAAATAAACAATTAAAAACTCATAGTTCATTGCCGCAATTTCCTGCGCTTTTCGGAACATTTCTGTTACTAAAATTAACGACGCTAATGAAGTATCCTTCACTAAACTAATAAATGTATTCGAAAGCGGCGGAATTGATACGCGTGTTGCTTGTGGTAAAATAACACGTTTTAATGCTTGCGGGTATGTCATCCCAATTGTGTAAGCTGCTTCCCACTGTCCTTTCGGGATTGAAAGGATAGAAGCACGAATAATTTCAGATGCATATGCACCTACATTTAATGAAAATCCAATAACTGCTGCTGTATATGGCTCAACCTCAATATTAAGAGTTGGAAGACCATAGAAAATAATAAATAACTGTACAAGAAGTGGCGTTCCGCGAATGATAGATACATAGATACGAGCAATCCATTGTAAAATACGACTACCTGAAATACGTGCGAGCGCTGTTAACGTCGCAAGTATAATACCGATAATAAATGTAATAAGCGTTAACGGAATTGTCGTAAAGACAGCTTCCTTCAGCATAGGCGCGAAGGAAGTCTGCATAATATCTATCCAAGTAGACAATCGATCTGACATCAATGCGCTACTTAGATACATTTTCACCGAACCATTTTTTCGTTATTTTATCGTACGTACCATCTTTTTTCATATCTTCTAACGCTTTATTTACTTCCTGTACAAGTTTGTCGCTACCTTTACGGAATAAGAATCCACTTTGTGACGCTTCTTTTTCTGTATCTACAATTTTAATTTTTGCATCTTTTTTCGTTTCTAAATAGTTTAACACTGATAATTTATCATTGATTGTGAAATCAACGCGGCCAGAACTTAATAATTCTGCTGCTTGGCTAAATCCTTCTACACCTGTGATTTCCGCACCATTTTTCTTAGCAATATCTGCGTAGTTACTTGTTAAAGATTGTGCTGCTTTTAATCCTTTTACGTCAGCAAATGTAGCAGGTTTATCTTTATCTTTCGCAATAACTAATGCTGCTGAAGAAGAAATATATGGACTAGAGAAGTCATATTTCTTTTGGCGATCTTCACGAATACCAACTTCGTTCGCAACCATGTCGAAACGTTTTGCATCTATTCCTGCAAGTAAGCTATCCCATTGTGTTTCTTTAAATACAGGCTTTACACCTAAACGTTTTGCAACTTCTTCTGCTAATTCAACGTCAAACCCAGTTAATTTATCGTTTGTATCGTGGAACGTAAATGGTGGATATGTACCTTCTGTACCAATTACAAGCTCACCGCTTTGTTTTATCTTCTGTAATGCATCTTGATTAGCTGTATCTTTTTTCTCTTCTTTACCGCAGCCCGCTACAATCCCAATCGCTAATGTAGTTACTGCAAGCACTGAAAATAACTTTTTCATGATAGTAGTCCTCCAAGTATTCTGATAGGAATTTAAAAACTATATTGATTGTATGCAATTTCGAACAATTTTTCAATGAAAATGTTCTTATTTAGTTTAACCTTTTTCTTCATAATCAAACAAAATGGAAAAATAGCGCTACATACAAAAAATAAGTAACATTTTTTAATATAGCATTTATAAAGAAAAAGGTAAAACAATACCTACTTATTTATAAGTTTTTCAGCCGGTGAAATATATTAACTTCTAAGCGGACAATCCGATCAAAAAAGAACTTGCGAAAATCGCAAGTTCTTCTAAAAATTAAGCACTCTGGTTTCCTTCCATTTGCGTTTTATACATATCGTAATAACGCCCGCGCTTTTTCATTAATTCATCATGGGAACCTTTTTCCAAAATCGTTCCTCTATCAAGCACAATAATTTGATCAGCGCTCTTAATTGTTGAAAGACGATGAGCGATAATAAACGTCGTTCGTCCTTTCTTCACAACTTCTAGCGCTTGTTGAATCATCGCTTCTGTTTCTGTATCAATACTGGAAGTCGCTTCATCTAAAATTAAAATAGCAGGATCAAAAGCAAGTGCCCTAGCAAACGATATAAGCTGACGTTCTCCGGTTGAAAGTGTACTTCCTTTCTCCGTAATTTTTTCATCTATATTGTTCGCAAACCTTTCCGCACCAACATCACGTAACGCCTTTACGATGCGATCTTTTGAAATTTTTTCATTTTCTAAGCTTACATTGGATGCCACTGTCCCGCTAAATAAAAACGGATCTTGCAATACAATTCCCATATGTTCACGTGTTGCTTGTTTCGGCATCTCTGTTACATCATGACCATCAATCGTAAGCTTCCCTTTTTGAAATTCATAAAACTGAAAGAGCACATTCATAATGGAACTTTTTCCTGATCCAGTATGACCGACAAGTGCCACTGTCTCCCCTTGTTTCGCTTCAAAAGAAATATTTTTTAATACTTCATCTTTTCCATTATAAGAAAATGAGACATTATCGAATTTCACATTTCCGGTTAAGCGAGGCATACGTTCTTCTTCTACTGCCTCTCCCTTTTCCTCTAGCAATTCAAACACACGCTCTGATGCAACACGCGATTGCTCTAAGTTAGCAAGTTGGTTCACCATGTTCGTAATTGGCGAGAATAACCTCGTTAAATAATCGACGAAAGCATACAGTATCCCTAGAGAAAGGAGGCCAGAAGCACTTAATGAAGCACCACCGAAATACCAAATTACACCTGTAAAAGCGATATTTCTTAATACAGACACTAAATTATGCGAAGTTGCTGCATTTAAATTTAAAATTTTATTTTGATATTTAAAATAATCACCATTTAACTCTTCAAATTCCTTCTTCGTTTCATGTTCTTGACGAAATGCTTGAATAATTGGCATCCCTTGAATTGATTCATTCACTGTTCCGTTAATATCCGATAAACGCGAACGCATTTTATGATTGTATACAGACGCATACTTTCTATACATAATCGCCCAAACAATTAAAATTGGGATGATAAGTAAGCATAGCGCCGCCAGTTTTACATCAAGTAAAAATAGCGCAGCGAAAATCCCGATAATATAGATGATACTAGAGACGAATGTCGCAAGCACTGTTACATATAAATCACGAATCGCTTCTGTATCATTCGTTACACGCGATACAATTTTCCCTGCTGGTAAATGGTCAAAATAACGAATTGGCAACGTTTGAATATGGGAAAAGACGTCTTCCCTCATAATTTGAATAATTTTGTTTGCCGCCTTCTGTAAGAAGAACTGCTTTCCGTATGCAAATAATGATACGACTACTAATAAAGCGAAATATCCACCGCCAAGTAGTAATAACCTATTTATTTCTGGTTTATAAAACGCAAATACTTCTTCTTTCGTTAAGGCTTTCGATTTATACACTTGCACTGCCTTACCACTTTGTACTGTAAGCACATCATCCTTAACAGAACGAGTTCCTTCAAGCGTTATTTTATTCGGTACAAAATAGTACTGAAAGCCAACTTGAATCACTCGGACTTCTTTCCCTTTTTGCTCACCTTGTTCAAAGCGATCACTTCGCTTATAAAAGGCGCCATTATATGAAACAGCATCCTCACTCTTTTCTGTTTCATACCAGGGTCTCTCTATTCCAACGATATGCTCATCGATCATCGTTTTTGCGACGAAAGGACCCGCGAGTTCTGCAATAACGAAAACAAATAGCATCGCCATCGCTGCAAAAATCGGCCCTTTTACTTTCATCGCGTATTGAAACAATCGTTTTGAAACACTCATATTTTCACCCCACTATCCGTACTTTCACTTTCACCTTGTTGTCTTTCGAACTGCTCTGCATACCAGCCCCCATTTCGAACGAGTGCTTCATGCGAACCTTCTTCAATAACCTCACCGTTATCCATAACGAGAATCCAATCAGCATGCTGCACTGCTGACAAACGATGCGTTGTTATAATCGTCGTCTTCCCGCTTCTTTCTGTTCGTATGTTTTCAATAATTGCCGCTTCAGTACGAGCATCAACAGCTGATAAAGAATCGTCCAAAATTAAAATTTCCGGATTTTGAATAACAGCCCTCGCAATCGAAATCCTTTGCTTTTGCCCACCTGATAAAGAAACACCTTTCTCTCCAACGAGCGTTTCTAAACCTTCCGGTAAAAACTCTAAATCCTTTTTAAACGCAGCTATTTCAATCGCTTTTTCAAGTTCTTCTTCAGTCGCTTCTCTATTTCCGAATAAAATATTTTCCTTCGCTGTTTTTGAGAACAAAATGTGTTCCTGAGGTACATACCCAATCCAGCCAAGTACGTTATCATTCGTAATTTTATCTAGCTTCACATCAGAAACCGCAATATCCCCTTCTCCAAGTGGATATTGACGAAGAAGCTGACGAACGAGCGTCGTTTTCCCGCTTCCTGTCTTCCCAACAACTCCAAGTGTCTCTCCTTGTTTTAAAGAGAATGAAACATTTTTCAAATTCGTTTCAATTGATGAAGGATATGAAAAAGTAACGTTATCAAACTGAATGTAATCTGGCTCTTGTACAACCTTTGGATCTTTCGGATTCTTTACATCCGGTTCATAAGCTAACGTTTCATTTACACGGTCGAGCGACGCATTTCCTCTTTGCATAACATTAATCAATTCACCAATTGCAAACATCGGCCAAATCATCATCCCTAAATAGACGTTAAAAGAAACGAGCTCACCAAGTGTCACCTTTGATTGGAATACGAGATATGCACCGTACACTAAACCAATTAAATAACTAAGACCGACGAGCATTTTCACAGTCGGCTGGAATAATGCATCGATTCTTGCTACTCTCATATTTTTCTCGTATACGTCATCTCCTAAATGATGAAACCTTTCTTGATCAGCGTTCTCCTGTACATACGCACGAATAACGCGTACACCCGCAATTGATTCAAGTACTTTATCGTTCATATCCCCGAACGCATCTTGCGCGACTGTAAATCTTTCATGCAACTTCTTTCCGTATCTATTCATCGCATACGCCATAATCGGAAGTGGTATAAGCGCAGCAAATGTTAACTGCCAACTAATTGAAAAGCCCATCATACAAACGATTGTAAGCATATATAGACTAGAATCAACGAGCGTTAATATACCAAAGCCAGCTGTCATGGAGATTGCTTTTAAATCATTTGTCGCTCTCGCCATTAAATCGCCAGTACGATTTTTTTGATAAAACGTCGGTGTCATCTTAAGTAAATGCCCCATAAATTTTGAACGCATCGTTTTCTCAAGTACGAACGCACCGCCAAATAGTTGGTGCTGCCAAATGAAAGTAAGCACATACCCACCAATCGTTACCCCAAGTAAAATAAAAATATATTGCATAATCGCCTCATTCGTTAAGGCTCCCGTTTTAATATTATCAATGGTAATTCCTAACACTTTCGGTGGAATTACCTCTATCACGTTTACAATTAAAAGTACCCCAATTGCAATACTATACCTTTTCCAATGCTCTCTAAAAAACCAGCTTAACTTTAGTAATACTGAAAACAATATAACCTCCCCTTTCTCGTTCCCGTTTGATTCACATTTCTTTACCCGCTATCCAAACCCATCACATTTACATTTCGTAAGCCATACAATTTCATCACATTTTTCCACCTTCCAAATTCTGATTTTTTATAGTAACAAGGAAAATAAACAAAAAAAAGCATACCGCCGCTTGACGATATGCAATAGAATGCATAAAAGCGTACGTTACGATATACGCAACGTACGCTTCTCATAAGACAAAAAGGTCCTATATATCCGCACGGGTTGCGTAATGATATGAATGTTTTCCGCCATTTAACAGAGCTAAGCCCATTACATTTACGATTACAATCATTACGCACACCCCCTTCATTTATTTTCCATTTATAATCTTACAACTTTATTGAGTATTCTGTCAATTATTTTTTTCGCTTTAGAATAAAATAATCTTTTATCACAAAAAATAAAAGTGATGCATTCTGCTTATAATTCAGTTTGAAATAAGAGAATCTTCTGTAAGAAAGGGCATACAAAATAAAAAAATAGTAAGAAATCGTTTTCACAAACATTTCATTTGAAAAATATTATCAAACCACCTACAATCACCTTATACTCACTCTTACAAGTTGCTATTTTAGGAGGACTAATCATGACAACTAGCAATACGTACAAATTTTATTTAAACGGAGAATGGAGAGAAAGCTCTTCAGGTCAAACAATCGACATTCCATCTCCATACTTACACGAAGTAATTGGACAAGTACAAGCAATTACTCAAGGAGAAGTAGATGAAGCAATTGCATCTGCAAAAGAAGCTCAAAAATCATGGGCTGAAGCTTCTCTACAAGATCGCGCAAAATATTTATATAAATGGGCTGATGAGCTCGTAAATATGCAAGATGAAATTGCCGATATCATTATGAAAGAAGTCGGTAAAGGCTATAAAGATGCGCAAAAAGAAGTCGTTCGTACAGCTGACTTAATTCGTTACACAGTTGACGAAGCACTTCACATGCACGGTGAAAGCATGATGGGTGATAGCTTCCCTGGTGGATCTAAATCTAAACTTGCGATTATTCAGCGCGCACCACTTGGTGTTGTATTAGCAATTGCACCATTTAACTACCCAGTAAACTTATCTGCTGCAAAACTTGCACCAGCACTTATTATGGGTAACGCTGTTATCTTCAAACCAGCAACTCAAGGTGCAATTAGCGGTGTTAAAATGGTTGAAGCACTTCATAAAGCTGGCCTTCCAAAAGGTCTTGTAAATGTAGCTACAGGACGCGGTTCTGTAATTGGTGACTACTTAGTAGAACATCCTGGCGTAAATATGGTATCGTTCACAGGTGGTACAAATACAGGTAAACATTTAGCGAAAAAAGCTGCGATGATTCCACTTGTATTAGAACTTGGTGGTAAAGATCCTGGTATCGTTTGTGAAGATGCAGACTTACAAGAAGCTGCAAAGCATATCGTAAGCGGTGCATTCTCTTACTCAGGTCAACGTTGTACAGCTATTAAGCGTGTACTTGTACATGAAAATGTAGCAGACGAACTAGCTGGCTTATTAAAAGAGCAAGTAGCTGAACTATCAGTTGGATCTCCAGAACAAAACAGCACAATCGTTCCATTAATCGACGACAAATCTGCTGACTTCGTTCAAGGTTTAATTGACGATGCTGCTGAAAAAGGTGCAACAATCGTTATCGGTAACAAACGTGAGCGCAACCTAATTTATCCAACGTTAATCGACAACGTAACAGAAGAAATGAAAGTTGCTTGGGAAGAGCCATTTGGCCCAATCCTTCCAATCATCCGTGTTTCTTCTGACGAACAAGCGATTGAAATTGCTAACAAATCAGAGTTCGGTCTGCAAGCAAGTGTCTTCACAAAAGACATTAACAAAGCATTTGCAATTGCTAACAAAATCGACACTGGTTCTGTTCAAATTAACGGACGCACAGAGCGCGGCCCTGACCACTTCCCATTCATCGGTGTAAAAGGTTCAGGTATGGGCGCACAAGGTATTCGTAAGAGCCTTGAGTCTATGACTCGTCAAAAAGTAACTGTATTAAACTTAGTTTAATCTTATATGTAGCAGCTGATCTAATATTTAGGTCAGCTGCTTTTTAGTTAAAACCCTCCAAGCCCCAATAACGAACTCTTCTCTATAATCTGATTATTACCATATCCATTGACGTATAAAAATACATTTGTTACTCTTAAACATGTTAATTTAATACATAAATCCTCATTCGTATCTCGGTGAGGTAGAGGTTGCAATCATTAAAAGTATCATTTCAGGAGATGTAGTGGCATTGATGAAGAAATGAGAAAGGAATGATTGCCGAAGTAAGTCGTGTCCACCATGCACGCTTGCTGGGTCTGCATTTAATAAGTGCAGAACTGTCACAAACGTTTCGTTTGTGGAGAGCTATCGAGAGGTATGTCGTGGGTTTCTTATAAGATAGAAAGCATGTAGCGACAAATTACGTGCTTTTTTTGTTTTGTTTGGACCTTCTCTTCCTTATCAGGAAGACATACATATCTCCTCGCTTGACTTGGTTATACTAACTTTGGAGGTATTTTCTATGCAACAAAAAAAATGGGGCTTTTGGGTACTAACAGCTTTCGTTGTCGGTAACATGGTTGGCGCTGGTATTTTCATGGTGCCAAGTACGTTGGCACAAACAGCAAGCCCACTCGGTGTCACTTTAGCTTGGTTAACAACAGGGTTTGGTGTTTTAATGCTAGCTCTTGTTTTCGGTAATTTAGCAATTCGTCGTCCTGATTTAACGACAGGACCACAAAGTCATGCATATGCTTTATTCTCAACACCAAAAAGAAAGAAAATGGCTGGTTTCAGCATGGTGTGGGGATATTGGGTTGCAAACTGGGCAAGTAACGTTGCCATCATTACATCTTTCGCGGGATATTTATCACTCTTCTTCCCGATTATGAAAGATACGCGACTATTATTTTCAATCGGCTCGTTCGATATAGAAGTTGGAAAGCTCATTACATTTACTATTTGTTCCGTCTTACTATGGGGCACACATTTAATTTTAACAAACGGTGTAAGCGGAGCTGGGAAGCTCAACTTCCTAGCAACAACAACGAAAGTAACTGGATTCCTTCTATTCATCATTGTTACGTTATTTGCGTTCGAAGCTTCAAAATTTGGACAATGGTACACACCAATGATCGATAAAGAAGGCGTATCACACGGTCTACTTTCACAAGTAAACTTAGCTGCTCTTACAACACTTTGGGCATTTATTGGGATTGAATCAGCGGTTCTTTTATCAAACCGAGCTACTTCTCCCAAAACGGTAAAACGTGCGACTGTTGCAGGATTACTTATCACAGTTGCAATTTACTTAGGAATTACAATTTTAACAATGGGTGTGCTTCACGTTGATAAATTACAAGCTTCTGAACGTCCATTAGCAGATGCGCTAAACGCTGCAATGGGTCACGGCGGCGGGAAACTTATGGCATTACTTGCTCTTACTTCCCTATTCGGTTCAATATTAGGCTGGATTTTATTAAGCTCAGAAGTACCTTATCAAGCTGCAAAAGAAGGTTTCTTCCCTTCCTTCTTCGCAAAAACAAACAAAAAAGGAAGTCCAATTCATTCACTACGATTAACAAACATTATGTCGCAAGTGTTCTTATTCTCAACATTATCAGGAACAATTGCGGAAGCTTATACATTCGTTATTACCGTATCAACACTGGCCTACCTCATTCCATATCTCGTTTCACCAATCTTCCAGTTAAAACTAGTCGCAACTGGTGAAACATATAAGAATGAAATGGGTTCAAGAATTATGGATGGTGTAGTTGCAGTTATCGCACTTTGCTATGCACTATGGGTTATTAAAACAGGAGCATCCGATATAAAAACATTTCTTCTCGGAATTGGTTTATTCGGGATTGGCTTTGCCTTCTATCCATTAATGAATCGTGATCAGAAAAAAAATAAAGAAAAGAAAAACGAGCAAGTTGCGTAACGCAATTTGCTCGTTTTTTACTTTATAAAACATATATAATAGAAAAAAGAGGTGAAAAACATGTCAATCGAATCACTATGGAGCTCTCGCTTTCAACAACATATTCAAAATGCCATCACATACTTTGCACGTATGATTAACGGTTTACTATATAGCTTCATCTTCGTCTCATGTGTAGGTGCATATTATTACGCTAAGTTTCTTAAAACGGACCCTTCTAAAGGAATATCTTTATTACTCATCACGATCGTACTTACACTCATTATAACGAGATGCCAAGTTCGCACATTTATTCAAAAACCGGACGCTGTCTATTTACTTGCATTAGAAGAGAAATTAACATCTTATTTTAAAAAATCTCTTCTATATAATTACATCATTCAGCTTTTCCCGCTTATATTTACGTTCCTTATTCTCGTACCACTTGCACTGCAATCATTACAATTAACCGTACCTTTTTTATGTACAATCTTTATCGTTTTAATGATTTTAAAAGGCTGGAACATATACATACATTGGATATGGCGTGATAGTTATGAAAAAAGCATATGGCTTATCATTCGTGTTGCTTGTAATGCACTTTTCATTTACATGCTGTTTTATGTTGCAAATATCATTGTGCTAGGCGGCTTACTATTACTTCTTGCCTTTCTACTCCTATATACAAAAAAACAGCCCACAAAGCGAATACCGTGGGAATACATAATCGAGCAAGAAGAAAAAATGGACATACGATTTTATCAATTCGCTAGCATCTTTACCGATGTTCCGCAGCTAAAAAAACAAGTAAACGGCAGAAAATGGCTTACGAATTGGATCGAACCTTTACTACATAAAAAACAAGCTACTTTCTTCTATTTACATACACTTGCATTTTTACGTGGTAATGATTATTTCGGTATATATATTCGCTTGGGAGTAATCGGTGCTTTCATCCTATATTTTGTTCCGAATATATACGTAAAAGGTGCTATCGTTTATATCATCCTATATATGATTTCTATGCAGCTTCGTTCTCTGTGGAAATATTTTTCGGGAAATATTATCGTAGCATTATATCCAATTGATACTGAAGAACGAATGAGTCAATTTCTTAGCTTAATTTTCATATTGCTAAGTATTCAACTCATTGTATTTTCAAGTGTTATACTCATTGCTACAGTACAATTTTTACATAGCCTTATCATTATGGTTATCGGGTTACTCTGGATCAAATTTATTATTGTACCAAAAACGAAGAAACGAATTTCCGCATTTTAACGAAAAAGAGGCTGCACATCACAGCCTCTTTTCTCGTCCCAAAATTTCTAATCACTTTTCATAGGCAGTTCTCATATAGTGAAAATGACTATACAATTCCTATCCATAAGTTAAATAATGATTTTACACATATAAATAAAAAAGATAGGAGACCTATTATGAACAACAATCCGCCTGCAACGCCCCAAAACAACTCAGAAAAAAATAGCCGTGACATTAAATTGCAAACATTACGAGTCATCGGACTCATCGTCCTCATTAGTGGTTATATTCTCGTCGCTCTCTCAGAAGTGGGTGAACTGAAGAATCTTTTAACAAGCCCGAATACCAATCCTGACTTAGCTGAAGTTGATCCGTTTTAAAAATTATATAAAAAGCGAGTCCCAGTATATAACTGGCTCGCTTTTTATATAGTTTTATCCAATCTGAGAAACCTCCCTTTCATCCTCATACTTTTCTTTCCCTATCGCCTTCATAAATAATAAAATACTGCTCATACCAACGATGAAATATAGAGCACTCATGCCCCAAGATGCAATAAATGAACCTAGCATAACACCTAATGCACCATTCATTTTCGCAACTTGAAAGACCATTCCGTTAATCGCCATATATGAACCTCTTGCCTCATTCGGCACCATATCTGCCATAATAGATTGACGAACTGGCACATACATCATCTCTCCTACAGTTTGGAAAAGCCCTGCGATTAATAAGATCCATAAACTATTGCTCGTTCCGAGTATGGTAAATCCAATTGTATAAATGAATAAGCCTACATATAAAATTTTTAAATCGTTAAAGCTTTTCAGCATTTTAATAAGAAGCGCCGAACATAACACAACTAAAATTGTATTCTCTGCTGAAATCCAGCTGAGCATTCGAATACCTGTTAAATCGAATGTAAAACCATTCCCAAAGAAAAAGTGCACCGTTTCAAATTCCTTCTGTAAACGTATCCCTAAATAATTATTAATTTGAAACTCTAACGATAGTGTACATATACTTGCTGCACAAAAAATTAAAAACGCTCTATCTTTCATCACGACTTTATAACTATCTGCCATATCTTTTAATACATTTTTCTTCTCCACCGTTTTTCGTGCCACATACACTTCTTCCATATATACAGCCATCACATATAAAGTAATAACTGCAATAACTGTTAATCCGATAAACAATTGCAATCTATAGTTCTCAAATAGTAATCCGCCAAATATTGCCCCAATCGCAATTGATAAGTTAATAGCCCAGTAGTTAATACTGTACATCACTTTTCGATTTTCAGGTGTGCTCACATCTATTAACATCGCTTCCGTCGCTGGATTCATAAGTCCAGATCCTAAACTATTCACTAACATAAACACAAATGTTAGCCACGGTGAATCTACATAATCTGAGTTTGCAATTCCCATACAAGCAATGGAAACGACTTGTATACTTTGGCCGATAATCATTACTTTTTTACGACCGAGCCGATCTCCAACATACCCACCATATAAACCGATAATTAATGCTGCTAGCACATTGATGAGTAATAAAGCACCAGCAATCGCACTACCTAATTTTATTGAAAAGTAAATTGCCATAAATGGAAAAATCATTGTGGATACAGTGCGTGTTAAAAACGAAGTTATAATTCTAATTTTTATATTTCGGTGCATACTCCAAAATCCCATTGTTTCCCCCTCCTTATGCTTATTCATTTTACTTTGAAAAAGAGGAAGAAAAAGGTTAGAATATTCTAAAGAGTTTCCCCTTTTAAATAGAAGGAAGTGCATACATATGAAGATTATGGACTATTATGTTCGTTTAAGGTTACATTCACAAGATCAGCAACTTATACGAAATAGCTTACAAGAATTAGCGGATGTTTTATATTGCAGTACGAAAAACGTAAAGATTTTATTAAAGAAAATGAGCGAGGAACAATTCATTAAGTGGACGCCGGGGCGTGGTCGCGGAAATAAAACAGAAATTGTATTTGTACATAGTTTCCTAGAAGCAATTGAATCCTATACAGATGAACTGTTAGCGCAAGAAAAATTAAAGGATGTTTTTCTTCTTTTAAAAGAACCTCTACCCCTTGCACTTCAAAAAAAGATAGAAAATAAACTACATCATCATTTTGGATACAAACCTTCAAATGATATGTACGACATATTGAAGATTCCTATATCAAGAAAGATATTCCCATTAGATCCGGCTTTTGTGGCTGTAACTACGGAGAGCCATCTTACGAGTCAAATTTTTGATACGTTAGTCGTTTATAATGATGTTACTGAAAAAATGGAACCACACATTGCACATACGTGGGAATTAAGTGCAGACGGGCTTACGTGGACCTTTTATTTACGAAAGGATATACATTTTCATAACGAAACAGTTTTAACTTCTAAAGATGTACAATTTTCATTTGAAAGATTAAAACAAATCCACTCCCCTTTCGAATGGTTAACAGAAGAAATTGTTCAAATTGAAACACCATCACCACTGCAAATACGATTTCATTTAGCAAAACCTAACGTTTTTTTCTTACGTTATGTGAGTTCCATGCAACTCGCAATTTTACCGCATGATGCAGTTATTCAAAATCATCACTACATAGGTACTGGACCTTTTAAACTTACTCATTACTCTGAAGATAATATCGTACTCGAAGCGTTCACCCATTATTTTAAAGAGCGTGCGTTATTAGACCGTATTGAATTTTGGGGTATTCCTGATCATTTGCAAATAGATGCTGATTATGAACTACCAAATGAAGAGGAAAATGAAAGGCATGATATACAAATAGAAGAAATAGGTTGTATTTATGCTAGCTTCAACTTTACAAAACCTGGTCCTCATCACGACATTCACTTTCGAAAAGCTTGGAGAGAACTATATGACGTTGAAACGATACTTCGTAACATAGAGGGCAGACGAACAATTGCTGCATCAAGCTTTTTTCCTGAAAGAAGCCGCCAAGTTCCTAACAGGTCCTACTCTTTAGAAAAAGCGAAAGATTATTTAAAAAAGAGCACCTATAATGGCGAAACAATACATATTTATTTCTTCGCATTTAAAGATAGTGCAAATGATGCACATTTCCTAAAAGAACGCTGCGAACAATTAGGAGTACACGTAGAACTTCACCCATTTCTCGTTTCAGATTATATGGATCGTTCTATTGATAAACATGCGGATATTATTTTCATGGGGGAAGTATTTGCTGCTGATCATGAAATTGCATTTTTAAATGTATTTAAAAATAAAAGTTGCTTCGTAAATCGATTCATGGACCCACACTATGCAAAACAAATTAATTGTTTACTTGATACCTTTTTATTAGAAGACAATAAAGAAAAACGGTATAAGCTCATGTATGAGATTGAAGAGTTTTTACAAGCTGAAAACATCATTTTATTTAACTATCACGTTTTAAAAAGAAAAACATACCCTTCTTCTTTAAAAAACGTAACAATTGATTCATTCGGTTGGGCGAATTTTGCGAAGTTATGGATACAGCCATCCCCGCATTAAATACGGGGATGACCGTAATTATTGAATGACTTCTTCTAAATGGTTCTTCAAGTTCTCTAAATAATTCTCAACAGTAGGATTTTTCACCACATCATAACAAGCAAAACTCTTTAACGGACTCATGCCAAGAAACTTCTGCACACGATGTAAATGAGTAAGTGCTGATTCTAAACTTTCTCCTTCAAAGAACTTCGTCTTATCTCCGAATGCTTTTTCAGGTGCATTCCAAGTTGTAGAAAACATATACTGCTTCTCTTTTAATAAACCACCTGTTCCATATTCATCTGCACCTTTAAAGAACAAACCGTATTCATACACTTCATCCATATATGTTTTAAATAATCCCGGTACACTAAACCAGTAAATAGGTGTTTGATAAATTACAACATCAGCCCATAAAAACCTCTCTTGTTCGTCCTTAATACTATAGCCATCTTGAATCGTTGTTGTTTTCACATGATGATTCTCGCCTAATACAGTTACCATATAATCTACTAACGTTCTATTTAATCGTCCTTCTTTCGTACCATATTTTTCATGTCCATTTATAATCAATATATTTCCCATCACTTTTCTCTCCCCTATATGATCTACTCTTCAGCTATTAAGCCGAGTTGCTGCTTCAGCGTAAGATTATCTTCTAAATGCCAATCTTCCGTTACCTTTCCGTCTTTCACATGTAAAATATCAATTGCAAAAAAATTGATTTTCTTATCATTATGAGTTCCTGTAAAAGAAAGACGAGCTGTTACTTTATCACCAACGACTAATAAATCTTCAATCTCGCAATGTATATCAGGAACTACTTTACGAAAGTTTTGCGCCGCAAGCTTTAATCCTTCAGTGCCTTGTGGTCGACCTTTCGGCAGTGTGTTATCGAAAAAATTTTCAGTAACCGTCTGCGGAATAAGCTCCTCTTTACCTGTATCCCAAAATGCATAAAAACGCTGAGCTGCATGAACTCTTTCTGTCGCTTCTTTTTTGCTCAGTGAAGGATCGATTGTCATTGCTTTTGGCTTCGGCATTTCCTTTAATAACTGAATTTCAGTTTTTTGCTCAACACTACATGCTACAAGCACAATACAAATGACAAAAAAACTAAGAAACATAAACAACTTTTTCATACCCATGGAAATCACCTCCTCCTCATACAAACCCTTTGTATTTCGTATTGCTATTGTATATGCACTAACTTCCTTTATGGAAGTAGTGATATTTTTTTCATATAGTTACCAAAAAGATAGTTTTGTGATACGATAAGGCAAATTCATTCAAAAAAATTTTATGGAGGCTATTGCCATGAGCAATATAGATCCAATTGTATTAACGAAAGGTTTACCTGGTATACCTTGTCCTATCGCTAAAACGCTTGACGTAATTAGTACAAAATGGACATTTTTAATTATTCGGGACCTTCTTATCGAAGGAACGTTACGATTTAGTGATTTACAAAAATCAATGGACGGGATTAGTCCGAAAACTTTATCGCTTCGCCTAAAAGAATTGGAAACGCAAGGGATTATAACGAGAAAAGTATACCCAGAAGTTCCGCCTCGCGTAGAGTACACGTTAACTGATAAAGGAAAGCAATTAGAGGGGATATTTATTGAATTAAAGCGGTTTGGATTAAGTTTATAAACGAAAAGCCCCTTACCATAAAAATAGTAAGAGGCTTTTCGTTATTCACTACATTACTTCGCAAAACTTTGAGCTAGTTGTTTCTCTCTCCACATAAATGTAATGCCGAGACCAACGATTAAAACAACACCTGAAAATGCATATGGATAATTAATGTTTATATCAAATAATATTCCGCCCATCGCTGGTCCTGCGATATTTCCTAAACTCGTATACGTTGAGTTCATACCAGCAACGAATCCTTGCTCTTTTCCAGCTGCTTTTGATAAAAACGTCGTTAAAGCTGGACGAAGCAAATCAAATGCTAGGAAAATAAAGCAAGTAACGAGAAGTACAATCCAATAATTAAAGACTACAGTTGAGACGAATGCTAATACTGCACCTACAATTAAACATATTTGAATTAATACTTTCTCACCGAACATGTCAACCAATTTGCCAAACATAAATACTTGCACAACTACCCCAAAGATGGAGCTAATCGTAATAATTGCAGCAATATCTTTCGGTGTAAAACCAAATTTATGATCAGAAAACAAACTAAAAACAGTTTCATATGCTGATAAACCGAATGCGAGTACAAATACAATAATAAATGCGATTGCATACATTGGATTTAATGATTTCTTTAAATCTCCGATAAAGCTGGATTCTTTCGTATTAGCAGAAATCTCTGCAAGCTCTTCTTTCGTTAACGGCTCTTTCAAAATAAATATAGAAATCACGCATGCGACAAAAGCAATCACTGCTGCCACAAAGAACGGCACACGTATACCGTATTCTGCAATAAACCCGCCGATTCCAGGCCCTATAATAAATCCGGTACTAATAGCCGCTGAAAGATATCCCATCGCCTTTGGACGTTCTTGAATAGAAGTAATATCAGCAACATATGCCGTAACACCCGGCATAATAAACGCGGCGCTAATTCCGCCTAACACCCTCGCTGCATAAAGCATCCACACATCTGTACCTAATCCAAAAAGAAGCTCTGAAACACCAAAAATAAATAATCCAATGATTATCATTTTCTTCCTACCGTAAATGTCGACCCAACGACCCGTAATAGGTGAAGTAATAAGCTGAGCCATTGCAAACACTGCAACGAGATAACCCATCGTCTTTCCTGTTAAATTCATATCATTCATAAAGGACGGCATAACCGGAATGATTAATCCAATCCCTAAAAAAGCGATAAATATATTACTCAAAAGAATGATCAATACCATCTTTTGTTCTTTTATCGGTTTCTTCAATTTTTAACACCTCTTCCCGTAGTTCCTCTCAAAAATAATGCCCAAGAAGCTTTTTCTTTATCCTGCTATTTGTGGGCTCATACTGAGTGAAGATGCCCCCACTCATTAGAATTTCACTCTATCCTTCCACACATACATACACACAGGGTGAATGACTATCATTCAGTTTCCCGCAGAAATGAACCTACCTTTTCAGACAGGTTCATCTTACTACTTCTTTATATGTAGTGCATGTGTTAAAAAATCTAGTACTTCTGCCTTTTGTAGCTCGACTTGCTCATCATCTTTATGATCATATAAATAAACTTGTTCCGCTGCTGATTCAACAAGAGCGATAAATAACTTCGCTGTTCGCTCAGCGTGAACCGAATCACGAATTTCACCTGATTCTTTTGCCTCACTTAAAAAGTCACTTAGCCATATATAAAGAGGCTCATATACAGCTTCCCATTCTTTTATATGTTCAGTTGATGCAAGGCCCGCATACATTAATGCTTGTATTTCACGATATTCAGCTATAAAGGTAAATACTGCATCTATTACTTGCTCAACTTTACTTGAAAAAGGTGAATCGTTCTGTACTTTTTCTTTCACTGCAAGTATCATCTTCTCAACCATCACTTCTGCTATTGCAGGCATAACAGATAACTTAGAAGGAAAATATAAATAGAAAGTTCCTTGTGCAATGCCAGCCAATTTCACGATATCAGAAATCTTCGTTTTTTCAACGCCCTTTTCCTGAAACACTTCAATAGCTGCATAGACAATTTTTTCTTTTTTATTCATCATCTAAACCCTTTCACACGCGTATTGAATGACTGTCACTCATTTTATAAAATAACTAGCTGTACTGTCAATCATCGTGCACTTTTCATAATAAAAATCTCCCAACAAATCGTTAGGAGATTTAACTTTAATATCCTTTTCTTATGAAAGAGCCTTTAATCCCGTAACTCCACATACGATAAGAGCTACACTAATCAAACGTGCCTTACTTTTCGATTCACCAAACAGAAACATATTTAATAAAACAGCTCCTGCTGTTCCAATGCCAATCCAAACCGCATAAGCTACACTTACTTGTAAGAACAAGAAAGATGTGTATAAGAATGCAAAGGAAGTTGCAAATCCACCTATATAAATCGCTCCATTTGCTAACGTCTTATCTTTACTATACATTTTAAGGCCTATCACACCGACTATTTCACTAATTGCAGCACAAAATACGAAAAACCAACCCATTTTTAAGCAGCTCCTTTCACAATTTCTTCCGCGGTTTCTTCTTTATTATCAGCCAGTTTTAAACCGATAACGCCCGCTACAACCATTACGATAAAGAATAGTTTTCCTACACTGAAACTGCCGCCGAAAAGGAATACATCCATTAGGAAAGTACCTACCGTACCAGCTCCGGCAAACACAGCATATACAGTCCCTGTTGCAAGATGTTCGCACGCTTTCGATAGGAAGTAAAAATCAACAGCGATAACTCCTACAATAATGACCCAATGCCACCAAGTATGAGCTGTATTAAAACCAAACACCCAAAAAATTTCAAAGATACATGTTAATATGACATATAACCAAGCTTTATTTTTCATATCTCTCACCTTCTATTATCCACTGACTGACCGTCAGTCATTTTTAATTTAAAAAATATAATCTCACTCTAACTACTATTTAAAAAACCAATATCATCCTCATTTATCCTTATATTTGTTCCGTTATTAAGCTAACTACATATAAAAGTTGCTTATCTACACCCTTTCATAGAAAAAATGACTGAATGTCATTCATAAATATTCTACATGACCAATTGATAAAGTGTCAACACCCGGATTCTATTAACCAAAAAATATTTTAAATTTCTTAAATCCACATGTATATTTCTTAATAATCTGTCAATAATGGTAGTAACATAATATTTTCTCCATTCCCCCCTTGGAGATCCCTTTGAATCGAGCAGTTGCTTTTAGCTAACTGCTCTTTTTTAATTTATCGGTACATTATAATAAAATACTCATAGATAAATTCCAAAACAAAAACCTGTACTCCCTTTTCAACATGCAACAAAGGACGAAATATTTTGTACGCTATTTACTTTTCAACGAGTCTTTGTATGCAATAATTTTATTTTCGAGCATCTTCTCTGTAACTTCTAAATTTTCTCTTTGAATCTGAATAGATTTCCTATGATCTTCTAAGAGCTGTAAACGAGCTTCGGTTGTATGCTCCCCTTCTAAATATAATCTAGCATATTCTCTTATTTTCGCTATCGGCATTTGTGTTTGTTTTAATTTCATTACAAACTGCAACCACTTTATATGTGACTCTTCATACAATCTATTCCCATTTGCATCGCGATTTGCAATTAATATGTTCTCCTTTTCATAATAACGTAATGTATGTGTGCTCACTCCTAATAATTTAGCTACCTCGCTAATTGTGTACATAACCATTCTCCCTCCGCACGCCATTTACTCTCATATATTTTACTGCCTTATCCAAATTATAAAAAACATTTGACTTAGAGTATACTCTAACAAATACAATCTAACCATGATAAATTAATTTGAATTTAGGAGGCTTTTATATGAAATATACTGTTATTACTGGTGCTAGTTCAGGAATTGGCTATGAATCCGCTTTAGCCTTTGCATCTCGCGGAAAAAATTTAATACTTGTAGCTCGAAGACAAGAAGAATTAGACGGATTAAAATTAAAAATTAACGAAATGCATCCAGAGTTGGATGTTGTCATTCGAAGAACTGATTTATCCGTCACTGAAAATGTTT
The DNA here is from genome assembly GCF_022663915.1 of Bacillus cereus group sp. BfR-BA-01331. NCBI lineage: Bacteria > Bacillati > Bacillota > Bacilli > Caryophanales > Bacillaceae > Bacillus > Bacillus cereus group sp. BfR-BA-01331. The sequence goes on from NZ_JAKUGJ010000016.1 coordinate 89,548, forward strand.
ATAAACTTTATGAAAGCCTACAAACTTTTCAAATTGAAACGTGGATTAACAACGCAGGTTTTGGTAATTTCGCCTCAATTGCTGAACAAAATTTAAACAAGATAGAAACGATGTTGCATGTAAATATAGAAGCACTAACAATACTATCTTCCCTTTTCGTTCGAGATTATTCAATGACCGAAGGAACACAGCTTATTAACGTTTCATCAGGCGGTGGATACACGATTGTTGCCAATGCTGTTACGTATTGCGCTACGAAATTTTATGTAAGTGCATTTACAGAAGGACTATCTCACGAACTGAAAGAACAAGGTGCAAAATTACAAGCAAAAGTTTTAGCTCCTGGTGCAACTGAAACAGAATTTGCGAAACGTTCATTTAATATTGATGAGTTCCAATATGATGGTGTTGTACCGAAATTCCACACGGCAAAACAAATGGCACAATTTATGCTCGACCTTTATGATAGCGATAAAGTTGTAGGGCTGGTCGATGGTTCTACTTATAACTATGAGCTTAAAAATCCCATTTTTAATTTTGCAGTGAGACAAACGAATTCAAATTCTTAACAACATCTCATTTCTGATCAAAATATAGATACCCACTATTTCTTAAATAATAGTGGGCCTTTTTTCTCTCTAAAAATTTCACCCCACATACCGTATCATCGCCACCTCATCACAATAATCAACTTTTGGACAATGTCTACAATCAATCCACACTTTTTCTGGCAATGCTTCTCTATTCATAAAATCAAACCCGCACTTTTGAAAAAATTCTGTTTCATATGTTAAAGAAATTACCCTGTTCACTTTTATCTTCGCCGCCTCATTCATTACATGATTCACTAACTTACGCCCTATCCCTTTTCCTGCATATGTATGCGAAACTACTAACGATCGTACTTCTGCGAGATCCTCTCCTAACACATGCAAACCAGCAACTCCAACGACTTCCTCCCCTTCTTTCATAACATATAAACATTGTAAATATTGATAGAGAGACAAAAGAGAACGCGGCAAAACAACTCCTTCTTTTGCATACATTTCAATGAGATTATAAATTTCTTTCACATCACTTGTAACCGCATTAAAGATTTTCATATTATATCCCCTTGCCCCCAGTGTTAATATTTATAACATTATATGAATTTTAATTCATAATTTTATATAATAATACATCTCTCTTTTCTCTCCGTCAATCACTTTTCTGAATTTCATCCCGCATTAACGGGCAGTAAGACTCCCACCTCAAAATTCGGCTGAAGCAAAGAAGATAGGTGGGAGTCGGGCTGCCCCTAAACGCCCGATTGGTGAAGGCTAATAATCAGTGGTGGATGAACAAAACCCCCACTGATTAAAGTTTCACTTTACATAAACAAAAAACCAAGCAACTTAATCGATGCTTGATTCCTCATTTCGTATCGGCAATACCGTCGAATATTTAATTTCACGAAGTGCTAAACTCGTTTGTATCCTTGTAATACCAAGCTTATTCAGCTTTCTAATAAAATGCTCCAGTTCCTTACGATCACGATTTGCAACCTTCAATAAATAATCATACTCTCCTGTTAAACAATGACATTCTAACACTTCTGGCATAGATTCTAATTCTCGTTCTAACACTTCAAGCTTTTCATACTGATGAATATTCGTGCTCATAAAAATGAAACATAATAAATCAAATCCAAGCTTTTCTTGATTTAAAATTGCTACTTGCTTATCAATAAAACCTTCCCCATCTAACCTTTTTATTCGTGCATGCATCGCAGCTGGTGATAAATTAACGCGGCGTGCTAGTTCTGCATTACTTACTTGTGACTCCTTCTGCAATATATCTAAAATTTGTACATCTAAATCATCTAACACTTTAATAACAGATGACTCCATCAAAATTCCCCCTTTTTTCTTACCGACGATTATTCGAAGAAACATCTCATAACTTATATAAAACTGAATGTTTTTCTGTAAATAAGATTTCTAACGAAACATTTTATCGAGTTTTTACCATTATACAAAAGAATATATTAGATAATAAAGAAAAATGCTAAAATTATTTACAGTTCATTCTTATTTCAACAAAGGGGTTTTTAGTATGCCTTATTTTTACGTCTTTTTACTATTATTAACAAGCTTATTATGGGGAGGAAATTTCGTCGTTGGGAAATCACTCGTCGATCATGCATCTCCGATGACACTGACAAGTTTAAGATGGCTAATTGCGATCATTTGTTTATTACCAATGGTATGGTTTAAAGAGAAGAAAATCATTCCACCACGCTCTGCAATACTTCCGTTAATACTTATGGGAATTTCAGGAGTCGTTCTTTTTAACATTTTTCAATTTTTAGCACTAGAAAAAACATCCGCAACGAATGTAGGTCTTATTTCTACATTGAACGCTATTTCAATTGCATTATTTTCTGTGCTATTTCTAAAAGAAAAAGTAAATACACTTCAAATTCTTTCTATGATTCTTTCATTTTTCGGGGTTATGCTCGTCCTTTTAAAAGGAAATTTTGCTCTTTTATTTTCACTACATTTTAATAGCGGAGATTTATGGATGATTGCGGCTGTTTGTATTTGGGGAATCTATTCTGTTTGTAGTAAATGGGCTACAAAAACAACTACACCACTCATGGCAACATTATATTCTGGTATTTTCGGCGTTATTTTATTACTACCATTTAACATAGGAAGCTTCACTGTTTCCAATATCAACTCTTCCTTCATAACATCACTTTTATATACAGGACTCATTTCAACAGTACTTTGTATGGTGTTTTGGAATATTGGTGTACAGAAATTAGGCGCTACTACATCGGGGATTTTTCTAAATTTCAATCCAATTTTCACAGCTATTTTAGCATTTATTTTCCTTGGAGAAGAATTAACATGGATTCAAATTTTCGGGACAATTATCGTCGTTACAGGGTGCTATTTATTCTCTCATTTTAAAACTGTTTCTCCTCAGACGACTAGAGCTTTAGTACGAAAGCATTCTTAATGAAAAAGCATCGCCACCAGAGTGGCGATGTTTTTATTTACCTTTCATTTCTTTCACATACTGTTTTTCTTCTTCTGGCGATAAACGTTCTGTTGCCTTTCCGGTATCACCACCTTGAATTTCCCACAAAAAGTTATGCTCCTCAACCGTCTGTGAAAAATCCCCTTTCTCCCAGCGCTCTAAAGTAGAAAGTAGCTTTGATTTATATTTAAAATTAGTACTGCTTTCTACTGCGTTCTTCGCACTACGAATTTCCTTATTTGTCATTTCAATAAATCCCCATTTTTCAGAGGATTTCACTTTTTGATGTACCATCCTATGCATTGTAGAAATAATTTCATCTTCACTAGCTTGTTGCTTTTCTTCCTTTGCTTTCTTCCCTTGTTGCCCCATTACATTTTGTGCTTTCAGACTCTTCTCCTCTTCTTCTATATAATTAAGAAGTTTCGTAACACCGAATACAGCTCCTATCGCAATTACAATCATTGTAATTGTCCCTATAATCCATTTTTTCATATTATGTATTCCCCATTCCCCTAATAATCACATAAACAAATGGAATCGCCTGCGCACAGCCGATTCCATTTGTTTCCTTATTTCATTTTAAACCTTCATCGCTTCTCGTACAATGTAACTGTCCACATATTGCTTAAATTTCACGATTTTTCCATTTTCAAGCTGCCATACATGAACAAATTCCGCCTCAAATGATTTTCCCGTCTCTTTATAAACTCCTGAGTAAACACCTTCAGCAATAATTACATCTTTTCCGCTTACTTCATGGTACGTATTTACACTCGCTTTATAATTATCCCACTCTGACCCTAAACGACTAAATACATTTTCCATTATAGCCTCTACACCTATATACGTTCCGCCGTACGGGAAACCTTCTGCCTCTGTCCATTCTACTTTTTCAGAGAGGGCTTCTGCTAAATGTTTTGCATTCGAAGAAGATGATCCTTCATACGTGCTTTGAATAATTTCTAAATTTGATTTAGGCATATTACTTCCTCCCGTTTTATTTATTTTTACACAAGTTGTAACCGTTTCAGTTACAACTTGTGTAAAAAAATATTTATATTGTTTTATTCTTAATCCACTAGTTGTAATCATTATAGTTACAATTATGATTCAAGTCAACAATTTATAAATAAATTTACTTCGCTTTCATTACTTTCTCTTTTACGAAGCGATCTACATATCCTTCTGCTTTTACGACGAATAAATACGCACCCATTGCTAATAATGCAAGATCTAATTCATATCCCGGATTCTTTCCATCTCCTAATAAACCTGCTGCTCCATTTACCTTTACGATAGCTCCAGCTAAAATAAGAGCGAATAACAATCCTACATATCTTACGCCTAAACCGATAATTAATAATATACCACCTACTAATTCAACTGTCGCTACGCCATATGCAAGACCACCTGGTAAACCGATGCTTGTAAACCATCCTGCTACGTTATCTATACCTGATTGAAACTTTGCTAAACCGTGTGCAAAGAACGTAACTCCTAACACGATACGAATAATTAAATTCCCAATATATTGATTCATTTTGAACTCTCCTTTTTTGTTTTGTTATGGTGAACATTTATTCCTAAGACAAAACAATACGGTATTTCTTTTCATTCGTCAAATGCTTTTTTTAAAGAAAACAAAAAACATTATCCGTTTTACGAATAATGTCTTTTATAAAATAGCGCTAATTCAAGCTTTTACTCTATCACACAGAAAAAGTTGAAACATTTTTCCAGCGCCAATATAAGGCAGTAAAGACACGTCCTCTTCCACAACCATTCCCACAACATTCACTTTCTCATCTACAGGTAAATCATGTATGGCAACTTGCATCTCCCCTGCATATCTACCGTACAATTCATTATCAATTGTAATACTGCCTTTCTTTCTTACAATTGTATGCATCGGCTGTAACACCACTCTATTTCCTTCCCTTGATTCTACAGAACGAATTACATCACGAGCCGGATCTAACCTATTTGTATGCACTTGCTCTACCACTTTTAATACTTCACTTGCATTTATAAATGACTCATATCGCACTGGAATAATCCCACCACTCGCACTCGAGATTTCTTGTACACTCTCTAGGCTCCCGCTTATATCTCCAATTAGCACTTTATCAACATCGCACTCTTGCACAAGCTCTAAATATGCTTCAAGCGGGCGCATATAGCGGTGCTTTTCTAAAGTTGGTAAACCTTCATATAACGGACCTCGTTTTTCACCATCTCCCGGAATAAATGCCATCGTTTTTATTCCGCACTCATGTAAATACTTATTTTGTTTTTGTAAAAACGACTTTGCTAGTCCTGTTTCTGGACGCGGATAAAAATTATGCCACGCTTCTACTCGATCTACTCGTATATTTTCCGCAAGTAACTCTTTCCAAAATGATTCTGTAATCGTACTCGCGTTTAACGCTACCTTCATCTTATGAGATACACGTGCGATTTCTTTTGGCGTAATACCGTAATCCATTCGTAAACCAGTAATGCCAAATTCTAATAACTCTTCCACATTTTCATACGTCATCCCTAAATGGTTTAACGATTTTGGAGAGACATCAACCATTAATTCCATTTCATTTTCGAGAGCTTGTTTCCCAAGTATTTGAATTAACTCCTTATACGTATTCGGATCATCTTCTGGAATGTGAAGAGATGTAAAAATAGATGAAAATCCGTTTTCTTTCGCTAGTTTTAACCATGCTTCTTGTTTTTCTACTCGCTCTTTTGAAAGGTAAATTGAAACTCCTATCATATGAATCTCTCCTTCTATTAATATAAAAAAAAGAGAAAGGAATCCCTTTCTCTATATGTTTTCTGCCATTTCTTCTTTAAAGCCGAAGAAGTACGTAAAGATGAATCCGAACGTATATGCAACTACTAATCCAAGGAAATATAATAAATATTTATTATCAGCAATTAACGGAATTAATGATAATCCTGATACACCTATTCCGAGTGAAGCCGTTTTCATAACAGCTTGGAATGCACCACCGACAGCCGCTCCTAAACAAGCAGTAATAAACGGTTTCCCAAGTGGCAATGTAACCCCGTATAATAGCGGTTCGCCAATTCCTAAAAATCCTACTGGTAATCCACCTTTAATCACATTACGAAGGCGTTTATTTTTTGTTTTCACATAAATCGCAATTGCTGCTCCTACTTGCCCAGCGCCAGCCATTGCGAGTACTGGTAATAAAGGCGTTACGTGCGTTTGATTAATAAATTCCATATGAATCGGTGTTAAACCGTGATGTAATCCGACCATTACGAGAGGTAAAAATGTTCCGGCAAGCACAGCTCCAGCAAATGCCCCACCAACATTTAAAATTGCGTTAATACCGCTCGTAATACCATCAGATAAGAACCCCGCTGCTGGCTGAATCGCTAACATCGTTACTATACTTACAGCTAATACAGTAATAAGCGGTGTTACAATAATATCAACTGCATTCGGCACTGCTTTTCGTACTTTTTTCTCAACTACAACCATAAGCCATGCTGCAAAAATAACTGCAAATAATCCGCCCCGTCCGGGTACTAGCGCTTCACCAAATAATTTTACATTCGCCATCGCTGGGTTGAAAATTAAAATACCTGCAATTGCCCCAAGAACTGGTGTCCCGCCAAACTCTTTCGCTGTATTCCAGCCGACTAAAATTCCTAGGAATGTAAAGATACCCCCACCAATTAAAAGTAACATTTGTAGCCATGTTGCATTCGGATCAGCACCTGCATTTTTCGCAAAGTTAGCGACCCCGTTTATAATTCCCGATGCAACAAGGCCAGGAATTAACGGAATGAAAATACTTCCTATTTTTCTTAAAAAGTTTTTCATTGGTGTATTGTTTTTCTTCTTAATCCCTGACTTTATCTCCCGGCCGATATCTTCAAGGTGATGATCTGCAACTTCACCAATTCTGAGTCCTGTTAAAACTTCCATTTCAGCTGCTACTTTATTTACTGTCCCTGGTCCAACAACAACTTGAAGCGTCTCATCTTCAATAACACCCATAACCCCTTCAACCTTTTTCAAAAGGTCCATGTTCACTTTACCTTCATCATGAAGCGTTAATCGCAGCCTCGTCATACAATGAGCAATGCCACGAATATTTTTTACTCCCCCAAGCTGCTCTGTAATCTCACTTGCCATTCTCACTTCTTTCTTCATAACAGATTTCCCCTCCCTATATGTTATAGCGCCTTCTTCACAAATCCTTTCGCTTCGTTTAATTTTTCTAGTGCTTCCCCATATTCACACTGTAGTAATATCATAACGATTGCAGCTTTCACATTTCGATCTGCTTTCTCATAACACTCTGTAGCTACTTCATAACTAGCGCCTGTCGCTTCAACAATAATTCGTTTTGAGCGTTCTACCAATTTTTCATTTGTAGATTGAACATCTACCATTAAGTTTTTATATACTTTCCCTACACCAATCATAGACGCTGTAGAAATCATATTGAGTACTAACTTTTGCGCTGTGCCAGCCTTCAACCGTGTTGAGCCTGTTAATATTTCTGCGCCTGTTTCCACTTCCACATTTAGTTTTGCATATTTACTTATTTCAGCATTTTTATTACAAGAGATACTAGCTGTACTCGCTCCCACGCTACTTGCATATTTCAATCCGCCAATTACATAGGGTGTTCTACCACTTGCTGCAATTCCGATAACTGTATCTTTCTCATTTAATCCAATACTTTTTAAATCTTCTTCTGCTAACTCTTCACGATCTTCGGCACCTTCCACCGCCTTGGTAAACGCTTTCAATCCACCTGCTATAAATCCTTGCACCATTTTATCATCTGTTCCAAATGTCGGTGGACATTCAACCGCATCTAAAATGCCTAAACGGCCACTCGTACCAGCCCCAATATAAATTAAACGGCCTTCTTCTTCAAAAGACTTAGTAACAATTTGTACAACCTTTTCAATTTCTTCTATTTCATTTTCAACTGCTAACGCAACAGTTCGATCTTCTTCATTCATACTTTGTAACACTTCTTTTATACTCATCTCATCTAGATTCATCGTTTTCTCATTACGGTGTTCTGTCGATAAATTCTCTAACATATTGCCACCCTCTTCGAAATTATATTTCACACTTTTATTATAACTTTAAGAAACTAAAAATCAATAACTCTTTCTTATTTTATGAAATAAAATTTCACAACATGACATATTTGTGTCAAAGATAATAAAAAAGATGAGTCTCCCCATCTTTTCTTCTACTTCAATTTCCGTAACCGTAATGCTTCTTCTCTCGTCTCCATAAATTGATCTAATACTTTATTACCAATTCGATTGAAAGTAATCACATATAAAGCATCAATCATATTCAGTTGCGTCATTCTCGACGCAATACTCGCAATGCGATGGTCTTGCTCTACATCTGGCATACAAAGGCGAATATCTGCCGCTTTATATAAAGGAGATGATTGATCTAGCTTTGTAATCGCAATAACTGTAGCTCCTCGCTTCTTCGCATATTGCGCCATTTCGAGCACATCTTTCGTCCGCCCAGAAGTTGAAATCGCCACAAATATATCTCCCTCTTTTAAATTCGTGACGAGTGGCAACATCATATGAAAATCAGATAGCATCATCGCTGTAAATCCGAGCCGCGTAAATTTATACGCTCCGTCCATCGCCGGAGTAGCTGATCCGCCTACTCCATAAAATATAATTTTATCTGCATTTACAATACGATCTGCAGCTTTCTCAAGTTCCTTTTTATCTATCGCAGTAACGCTCGCCTCAATTGCAGCTTTATTCACATATGTAACTTTATTAAACAAATCGTACGGTCCATCTTCCGTATTCATCACTGAAAAATCATTAATATTATAATCAGCAATCGTTAATTCACGAACGAGCGCTATCTTAAATGCTTTAAAGCTTCCGATTCCAATCGATTTACAAAAGCGAACAACACTCGCCTCACTTGCACCTGCATTCGTTGACACTTCTTTCGTCGTTAAATTCGGAACAATCTCTGCATTCTCCATTATGTACATGGCAACCTTCTTTTCAGCTGGTGAAAATTGATCCATATTACTTTCAATTTTAAATAGTAATGTTGAAGCTTTCACTATTTAACCTCCACTTCTTACCGTTGCGTATATTCTCCAATATCATTTGTATCATATAGATAAAAACCATCATTACCAGGTGGATGGTGAACAATTACAGTTCGATCCCCTTTTTTATATGCCGTTATTTCACCTTCAGATCGCTGTTTTTCCCATCCATGTATCCAAATTGCAAAGTCAGGTACAAAAGCAGTGTACTTATAGTCTTTCGGATTTTCGTCTTCTACATAGGAAGAAAAAATAGAAACTGGAAAATCTTTCACTTTTGATTCTTTCCATGCGGTAAATGGGATACATAGTGCAATAAGTATGATTACACCTATAACTTTCCCCTTTGTAATCTTCACACTTCCCTCTCCTTGTCATATCACATACATAGATTTTATCATAATTACAATCCATTCATGCTACATGACCACTGCATTTTGTAATAAAAAAGAGCTTATCTACGTCAGATAAGCTCTTTCCCTCTATACAAAATACTTCTTTAAAAGTGGCGGCGTAATAATTGTCGTCAATATAACAACAATGACAATCGCTGTGAAATTTTCTTTCGCTAACAAATTCGCCGCAAGTCCATTTGCTGCAATGATAAGCGCTACTTCCCCGCGCGATACCATTCCCGCACCGATACTAATAGAAGATTGTAAGTTAAACCCTGTTAATCTTGCTCCTAAACCTGATCCGATTAACTTTGTGAAAATTGCGATGAGCGTCATAATGATAATGAACCAAAGTTGGCTTCCGATACCTTGAAATGTAATTTCCATTCCAATACTTACGAAGAAAACCGGTACGAATATCGCGTAAGCAATCGGTTCAATTTTATGTTCCACTTCATGCTTATACTCTGTTTGCGAAATCGCAATTCCTGCTGCAAATGCCCCAATAATACCTGCGATTCCCATCATTTCACTGTAATACGAAAAAGAGAAACAAATAATAAGTGCAGCACTAATTAACGCTTCTGTTACGCGAAGTGGTACGAGCATTTTCATAATCCACGGAACAACTTTCCAAGAGATGAAAACAATACTTACAAAAAAGATGATTTTCTTTGCAATGACTAGCGTTACATTTACATCTTGTGTACCTAAAAAACTCATCACAAATGCTAATAAAATAACGACAATTACATCATCAAATACAGCTGCACCTAAAATCGTCGTACTTTCTCGCGTATTCATTTTCCCTAAATCTCTTAGTGTTTGAACAGAAATACTAACCGAAGTGGCACAAAGTAATAATCCTAAAAAGATTGCATGCGACTGTAACATTCCAAACGCAAGTCCTGCTAAATACCCACCAAGGAATGGGAAAATAATTCCTCCCATCGCTACTGCGAATGCAGATTTTAAATTCCGATTTAACTCTTCTAAATCTGTCTCAAGTCCCGCCATAAACATAAGTAGCAAAACACCAATTTCGCTAAGCTCATCAATAAGTTCTGAACTATTAATAATACCTAGCAAAGCCGGACCGATAATAATACCAACGATTAATTTACCGAGTACAGAAGGCTGGCCGAGCCTAACGCTAATATCACCAGCTAATTTCGTACAAAGTAAAATGACGACAAGTTCAAAATAAAATAACATAGCATCTTCTCCTACTATATGAAGTAAATCTTTTTGTTCCTACATCTATTTCTGCACATAGTTTCTCCTTAAAACCAGCATTTTATTTGTTAAAGTTTTATTCGACGTAATATTCAGAATTCAAATGAAATCAATCTAGAAATTTCAAAAAAACTACATGCCATAACTGTATCTTCATTCACTTACATACTCTTTTCCAATGGGTTCACACTATTCGGTTCCCTTCTTAGTCATTTAGCTACTGAAAAAACAAATGATGAGAAAAAGAAGCATAACAAAATAGCTCGCCTATAATAAAGGCGAGCTATTTTCATGTTCTATTATGTTTTTTCGTTAACGTTTGTAAAATGATAAATATACCGATGCAAGTGAGTACATAACCTGCAGCTTTTGCATACTTATCTCCCCTTACTTCGTCTCTTTCTTTTTCTTTCTCCACGCGTTTACACTATCAAAGAAAAAGTTAATAAATAGCGTTCCTAACCCCGCTAATAAAAACGTCATTAAAAATAGAACCCATATACTTTTCTCTTTTAAGAAATAATATCCTACAAGGAGCACAACCGCGATCCATACATATTCAAGAATTCTTTTTAGCTTTTTCTCTTCCAAATTATTCGCTCCGATACGATAAACTTAACTAAATCTATACAATTCAATCAAATTTACACAAGTTAGTGCTTCATCGTGTTCTCGCAGCCCCAAAGGGACGAGGGGTATAACACTCCACACGAGGCAGTATCGTTACCTCCTATTATCAAGCATTTATTTTACCCATCTTGATAAATTTATCGACGCATTTACATCCCTATCGTGATGGCTATTGCATGAAGCACAACACCACTCACGTATTTTTAAACTCCACTGTCCTTCTGGTTGAACTGAATGGTCGTATTTAACTCCGCAACATGAACAAATCTTGCTTGAGGCGAACCATTTATCAGCTTTTACATACTCAATGCCATACTTCTCGCACTTGTATGACAAACATTGAAAGAAGAAGTTTAATTTTTGAAATGAAAATGCTTTCGATAATTTTTTGTTTTTTAACAGGTTTGAGATAAATAAGTCTTCCACAACAATTCTCATTGGTTTGGTTTTCACCAATTTAGCTGTTGCTTGGTGGATATGGTTATTTCGGATATTCGTAATTTTCCTAGATAACCGCAGGTGCTCAGTTTTAGCTTTTTCATATCCGGCAGATTGAATTTTTACACCTTTTTTAAATCTCCTAGACATATCTCTTTGAGCTGACTTTTTCCTTTTCAAAAGTTTTTTAACCTTGGCATCTTTGTTTATATTTCGTTCTTTCGTACCATTAGAAGCTACAAAAAGCTCTTTTAAACCAACATCCACACCAATCGACTCATTGGTTAGTTCTTGTGGTTCGAATTCTTTTTTGAACCCTACACTAATCCACCAGTGACGACCATCAAATGTAACTCTTGGATTGGATGTTTTTTTGTTTCTTGGTAGTTGTTGGCTTGTTTTCACTTCTCCAATGGACTGAATATGAACTACTTTCTTTCCTATAACCAGTCTTTCATAATTGGCATAAAATCCTTGGATTAAATCTTTTTTGGATTTATAAGAAGTGTGATAACCATTTTGGTACTTTTCGAACGAATTTTTTCGCGCCTTGTCAAAATCTTTTGAAGCCTGTTTGGGAACTTGTGCGTTGATATTTTTTAACCACTCATATTGCTTTCGCTTCTTGATC
>NZ_JAKUGJ010000017.1:0-98771 GCF_022663915.1 Bacillus cereus group sp. BfR-BA-01331
CATACGAGATGACGTTGGCATTAGAAGATACACCGAATAAACCAGAGTTTGTAGAAATCGGATTTGAAGCAGGAGTACCGACGACTTTAAACGGCACTGCATACCCACTTTCAGAACTAATTAAAACGTTAAATGCACTTGCTGGCAAACATGGCGTTGGACGTATCGACCATGTAGAAAATCGCCTTGTCGGTATTAAATCTCGTGAAGTATATGAATGCCCAGCAGCAATGACATTAATAACAGCGCATAAAGAACTTGAAGATTTAACACTTGTGAAAGAGGTCGCTCATTTCAAACCGATGATTGAGCAAAAACTAACAGAATTAATTTATAACGGTTTATGGTTCTCACCTTTAAAACAAGCGCTCAATGCTTTCTTACAAGAAACGCAAAAAAATGTAACAGGTACAGTGCGTGTGAAATTATTTAAAGGTCATGCGATTGTAGAAGGGCGTAAATCTGAGTACTCTTTATACGATGAAAAATTAGCAACGTATACTGCCCAGGATGAATTTAATCATGATGCAGCAGTTGGATTCATTTCATTATTCGGTTTACCTACGAAAGTATACAGCCAAGTGAATCAAAAGAAGGTGGAAGCGTGAGCAAACTTTGGGGCGGACGTTTTACAGAAGAAGCGGAAGCGTGGGTTGAAGAGTTTGGAGCATCCATCTCCTTTGATCAACAATTAGTAAATCAAGATATAAAAGGGAGTATCGCACATGTAACGATGTTAGCAAAGCAAGGCATCGTTACGAAAGAGGAAGCAGAGAAAATAAAGATAGGGCTTCAATATTTACTAGAGGAAGCGAAACGAAATAAATTGAATTTCTCAGTCGAGGCTGAGGACATTCATTTAAATATTGAAAAGATGTTAATTGAAAGAATCGGTGAAGTAGGAGGGAAACTTCATACAGGTCGAAGCCGTAACGATCAAGTAGCGACAGATATGCATTTGTATTTAAAAGAAAAAGTAGAAGATATTATAAAAGCTACAAAACAATTGCAAACTGTTCTTGTTCATCAAGCGGAAAATAACATTGAAACAATTATGCCCGGCTATACGCACTTGCAACGTGCACAGCCAATTTCATTTGCGCATCATATTCTTGCTTACTTTTGGATGTTAGAGCGCGATGTGAATCGTTATGAAGATTCGTTAAAGCGTATTAACATTTCACCATTAGGAGCAGGAGCACTAGCTGGTACAACATTCCCGATTGACCGAGAGTATAGTGCGGAGCTTCTTGGATTTAATGGAATCTATGAAAATAGTTTAGATGCGGTAAGTGATCGTGATTTCATACTGGAGTTTTTAAGTAACTCATCTATGCTTATGATGCACTTATCACGCTTTTGCGAAGAACTTATTTTATGGAGTAGCCAAGAGTTTCAATTTATTGAAATGAGCGATCAATACGCAACAGGAAGCAGTATTATGCCGCAGAAGAAAAATCCGGATATGGCGGAACTTATTCGTGGTAAAACGGGCAGAGTATACGGTAATTTATTCAGTTTACTTACAGTAATGAAAGGATTGCCACTCGCTTACAATAAAGACTTACAAGAAGATAAAGAAGGAATGTTTGATACAGTGAAAACAGTAGAAGGATGCCTTCATATTATGGCAGGCATGCTTGAAACGATGACTGTAAACAAAGAAAAAATGGGGCAAGCTGTGACGCAAGACTTCTCTAACGCAACAGAAATTGCCGACTATTTAGCAAGCAAGGGACTGCCGTTCCGTCAAGCTCATGAAATTGTCGGGAAACTAGTTCTTCATTGTACGCAAAAAGGAATCTATTTATTAGATGTACCACTTGAAACGTATAAAGAAATGAGTCCGTTATTTGAAGAAGATTTATATGAAGTTCTTTCACCTTATGCAGCTGTAAAGCGTCGTAACAGTGCTGGTGGGACAGGGTTTGAGCAGATTGAAAAGGCTTTGGAGAAGGCTAAGGGGTTAGCAATAGAGTTTGTTGGAAGTTAAATGATATATGATATAGAAGGTAAGGTGCTTTTTTAGAAAGTACCTTACCTTTTCGTATGGATTTAATTAAGCCTAGAACAATATGTTCTAGGCTTAAAGCTTCATTGATTAATCATACTTGTGTCGATCTTCTGTAATTCGAATGTATTCAATATCCATTAAATCTCGAAGCAATGCACCGTGGCTTAGTTCAACACCATGTTTTTCTTTAAAATGCTCGCGAATCGTATTTAACATTTCGAGTTCTGTATCATTCACATCTAAAATAATACGTTCATAATCATCCATGTAGCATCCTCCTTTTCTAAACACATATATTTTGTCCGTCTATTTCTAAAAAATGTATGTTAATGTAATGTTAGGAAATAAGAAAGGAATGGAAAATGAGACGTATTTATCCCGCATTAACGGGCAGTAAGACCCCCACCTCAAAATTCAGTGAAAGCAAAGAAGTTAGGTGGGGGATCAACTGCCCGTAAAAGCCCGATTGGTTCAACTAATAATCAGTGGGGGATGAACAAAACCCCCACTGATTAAAGTTTCACTTTATTTTGTAGGGTTAATTTTGTACACGCTAATTGTATTACACGTTGCATTCCCAGAAGTATTTTCATTTGAGAATGTAACGACAATGCATATAGCAATATTTATTTTTATTTTATTTGTAGTAGATTGCTGTATTTCTGTATGGCTTTCTAGAGAAAAAGAAAGTACAAGAAGTAAAAGATAAAAAAGAAATAGAACGGAAAAAGAGAAAACGTTCATTTTGGATGACAACGTATTGTTTTTCTTTAGTGATTGCTGCTGCATTTTTTAGTGAGCATATTCCACCAGAAAGATTGGATATTGAATTTTGGGCAATTGTATTTGCATGTTATTTTTTCATGCATTTTCTTCCTTATATGAAAGAAAGGCGAGGAGTAGAGGAAGATCCGATTGAAGAAGAAGTGAGAGAACAAGAGAGTAAGAGAATAGAAGAAGACATAAAGAAACTTGGCGAACAAAAGTGGTATTTAAAATCAAAAATTATATATGTTCTTTGCTTCATTACGCCGCCAATCGGTTATGTGTATGTTTTCTTACTTCGTAAAAAAATGACAGAAGATGCAAAGCAAACGTATTTAACTGTTGCGACGATAATGATGGCGCTATGGTCTTTGAAATTCCTTCCGCCCTATGTGTTGGCAGTTACCGTTGTTGTTGTGGCTTGTCTTGTATTTATAGTGAAGTTTGTGAAATGAAAAACACCAAGCCCATGTGGACTTGGTGTTTTAATTATAAATTAAAGATCACCTTGCTCCTCATCACCACGAACAACAAGGACATCGCATTTCGCATAGCGAATAATATGTTCAGAGACGCTACCAATTAGGAAACGTTCTACAGCATTTAAACCAGTTGCACCACACATAATTAAATCCACTTTATTGTTTGGAGCGATTTCTTTTGAAATTTTAGATTTAGGATTACCAAATTCTAATACAGTTTCTACTTTTTCAAGACCAGCTTCAAGCGCAGTTTTTTTGTAGTCTTCTAATAAGTCTTCTGCAAATAGATTTGCACGTTCAGCAATTGCGCGGCTATAAGCCTCTACTGCTGAGTATGCTTTTACATCAACGATATGAGCAATTGTTAATGTTGCGTTGTTTCGTTTTGCAACTTGAATTGCTTTTTTAAAGGCTTTTTCTGCTTCTTTAGAACCGTCCACCGCAATTAAAATATTTGTATATGTATTATTCATAGTAAATTCCTCCCAATCATTTTTATTACCGTTTACAACTTTATTATAAAACAAATTTTGGTAATGTGCTTGTCGGAAACGTTACAGAATTTTGAAAACTTTGCCTTAATTCATTTTAGTTGTAATTGAAGCGAGAACTTGTTACATATGGAGTATAGCAATTTAAAAGGAGGCATGTTTGTGAGACACGCGCTCATTACAGCCGGTACGAAAGGTTTAGGAAAGCAAGTAACAGAAAAGTTATTGGATAAAGGATATTCAGTAACAGTAACATATCATAGCGATACAAGTGCTATGGAAACAATGAAAGAAACATATAAAAATATGGAAGAACGTCTACAGTTCGTGCAAGCTGATGTCACGAAAAAGGAAGATTTACATAAAATAGTAGAAGAAGCGATGAGCCGTTTTGGCAAAATTGACTTCTTAATTAATAATGCTGGTCCTTACGTATTTGAAAGGAAAAAATTAGTCGATTACGAAGAAGACGAATGGAATGAAATGATCCAGGGTAATTTAACAGCGGTGTTTCATTTATTAAAACTTGTCGTACCGATTATGAGAAACCAGCAATTTGGCCGTATTATTAACTATGGATTTCAAGGGGCAGATAGCGCGCCTGGATGGATTTATCGTTCAGCCTTTGCAGCTGCGAAAGTCGGACTTGTTTCTTTAACGAAAACAGTCGCATACGAAGAAGCTGAATACGGTATTACTGCGAATATGGTATGTCCTGGTGATATAATTGGTGAAATGAAAGAGGCAACGATTGAAGAAGCACGAAATCTGAAAGGCAGTAACACACCAATTGGTAGATCTGGAACAGGGGAAGATATCGCAAGAACCATTTCGTTTTTATGTGAGGACGATTCTGATATGATTACTGGCACGATTATTGAAGTAACAGGCGCTGTTGATGTTATTCATAGACATCGATAAAATTAAATAAAGTGAAGTTTCGAATAATTGGACAGTTTATCCTTTATACTGAGAGGTACGGATAATACTGTCCTTTCATGTAAGATTAAATCTATCGGAAAACTTGTATTATTTTTTTGTCAAATATTGAGATATTATGTTAGAATATAAGAGCATAGAAAGCGCTTTAAAAAATGATTCAGGGGTCATTTCATAACTCAAGGGGGAACTAATAATGCGTATCGGTATTCCAACAGAAATTAAAAACAATGAAAACCGCGTGGCAATGACGCCAGCGGGAGCTGTACATTTAGTACAAAATGGTCATGAAGTTTTTGTTCAAAAAGGATCAGGTGTAGGATCAGGCTTTACAGATGAAGAATACGTACAAGCTGGTGCGAAACTTGTTGAAACTGCTGAAGAAGCATGGAATCAAGATATGGTTATGAAGGTAAAAGAGCCAGTTGCAAGTGAATACGGCTATTTCCGCGAAGGTTTAATTTTATTCACATACTTACACTTAGCTCCAGAGCCAGAATTAACGAAAGCATTAATTGATAACAAAGTGGTATCAATCGCATACGAAACAGTACAATTAGACAATCGTTCTTTACCATTACTTGCACCAATGAGTGAAGTAGCTGGTCGTATGTCTGCGCAAATCGGTGCACAGTTCCTTGAGAAAAACAAAGGCGGAAAAGGTATTTTACTTGCAGGCGTTCCAGGGGTGAAACGCGGCAAAGTAACAATTATCGGCGGTGGTCAAGCTGGTACAAACGCAGCGAAGATTGCAGTAGGTTTAGGTGCAGATGTAACAATCATCGACTTAAGTGCAGAACGTCTTCGTCAATTAGATGACATTTTCGGAAACCAAGTAAAAACGTTAATGTCTAACCCGTATAACATTGCAGAAGCTGTAAGAGAATCTGATCTTGTAATCGGTGCAGTATTAATCCCAGGTGCAAAAGCGCCAAAACTTGTAACAGAAGAAATGATTCAATCAATGGAACCAGGTTCTGTCGTTGTAGATATCGCGATTGACCAAGGTGGTATTTTCGAAACAACTGACCGTATTACAACTCATGACAACCCAACTTACGAAAAATATGGCGTTGTTCATTATGCAGTTGCAAATATGCCAGGTGCGGTTCCACGTACATCAACTCTTGCATTAACAAACGTAACAGTACCATATGCAGTACAAATTGCTAACAAAGGCTACAAAGAAGCTTGCCTAGGCAACACTGCATTATTAAAAGGTATTAACACATTAGATGGCTACGTAACATTCGAAGCAGTTGCAGAAGCGCACAGCTTACAATACGCTGATGCAAAAGAGCTTCTTGAAAAAGCTCCTGCTTTATCATAATAGAAATAAAATAAAGACCTTTCCTTTGTAGGAAGGGTCTTTTTGTTTAAACTAATTATCTAATTTCTTCACAATTTTCAAGCCGAACATCATTGTGAAGAAAAGAATTCCAAACAAGTAATACAGGGCATACTCTACTCGTATCGTCGAATTTTTGTCAGTAATATATAAAATAAATAGTATCGCAGAGCCGATTAAATGAGAGAGACCGAAAATTTGCGCCATAAGCTTTAAGCCCATTTTTTCAATTCTTTCATCTGTCTCAGGTAATGGGTATTGCTCGGACTCTTTCTTTTTTTTCTTAAAGAATATTCGTTTCACTACTAATAGTACCAAGGCTAAGAGTATGTATACGCTAGCGAACAGAAGGACAGAACGAATCTTTTCTTCATCACTACTATTGAAATAAAGAAAGGCCGATCCTAACACTAAAATAGTAAGATGCGAAGCAAACCCTTGGATAAAATTATTTTTCATTTTTTTCCTCCCCAGTCTTATCTAATTGAAATAAATCCTCCACTTTACAGCAGAAAAACTCACATAATTTCAATGCTAATTCTAAACTTGGGTTGTATTTATTCTTCTCGATAGCGATGAGGGATTGTCTTGTAATTTGAACAGAGGAAGCTAATTGCTCTTGGGTGATGTCTCTAACGACGCGGAATTGTTTCACCTTATTTTTAATCAAATATACAAAGTCTCCTTTTTGTAAATTTGTTACATTCATAATATCCATTTTTAGGTAATAAGTAAATAAAACTTTACAAAAAGTAAACAAAACTTTACGTGAAATATTGCTTGTTGCGATGTATATTTTTATGATAATTTGGAATTAAACGGAAAATAAAAGTCGATAGAGGGGATTGGGTGTGGAGAACTATGGAAACAGTAAATCTATTAGAACTAACAAAAGATATTAAAGGCCAACATAAAAACTTCGTCGTTTCAAATGTAAATAGTCATTGCTTACGAATCGCTGTATTTACTGGCGAATATGATTGGCACTATCATTCTAATTCGGATGAATTATTTATTGTGTTAGAGGGAGAATTACTTATCGATTTTCAAGATAGAGAGACAGCCGTTTTAAAGCCGAATGATTCTATTTTAATTCCAGCAGGTACAATTCATAGGACGAGAGCATTGGAGAGAACGGTAAATCTTTGTTTTGAAAATGTAGAGGCGGATACAGTAATTGTGGAGGGCGTATGAGAAGGTTACAGATTGAAGAATACGATAAAGTAATTCCTCTTTTAGAAGGGAACCACCGAACAACAACTTTTGCGTATGCAGTTTGTAATCAAAACATAAATGGTGAGATTTTTATAAATGAGAAGTTAACAGCAGGACTAATCGTCACCGCTAATGGTATTTATTATTTGTTTGGTGACACTCGAGACCAAAGTTATAATGAAGATTTATTTTCGTATATAAAAACAGCCATTGAAAAAACAGAGAAACGATTTACACTGTTCACTTCAAGTGAAGAGTGGGAGATGATGATTGAAGAGTGCTTTAGTAATGCATTTCGGAAAATCCCACGAATGACATTTCAATTTCCAAGAGAAGTTTTTGAAGATAGAAAAATAGAATTAAACAAAAATACATATGAAATTAAACGTATTGATAAAAGTGATATAGAACGAAGTAATGAATTTACAGAGGATTATTACAAAGAATATTGGGGATCAAAAGAAGTGTTTTTGAATAATGGCTTTGGATGTTGTATAGAACAAGATGGGATAATTATAGCTGAATGCGTCTCAATATTTAGAGGGAATAGTTTTGCTGAAATTGATATCGCAACGCATGAAGCGCATCAAGGGAAAGGATTAGCCCAAGCTGTCGCAACACACTTCATTGAACATTGCATGCAAAACGATATTACACCATGCTGGGATTGTAATGTAGATAACATTCCCTCACAAAAATTAGCTAGTAAATTAAGCTTCCATAATCCAGTAGAATATGTTTTGTTTGTCCGCAAGAAAATGGGGGAATAAAAGATGAATGTAGAATTAACAAGATTCAAAGTCAAGCCAGGTAAAAGCCATCGCGTAGATGAATGGATGCAGCTTCTTAATGATAATATGAAAGAAGTGCTTTTGACATTAAACGACGAAAAGATGTATGTAGAGACAATTTTCCGGGAAATAAGAGATGGAGAAGAGTACTTATATTGGTATTCTGTGCAAGGAGAAGGCGGGGCTCTTGTCGAAAATTCTCATCATGAAATTGATAAAAAGCATTTAGCGTTTTGGTATGAATGTATTGATGAAGAAACACCGTCTGTTGATATGAAAACAGAAGTCGTTATGATTCAAGATGTTGTGAAAGAAGTGATGAAATAATAGAGTAGTATTTTGTAAAGATAAACCATCCTCTTTTTTGGTGAAATATATATTATTGGAGATGCTGTAAGATGCGAATTAGTCATAAATATATCACTCTCGATGAAATAGAGATAATCAGAGACTCATTAGATAAATTGCATGAATATCATAACAGTAAATCAAAATATTTTTCTGGTGATTATCCAAGAATGACATTTGAGGAACGTATTGAAGATTATAAAAAAAATTCCAAGTACGGAGAATATAGAATTGAACTATTGATTGAGTCAGAAACAGATAATATATTAGGCTTTTGTATAGCGTATAGTAAAAGCGTAAGTGGGAAGATTGAAGTTTTATTTGTTGATGAAAAATATCGAAGAAACGGATACGGTTTGAAATTAATGAATAGTGCAGTGGAATGGTTTAAAGAAAAGCAAGTAGATGACATTGAATTAATAGTAGTGTACGGAAATGAAGCTGTATCGTTTTATCAAAAGCTGGGATTTTATCCACGTTCAATTATTATGACAACTAAATCATAAAGATATTATGAGAATATATCTTTTAAATGAGTGGAAGTTTTTATTTCGAAAAAATTGATTTGTATGTTGAAAAATTAAAATATATGTGAGAAGTACATTAAAATGGATGTGCTTTTTATTATGAAAATGTTTTTGGATTTGAAGGAAGTTATTCAAAAGTGAAAGAAGATATGAAAAACGATATAACAATAAACTCAAAAGAATTTCTATACCAAATGAAGTATTTAGCAAAAAATAGTGAAGGTATACCAAGTGATTATTTTGAACAATATTATAAAGAAATAAAAAACACGAAACCAAAAGACCTACCAATATACGGTGTAGTCGTAACAGGGAAAACAGAGGATTTACAAGGTTTACAAGGAGCACCATATATTAAGGCGGCTGTAAGAGGCGTAACAGTTGAGAAATATTGATCACAATTAATTAATGTGAATAATCAGAAAATTTATGTTATAATATGGGAAAAGGAGGCTTATATGAGGCAAATACATGGAGCAATTTATATTTACATAACAATGTTTTTCGTAGGAGCATCTTATGGATTAGGGCATGTGTATTCGCATCCTATATTAACTTTTTTAAGCGGAGCATGTATGGTGTTTGCGTTTCTTGTCCACCTTTTCTCAGTTTGGATCGTGAAATTTCAAATAAATATTAGTGAGATAGAAGAAGGCACTTTTTGAGTGGCCTTCTTTTTTAATAATATTTTGGAAGCTCTTGTAATAATTTTTCAATTTCGCTTTCGGTTTCTTCACATATAGACAGTGTGCGTAGTCTGAAAAATAAGCTGCGTAAGAAAGATTTTATATTTCCGTATAGGTATTCGTACGATTTAATATGTAATGTTTGTTTTTGGATGGGTAATTGAGCTACTAAATCATGAAGGGCTAATATGAGTACCTCTTCCTTTAGACCATTTTGTAGCATTGCGACAATCGGATAAATGAGACGCTCGTCTTCTTCATATTTGTAATAGATGGAATGGACACAAACTTTGTTTAATAAAGTTTGTAATATTTCTTCGTAATATAAAGTTTCCAGTTTAGGACTACGAACGAGCGCCTCAAATGTATCAGAAGCATGAGCGATACTATGTGCCCAGCCGTGGTCTTGAACATATCCACGGAAATCATGTTCATTGTTCATATATAGAATCAATTGATCTTTTACAATTAAAATATCAGTCTGTGATAAGAAATTATGATTTGTATCAGCATCAATAATGAGTGCGATTAATAATGTTGTAAATGCACGGGTAAATACAGCATCGTCTTTATCCGAATGAATCTTATAAAATAAATATTTTTCACTGATGCTTTCTGATAATAGTTTCTGTAAGTGGGTGTGTGAAATATAGTCCTTCTTGATTAGATGATAAAAAGTAGAGTAAATGAGTTTGTCCCTTAAATAGCTATCAGTAACACCGATATGTTGAAGCATACTTGAACTTAAAGAATCAATATTGAGAGCACCATTGATTACGTAATTATTATCACGAATTTCTTCTAACTGTTGTTTTAACATGTAAACCTCCTATTTTAGAAAATTCTGTATATTAATAGTATAATGAGAGGAAGAAATAGACAAGAAATAAGTGCTTTTGAATGGGGGGACATTATGAAGAGAGCATTATTCTTTTTCATTAGTATTTTCTTTTTAGGGAGTTGTTCGCTTTCGTATGTTACTTTTTCTAGCGAGAGCAAAAGTTGGACGGGGCAATATAAAGGGCATATTAAGGATGACAGTGAAGATGGTTTTAAAGCGGAAATAGAGAAATAGAAAAAGGCAGCAATCACGCTACCTTTTTTATTATTTCACAAATTGTAATTCTTTCGGGAATTTCGTTAAGATTTCTGATCCGTCTTTTGTGATATAAATATCATCTTCAATACGAACGCCGCCTACGTTTGGTACGTAAATACCTGGCTCGATTGTGAAGACCATACCTTCTCTTAATGGAGACTCGTTACCAGCTTTTACATCTGGATATTCGTGTACGCTAATTCCAAGTCCGTGACCAAGGCGGTGCGGGAAGAAGTCGCCGTAACCTGCATCTGCGATAACAGAGCGAGCAGCGTTATCGATTGCGCCAAATGTAGCACCTGGTTTACATGCTTCAACTGCTTGTAGTTGTCCAGCAAGTACAGTGTTGTAAATGCGAGTTTGTTCTTCAGAAATATCACCAAATGCTACTGTACGCGTAATGTCAGAGCAATAACCTTCAATGATTACACCTAAATCAAATAGTACGAAATCACCGCGTTTCATTTTGTTTGCACCTGGAATACCGTGTGGAAGAGCAGAGTTTGCACCTGCTAATACCATCGTATCGAATGACATTTTATGGATGCCTTTTGTTTTTAATTCATGCTCAATAATTGCTAATACTTCTAGCTCACTACGATTTTCTTTAATTGCATTTACACCAACTTCAACAGCATAATCTGCCATTTTAGCCGCTTCACGCAAAATAGAAAGTTCTTTTTCGTCTTTAATTAAGCGAAGCTCGCGAACTTTCTCTTCAGCTGATTTGAAAGCTGCATTTGGGAATAACTTTGTTAATTCTTCGTAACGTTCTACGTTTAAATGCTCTTTTTCAATTGCAACTGCATTTGCATCAATACCGCGATCTTTAATTGCTTTTGCAATCATATCCCATGGTCTGTCCGTATCAGTAAATCCGATAATCTCATGTGCCCAGCCAGCGTTACGCGCTTGGCCTTCTTCCATTTTAGGACAAATTAAAATAGGCTCTTTTTCTTGGAATACGAACATACCAAGTAGTCTTTCATGTGGTTCACAGTGGAAGTTTGTCATGTAGAAAACGTTCGGTGTAGAAGTTAAGAACGCAGCTTCTACGTTTTTTTCTTTTAGCCATTGCATTAAATTTTCTAATCTAGCATTCATCGATTGGCACCCCCGAGATATTTAATTACAAATATAACTTTACATCGGAGGAAAGCGTTATGACAAGTAAATCGATGTTAGAAAAGACAGGGAATTGAGAAATCATGTAGAATAAAAAGTGAGAATGTGAATAGGGGAGGAATGTAATGATGAAAGTATCGTATCACGGGCATTCAGTTGTAAAGATTGAAACGAATGGAAAAGTTATTTTAATTGACCCATTTTTAACGGGAAATCCGAAAACAGATTTAAAGGCTGAAGATGTAAAAGTTGATGCGATTATTTTATCGCACGGACACGGTGATCATGTTGGGGATACAGTAGCGTTAGCAAAGAACAATAATGCGGTCGTTGTGGCACCGTTTGAATTAGCGACATTTTTAGGATGGCAAGGTGTAAATACACATCCAATGCATATTGGTGGTTCACATGAATTTGACTTTGGAAAAGTGAAATTTACTCAAGCATTCCACGGCTCTAGTTATATTGATGAAGAAAATAAGACGATTACATATACAGGTATGCCAGCTGGTATTTTGTTTACAGCAGAGGAGAAAACGGTATATCATGCAGGAGATACTGCTTTATTCTCTGATATGAAGTTAATTGGAGAACTGAATAATATTGATTTAGCATTTTTACCAATTGGCGATAATTTCACAATGGGGCCAGAAGATGCTGTGTTAGCAGCAAAATGGATAGAGGCGAAAACAGTTGTACCGATGCATTACAATACGTTCCCAGTTATTGAACAAGATCCATATCAATTTGTAGAAAAGCTACAAAATTGTACAGGGAAAGTATTAGAAGCTGGAGAAAGTATTACACTATAAAAAAGAAACCCTTCATTTGAAATGACAAGTGAAGGGTTTTTTATGTGTGTAGTACAGTTTTTAAAGTCTGTATTTGTTTAGCTGATTCTTCTCGTTTTGTACGTGGCTGTTCGGGTGTTTCATTCAACTCCATTGCAACTTTTTTCCCATCTACGAAAGCTAAAAATACAGCACCTACAACCTCTAAAAATTTTTTCATCATGTATTCGCTCCTTTGTTTCATTTCTTGTCTTAATTGTATATGGAATCGGGTGGACAAACTATCGAACGAGATGACAACAGCATTACTTTGTTGTAATAGAATGACTGGTGGAATGTAAGGGGTATTTTGTTATAAAAAAAATGGTACAGGCATATAAAGAGAGAGTGTAACAGTTTTGAAAATATAGTATACTGAAAATACAACACATGAAGAATTTAGGGAAAAGAAAGTATGGTGAAACCATTTGGCTACCAAACATAATCAAATTTTAGAACATATTAATAGCCTGCCGGTAGGGCATAAAATTTCTGTGAGGCAAATTGCGAAAGATTTGAGTGTAAGTGAAGGGACAGCTTACCGTGCAATTAAAGACGCAGAAAATAAAGGGTATGTTAGTACAATTGAACGTGTCGGAACAATTCGAATTGAACAAAAGAAGAAAGAGAATATCGAAAAACTGACATATGCAGAAGTCGTTAACATTGTCGATGGTCAAGTACTTGGAGGCAGAGAAGGACTACATAAAACATTAAATAAATTCGTAATCGGGGCTATGAAATTAGAAGCGATGATGCGCTATACAGAAGCAGGGAATTTACTTATCATCGGTAACCGTACGAACGCACATCAATTAGCACTAGAAGCTGGGGCAGCAGTGTTAATTACGGGCGGATTTGATACGGAAGACCATGTGAAGAAATTAGCAGACGAATTAAAGCTTCCAATTATTTCAAGTAGTTATGATACATTTACGGTCGCAACGTTAATTAACCGTGCAATTTATGATCAACTTATCAAGAAAGAAATTGTACTCGTTGAAGATATTTTAACGCCAATTGAAGAAACGTTATATTTAAAGCCAAATGATACAGTACAGCAATGGCATGCGTATAATGAAGAAACGATGCATGGACGTTATCCAATTGTTGATGAAAATAAAAAGGTGTTAGGTATTGTAACTTCAAAAGATATGATTGGTGTCGTGAAAGAAACACCAATTGATAAAGTGATGACAAAGCATCCAATTACGGTGAACGGAAAAATGTCTGTCGCAGCTGCAGCACGTATGATGGTGTGGGAAGGTATTGAGTTACTTCCTGTTGTGGAAGAAGGGAATAAATTGCAAGGGATCATTAGTCGCCAAGATGTACTTCAGGCGTTGCAAATGATTCAACGTCAACCGCAAGTTGGGGAAACAATTGATGACATTGTAACGAACCAATTTATGACGCCGAAAGAAGCGAAAAATGAGCATTTGTATCAATTTTCAGTGACGCCACAAATGACGAATTCAATCGGGACGTTATCTTACGGTGTATTCACAACAATTGTGACAGAAGCAACAAACCGTGTCATTCGTGCGCAGAAGAAGAGCGATTTAATTGTTGAAAACTTAACCATTTATTTCGTAAAGCCAGTTCAAATTGATAATGTTGTATCAGTTCATCCGAAAGTATTAGAAATTGGGCGTAAATTTGGTAAGATTGATGTAGAAGTGCATCATGAAGGTAATGTTGTCGGGAAAGCATTACTTATGGTGCAGTTGATCGATAAATAAAAAGATGGAGCAGACCGCTTTGGTTTGTTCCATCTTTTTTGTTTTATTGAGTTTGGAAGTTATTACTAAAGATGTGGAAGAGTTTTAGCGGGAAATATATATAAGGAGAGATGATTGTATAATTAGAAAAAACAGAATATTAATTCGTTTAGAATGTATACTATGATATAATTAGATTGTAAGATAATGGATGTCGGAAGGGGATGCAATATGTCAGCAGAATTACTCTTTTTTGGTGGTATCGCACTCTTTTATTTCCTTGTGATGATACCAATTCAATACTTATACTTACAAGGATTAAATGAAAAAAAGAAACGAACAGGATTATCTCAGCAAGAACTATACAAACAGATGTCTTTTGAAGAAGAACAATTACATTTTCACGTGCAAGGTAATCCCTTTAATATACCATCTGCGTTTGTTGCATATATGATTTTGAAAGTGAAGGGACGTAAAAAAGCATCACAATGTTGATGCTTTTTTACGTTGTTTTATAAGATTCGGCTTCTTTGACTGCTAATGGTAGAAAATGTTTATATTGGCGGAATCCATTAAATGTACTCGCGCTGCCAAGTAAAATAAACAAAACACCAACGATAATGCGTGCAGTTGAAAGTTCTAAAAAGAATTGGTTTATCCCAAAGAATAGGACGAATAAGCCGAGTGCCATTGCGGATTTTCCTGAGAGCCAACCTTTCTCCATTGGACGGTTTGTACGAAAGAACTTTGTTTTGTAGAAGAGGTACAACACAAATGAGATGATAATACAAAAGACGAATATTGGCATAATACACGCTCCCATCGATTGGTATAAAAATAACAATTTAGAAAAAAGAAAAATCTAAACTTTCTAATTTTTATTATAAAGCAATTGTTCGCATGTATGAAATGTTTTCCGTTATAATGGGGGATAAAGTGAAACTTTAATTAGTGTGGGGAGATCCCAAGTACTAATTATTAGCCCTCACCAATCGGGCTTTTACGTGCATTCAGGCTCCAAATTAATTTTGCCCCATTGTTTTTAATACTTTTGAGGTGGGAGTCTTACTACACGTTAATGCGGGATAAAATGAAGAAGTTGAATAAAAAGGAGATTATACATATGCATGAGCAAATTTTAGGAGCAATTAAAGAGTTTGATACAATTATTATTCATCGTCATGTACGTCCGGATCCGGATGCGTTAGGTTCTCAGTGCGGACTTGGTACAATTCTGCAAGAATCGTTTCCAGAGAAAAATATTTATATGGTTGGGTACAACGAGCCTTCTTTAGCATTTTTACGAGTAATGGATGATATTGAAGATAGTGTATATGAAGATGCACTTGTTATCGTTTGTGATACAGCAAATCAAGAGCGTGTTTGTGATCAGCGTTATGCAAAAGGAAAGATGTTAATTAAAATTGATCATCATCCGAATGAAGACCCGTACGGAGATATTACGTGGGTGGATACGACAGCAAGTTCTACAAGTGAAATGATTTATGAATTTTACAGTTATGGAAAAGATAAAGGATTACAGATAACGAAAGAAGCAGCTCGTCTTATTTTAGCGGGTATTGTTGGGGATACAGGTCGTTTCTTATTCCCAAATACAACAGCGAAAACACTTCGTTACGTAAGTGAACTCGTTGACATGGATGTAAAATTCACAGATTTATACAATGAAATGTATAAAACGAAAGAAAAAATTGCTCGTTTAAACGGTTATATTTTACAAAACTTTACGATGGTAGAAGAAGGTGCAGCGTACATTAAATTAACGAAAGAGGTACTAGAAGAGTTTGATGTACTTTCTACTGAAGCATCTGGTGTTGTCGGGGCACTTGGTAATATTGATGGATTAAAGGCGTGGGTTCTATTCTTAGAGGAAGATGATGTTATTCGTGTTCGTCTTCGTTCAAAAGGACCAGTTATTAATAAGTTAGCAATGCAATATAATGGCGGAGGACATCCGATGGCTTCTGGTGCAAAAGCATCTTCTTGGGAAGAAGCAGATCGCCTGTTTGCTGATTTACGTGAGCTGTGTAGATAAAAATTGTATGTTGAACGAAAGAGAAGGAGAGGCACTGAAGCCCTCCTTTTTTTTATTTTTCTTTCTCTATATCAATACTAATTTCAAGTACGGTATCAAAAGAGACTGTGTCTACTTTAAAGCGGTATATACGATCGTAATGTTTGTACGTTTTATTTTCGATGACTTTTTTGAGCAGGTCTTTATTTTTTGCGATGCTTTGAATGTTTTTCGTTAAAAGATGCTGGAGATCATTATGGATAGAAGTGGTCATGTTTTCAAGTGTAAGATTGTCTAAATCATATTTTTTTCGATTTATAATTTTTATTTTGATTTCTTGAATTGTTAAGAGCCGTTTATTTTCTGTGTTCAATTTCTCTTGGTCTTCGAGAAGGACGTGGAGTTTTGCTTCTTGTTTTTCGATAATTTCTTTTTGTTCTGCTATTTTACTAGTTTGTTCTTCTTGAAAAACACCGTATATGTACAAAAAAACAAACCAGCTCAAAACTCCTCCAACAGCAGCGCCAGCTAAAACTAAATACCACCTTTTGGCTGTATTGGCACTGGGTACTCTCATACATGTTCCTGTGTAAGCCATTTAATAATAATAAGACCAGTTTGCATACCGCCAGTTGCAAAAAAAATAAGGAGAATTTGTTTTACGATATCTTTCATATCTCCGCCAAAGAAGCTTCTTTCAAAGCTATAAAAGGTATCGAACGTTCCGCCAATTGCTGCAACGAGTGCCCAAATTCTTAAATTTTGGGCGAATTGATTAATATAAGTTAGAGTTGGTTTTCCGATGAGAAATGCACCAAATCCGCCTATTAATGAACCACCAAGTATAACTCCAAAGGCAATAAAATAACTAATAATAAGCAGAGAGAAAAAAGTATGTTCTCTTACATCCATCGTCATTCCCCTTTCTTCTTCATATATATGGACAAAGTATGAGAAGTATGTTTTGATTTCCGCTTTCCTCATCACCTATAATAAAAGTAGTCACATAGGTAAAGAGAGGGTACAACAGTGAAGTTTGTGCATTTACAATGTCAAACCGTTTTTAGTTTATTAAAAAGTGCTTGTAAAATTGATGAGCTTGTCATTCGGGCGAAAGAGCTTGGATTTTCATCGCTGGCCATTACAGATGAAAATGTTATGTATGGAGTTATTCCGTTTTATAAAGCATGCAAGAAAAATGGTATACAGCCTATTATCGGCTTAACAGCTTCTATTTTTAGTGAAGAAGAAGAAAGGTCTTATCCACTCGTCTTACTTGCTGAGAATGAACTAGGCTATCAAAACTTATTAAAAATCTCTAGCAGCATTATGACGAAGTCAAAAGAAGGTATCCCGAAGAAGTGGCTTGCTCATTATGCGAAGGGGTTAATTGCAATTTCACCAGGGAAAGATGGAGAGATTGAACAGCTATTATTAGAAGACAAAGAGAGTCAGGCTGAAGAAGTAGCTCATACGTATCAAAATATGTTCAGCAATTTTTATATAAGTTTGCAGCATCATGCAATTCAAGATGAACTGCTTTTACAAGAAAAACTGCCTGAATTTATTAATAAGGTAAACGTTCCAGTCGTTGCAACAAATGATGTTCGCTATATTAATCAAAGTGACGCACTTGTTCATGAATGTTTATTATCTGTTGAAGGCGGAACGAAAATGACTGATCCAGATAGACCGAGAATGAAAACGGATCAGTATTATTTAAAGTCATCGGATGAAATGGGAGCATTATTTTCTCATGCTGAGGAAGCGGTTCAAAATACAATAACAATCGCGGAACGTTGCCAAGTAGAAATTCCTTTCCATGTAAATCAATTACCGAAATTTCCTGTTCCATCTAACGAGACGAGTGATACGTATTTGCGTCGTGTTTGTGAAGAAGGCTTGCAGAAACGCTATGGTACGCCGAAAGAAGCGCATATAGGACGTTTGAATCATGAATTAAATGTTATTTCTCGTATGGGATTTAGCGATTATTTCCTCATCGTATGGGACTTTATGAAATATGCACATGAAAATCATATTTTAACTGGGCCAGGCCGTGGATCGGCAGCTGGTTCACTCGTTTCTTACGTATTGGAAATTACAGATATTGATCCGATTGAATATGAATTATTATTTGAAAGGTTTTTAAACCCTGAACGTGTGACACTTCCAGATATTGATATTGATTTTCCAGATATAAGACGTGATGAGATGATTCGATATGTGAAAGATAAATATGGTCAGCTTCGTGTTGCTCAAATTGTAACGTTCGGAACTCTTGCAGCGAAAGCCGCAATTAGAGACATTGCTCGTGTAATGGGGCTCCTGCCAAGAGATATTGACATATTTTCAAAACTTATCCCATCAAAGCTTGGTATAACGTTAAGAGATGCATATGAGGAATCGCAATCGCTCCGTGAGTTTATACAAGGGAATCTGTTACATGAGCGTGTGTTTGAAATTGCAAAACGTGTAGAGGGATTACCGCGTCATACGTCTATTCATGCAGCTGGCGTTATTATGAGCCAAGAACCGTTAACGGGAAGTGTAGCGATTCAAGAAGGGCATAACGATGTTTATGTTACGCAATATCCAGCTGATGCATTAGAAGAACTTGGATTGCTCAAGATGGACTTTTTAGGCTTACGTAATTTAACGTTACTTGAAAATATTATAAAATTTATTGTTGAAAAAACTGGGAAACAAATTGATATAAGAAATTTACCTCTGCAAGATGAAAAGACGTTTCAATTGTTAGGAAGAGGGGATACAACAGGTGTATTCCAGCTTGAATCAGGTGGTATGCGAAATGTACTTCGTGGGTTAAAACCGAATGAATTTGAAGACATAGTCGCTGTTAACTCGTTATACAGACCAGGACCGATGGAACAAATTCCAACCTTTATTGAATCGAAGCATGGGAAAAGACAAATTGAATATTTACATCCGGATTTAAAGCCGATTTTAGAAAGAACATACG
Source organism: Bacillus cereus group sp. BfR-BA-01331 (assembly GCF_022663915.1). Classification (NCBI taxonomy): domain Bacteria; kingdom Bacillati; phylum Bacillota; class Bacilli; order Caryophanales; family Bacillaceae; genus Bacillus; species Bacillus cereus group sp. BfR-BA-01331. The sequence continues at coordinate 19,400 of NZ_JAKUGJ010000017.1, forward strand.
GCGTAATTGTATACCAAGAACAAATTATGCAAATCGCATCGAAGTTAGCTGGATTTTCGCTTGGAGAAGCGGATTTGCTGCGCCGTGCAGTGAGTAAAAAGAATCGTGATATTTTAGATCAAGAACGTAAGCATTTTGTTCAAGGTTGTTTGGAAAACGGATACGATGAGACATCTTCAGAACAAATTTATGATTTAATTGTAAGATTTGCGAATTACGGTTTTAACCGAAGTCACGCTGTAGCTTACAGTATGATCGGATATCAGCTTGCATATTTAAAAGCAAATTATACGCTGGAATTTATGACTGCGTTATTATCAAGTGCAATTGGAAATGAAGATAAGATTGTGCAGTATGTACGAGAAACGAAGCGGAAAGGTTTTCACGTTTTACCGCCGTCTCTTCAGAGAAGTGGTTACAACTTCCAAATAGAAGGGAATGCGATTCGATATAGTTTACTTTCGATTCGGAATATCGGAATGGCTACCGTGACGGCATTACTCGAAGAACGAGAGGAAAAAATGTTCGAAGATTTATTTGAGTTTTGTCTTCGTATGCCATCAAAATTTGTAACAGAGCGAAATTTAGAAGCGTTTGTCTGGTCTGGTTGTTTTGACGGTTTTGGTGTTTCGAGGACGACGTTATGGAGAAGTCTTAAAGGAGCGTTGGAGTATGCAAACCTTGCACGTGATTTTGATTTAGGGGATGCTGTTCCGAAATCAAAATACGTACAAGGAGAAGAGCTATCCTTTATTGAACAGTTAAATAAAGAGAAGGAAGCACTCGGTTTTTATTTATCTAGCTATCCGACAGCGCAGTATGCGGAGCTAGGAAAAGAATTAGAAATTCCATCTCTTGCTCAGGCGATGCGACATAAGAAAAAAGTACAAAGAGCGATCGTATATATAACAAGTGTGAAAGTTATTCGTACGAAAAAGTTGCAAAAGATGGCGTTTATTACATTCTGTGATCAAAATGATGAAATGGAAGCCGTTATTTTTCCAGAAACGTATATACATTTTTCAGACAGGTTACAAGAAGGTGCAATCGTTTTAGTTGATGGTACGATCGAGCAAAGAAATCATAAGTTGCAATGGATCGTGAATGGACTATATCCGCTAGAAGAAATGGATGTTTATGAAGGGATGAAAGAAGCGTCTGTTTACGTGAAATTGCCGTCTCAATATGAAAAAAAGCTTGTAAATCAAGTTACGAAAATATTGTTTGATTATTCAGGTTTTACGAAAGTACTAATTTATTATGAAAAGGAACATAAAATGGTACAATTATCTCGAAGTTTATCGATTCATCCAAGTGAAGAATGTCTAGGAGCACTTCGTGAAATTGTCGGTGACGAAAATGTCGTTGTGAAAATATAATGGACAATCTCCCTACACTTCGATTATTATAGTAGTAGTGTTCGTGGTCAGACCACTTGGAGAAATTGATATCAGCAAGCATAATTTGAGGAGAGTGGATAGTTTGTCAACACTTCGTGAAGAAGCACTTCACATGCATAAAGTGCATCAAGGAAAATTAGAAACTGTATCAAAAGTAAAAGTAGAAAATGCAAAAGATTTAAGTCTTGCATATTCTCCAGGGGTTGCAGAGCCTTGTAAAGAAATTTATGACGATAAAAGTAAGGTATATGAATATACAATGAAGGGAAATATGGTAGCAGTTGTGACAGATGGAACGGCTGTACTTGGTCTTGGTAACATTGGACCTGAAGCATCTCTTCCAGTAATGGAAGGTAAAGCTGTATTATTCAAGAGCTTTGCTGGTGTAGATGCATTCCCGATTGCCTTAAATACAAACGATGTAGATAAAATTGTTGAAACTGTAAAATTAATGGAGCCAACTTTTGGCGGTGTAAACTTAGAAGATATCGCAGCGCCAAACTGCTTCGTTATTGAAGAACGTTTGAAAAAAGAGACAAACATTCCAATATTCCATGATGATCAACACGGAACAGCTATCGTAACAGTAGCAGGCCTTGTGAACGCGCTGAAGTTAGTTGGAAAGAAAATGTCTGACATTAAAGTTGTCGCAAATGGTGCAGGTGCAGCAGGTATTGCAATCATTAAACTTTTATATCGCTATGGTGTACGTGACGTTATTATGTGTGACCGTAAAGGTGCAATCTATGAAGGTCGTCCTGTCGGTATGAATTCGGTGAAAGATGAAGTTGCAAAATATACAAATAAGAGTCGTATAGAAGGTTCTTTAGCTGACGTTTTACAAGGTGCGGACGTATTCATTGGTGTATCTGCAGCAGGTGCATTAACTGAAGAGATGGTTCGTACAATGAATGACGATGCAATTATTTTTGCAATGGCGAATCCGGTTCCAGAAATTATGCCAGAATTGGCAAAAGCAGCGGGCGCAGCTGTTGTTGGAACAGGTCGTTCTGACTTCCCGAACCAAGTAAATAATGTACTAGCGTTCCCAGGTATTTTCCGCGGTGCACTTGATGTACATGCGACACAAATTAATGAAGAAATGAAGATGGCAGCTGTACAGGCCATTGCAGAGCTTGTATCAGAGGATGAGTTGAATGCAGATCATATCATTCCAGCACCATTTGACGCGCGTGTAGCGCCTCAAGTAGCGGCTTACGTTGCGAAAGCAGCAATGGAGACAGGAGTAGCTCGCCGTCAAGTAGATCCAAATGAAGTCGCTGAGAAAACAAAACAATTAGCGCTGATTGGTAAAGAATAAGCGAGGAATTTCCATTGACATCATCAAATACAAAAGTATATCTCGAAATTGTAAAAAAAATCCGTTCCATTATGGAAGAGGATTGTTTAGTAGCAGGGGATCGTTTGCCATCTGAGCGTGAGTTAAGTTCACGCTTAAATGTTGGACGTTCCTCTGTAAGAGAAGCATTACGTGCGTTAGAACTGGTAGGATTAATTGAAACGAGACGTGGTGAGGGAACGTTTATTCGAAACTTTTACGATAACGGTCTTGTACAATTAATTGCTCCGTTCTTGCTGCAAGATGAGAAAACAATTCGTGATTTATTACAAACAAAACGATTGCTTGAGAAAGATATGATTCGACTTGTATGTAATTTACCGAAAGAAACGTTTTCTGAAGTACTAAGTAAATTACACCAAGTGCTTGAAGAAAATGAAAGCTCAATTCCGGTGCTTCATCAAACGTTCTTTAAAACACTTATTGAACAATTCAATAATTATTTACTCTATCGCATTTGGATGATCGTAAATGATTACGTTGCAACTCTTTCTTGTGAAGTTTCAGGAGATTCTATCGAAATGTATAGAAAGCTTTATGCTACTTTGGAAGTGAAACAAGAAAATGATGCGTTAAAAATTTACGATGAATTAGTAGAGAATATACAGTTTCACTCGTAATGTATAAAATTTGTCGAAATGACCATGACACGTTATGACAAACATTCTACCGCATAGCGGTTAAAGTTAAACGTAAAGAGAGAGGTTATTAGACAGATTGAGAAGATAAGGCTAACATCAAACATTGGTGTTAGCCCCATTTTCTTCTTACGCTAACCTTAGCTCTCAATGAAGGGGGTCAAATTGTGCTAAGAGATTTATTCGTGAAAAAGAAAAAGTACGCTGCAATACCTTCAGAACAAGTACGAAAAGATGTACCAGATGGCGTTATGACAAAATGTCCGAAATGTAAAAAAATCATGTATACGAAAGAGCTTCTTAAAAATTTAAAAGTATGCGTGAATTGTGGATATCATCATCCGATGAATGCATGGGAACGCCTTGATAGTATATTGGACGAAGGTTCATTTCGTGAGTATGACAAAGAGATGGTTTCACTAAATCCACTTGAGTTTCCGGGATATGAAGAGAAACTAGAAAACGATCGTAAGAAGACTAAATTGAATGAAGCGGTTGTAACTGGTGAAGGAACAATTGATGACATGCTTGTTGTTGTTGCAGTAATGGATTCTCGTTTTCGAATGGGTAGCATGGGCTCTGTTGTAGGAGAGAAAATTGCCCGTGCGGTTGAAAAGGCATACGACTTACAAGTTCCATTTATTATCTTTACTGCTTCGGGTGGTGCTCGTATGCAAGAAGGGATATTAAGTTTAATGCAAATGGCAAAAACAAGCGTAGCTTTGAAAAAGCATAGTAATGCAGGAGGGTTATTTATTTCTGTTATGACTCACCCAACGACGGGCGGGGTTTCAGCGAGTTTCGCTTCACTTGGTGATTACAATCTTGCAGAGCCAGGTGCACTTATCGGATTTGCTGGTAGACGCGTAATTGAACAAACAGTGCGTGAGAAACTACCGGAAGATTTCCAAACGGCAGAATTTTTACTAGAGCACGGTCAATTAGATGCGGTGGTGCATCGTGATGATATGAGAGAATCACTCCGTAAGATTTTAGAAGTTCATCAAGGGGGGGAAATGGCTGTATGGCAGAGCTAGAATTTGAAAAACCAGTTGTTGAGCTAAGAAATAAGATTCGTGAACTGAAAGACTATACGAAAAACAGCCAGATGGACTTCAGTGAGGAGATTCGTATTTTGGAAGACAAGCTAGAAAAACTAGAGGAAGATATATACGGCAATATGAAAGTATGGGACCGTGTTCAAATTGCTCGTCATGCAGAACGACCGACAACGCTCGATTATATTGAGCACTTATTTACTAATTTTTTTGAATGTCATGGAGATCGCCTATTTGGCGACGATGCAGCGATTGTCGGCGGCATTGCGAAATATAAGGGGATGCCCGTAACTGTAATTGGGCACCAACGCGGAAAAGATACGAAAGAAAATATTCGTCGTAATTTTGGGATGCCTCATCCAGAAGGATATCGAAAAGCACTGCGTCTAATGAAACAAGCGGAAAAGTTTAGTCGTCCCATTATTTGTTTCATCGATACGAAGGGAGCTTATCCTGGTAAAGCAGCTGAAGAACGTGGACAAAGTGAGGCAATTGCCCGTAATTTATTTGAAATGGCGGGTTTAACTGTACCTGTTATTTGTATCGTTATCGGTGAAGGTGGTAGCGGTGGTGCGTTAGGTCTTGGAGTAGGAGATTACATTCATATGCTGGAAAATTCCACTTATTCTGTTATTACACCAGAGGGTGCGGCGGCGATTCTTTGGAAAGATGCTGGTAAAGCAAAAGAAGCTGCAGAAGCGATGAAAATTACAGCATTAGATTTGAAAGAATTAGGTGTAATTGACGAAATTATTCCAGAGGCAAAAGGCGGAGCACATCGTAATATTTTGAAACAATCAGAAAATATAGATTTAATGTTTAAGAAAACTTTTGAACAATTAAGCGGAATTTCGAAAGATGAATTAATCGAAAAACGTTATGAAAAATATATGAAAATTGGGCAAGTTTCGTTTTCAAACGCTTCCATTGGGATAAAATAAGAAAAGCGTGCGTTCCTCTTCGCGAATGCACGTTTTTATTATGAAAAGACACATCTTCTCCATTGTGTTTTTGTATTTTTTCGTGTTATTTTATTATAAGGCAAATAATCTTTATGAGGTGAGTACAAATGAAACGTATTGGTGTATTAACAAGTGGTGGAGATTCACCTGGTATGAATGCTGCCATTCGTGCAGTTGTTCGTAAAGCGATTTTCCATGATATTGAAGTATATGGTATTTACCATGGATACGCTGGTTTAATTTCTGGTCATATTGAAAAATTAGAACTTGGTTCTGTTGGCGATATTATCCACCGTGGTGGTACAAAATTATATACAGCAAGATGTCCTGAGTTTAAAGACCCAGAAGTACGACTAAAAGGAATCGAGCAATTAAAGAAACATGGTATTGAAGGACTTGTCGTTATTGGTGGAGATGGTTCGTACCAAGGCGCAAAAAAATTAACTGAGCAAGGATTCCCATGTGTAGGTGTACCAGGTACAATCGACAATGATATCCCTGGAACAGACTTCACAATTGGTTTTGATACAGCTTTAAATACTGTTATTGATGCAATTGATAAAATCCGTGATACAGCTACATCTCATGAACGTACATATGTTATCGAAGTAATGGGACGTCACGCTGGAGATATCGCATTATGGGCTGGTTTAGCTGATGGTGCAGAAACTATCTTAATTCCAGAAGAGAAGTATGACATGGATGATGTTATCGCTCGTCTAAAACGCGGTAGTGAACGTGGTAAAAAGCACAGTATTATCGTTGTAGCTGAAGGTGTTGGAAGTGCAATTGACATCGGTAAGCACATTGAAGAAGCAACAAGCTTTGATACTCGTGTAACTGTATTAGGTCACGTACAACGTGGTGGATCACCAAGTGCACAAGACCGTGTATTAGCTAGTCGTCTTGGCGCAAGAGCAGTTGAATTATTAATTGCTGGTAATGGCGGACGTTGTGTTGGTATTCAAAATAATAAACTTGTTGATCATGACATTATCGAAGCGTTAGCTCAAAAGCATACAATCGATAAAGATATGTATCAATTATCTAAAGAATTATCTATCTAATTGGCTTAATGCCTTGTATTTGGGAACGGTTTCATAATTTTCGGAGGTGCAATATGCGTAAAACTAAAATTGTATGTACTATAGGTCCTGCTAGTGAAAGTATTGAGAAATTAGAGCAATTAATGGAAGCGGGTATGAACGTTGCTCGTTTAAACTTCTCTCATGGTAGCCATGAAGAGCATGGAGCTCGTATTAAAAATATTCGTGAAGCTTCAAAGAAAACTGGTAAAACAGTTGGTATCTTACTTGATACAAAAGGTCCAGAAATCCGTACACATGACTTCGTAGACGGACAAGCTGAGCTTGTAACAGGTGCAGAAGTAATTCTTTCTACTGAACAAGTATTAGGAACTGCAGAGAAGTTCTCTGTATCTTATGCTGGTCTTTATGATGATGTTGATCCAGGTTCTCGTATTCTAATCGATGACGGTCTTATCGAACTAGAAGTAATCGAGAAAGCTGACGGAAACATCCGTACAAAAGTATTAAACAGCGGAACTGTAAAAAATAAAAAAGGTGTTAACGTACCAAACGTAAGCATTAAGCTTCCTGGTATCACTGAAAAAGACGTGCAAGATATCGTTTTCGGTATCGAGCAAAAAGTTGATTTCATCGCAGCATCTTTCGTACGTAAAGCATCTGACGTATTAGAAATTCGTGAATTATTAGAAGGGCATAACGCTCAATACATCCAAATTATACCGAAAATCGAAAACCAAGAAGGTATCGACAACATCGATTCAATCTTAGAAGTTTCTGACGGTTTAATGGTTGCTCGTGGTGATATGGGTGTAGAAATTCCACCAGAAGAAGTACCATTAGTACAAAAACGTCTAATCAAAAAATGTAACGTATTAGGCAAACCAGTTATTACTGCAACACAAATGTTAGATTCTATGCAACGTAACCCACGTCCAACTCGTGCGGAAGCAAGTGACGTAGCAAACGCAATCTTCGATGGCACAGATGCAATCATGCTTTCTGGTGAAACTGCAGCGGGTCAATACCCAGTAGAATCAGTAACAATGATGGCGAACATTGCAGTACGTGTTGAAAAATCATTACAATACGAAGATATGTTCAAAAAACGTATTAAAGAGTTCACTCCAACAATTACAGATGCAATTAGCCAATCTGTTGCGCATACAGCACTTGCTCTTGATGTAGCTGCAATCGTAGCTCCAACAGAAAGTGGACATACTGCGAAAATGATCTCTAAATACCGTCCGAAATCTCCAATCGTAGCTGTAACATCTGACGAGCAAGTAGGACGCCGTCTTGCACTTGTTTGGGGTGTTCAAGCATTTATGTCTGAGAAACGTGCAGCTTCTACTGACGAAATGTTAGATACAGCAATTCAAACAGGTATGGATGCGGGTCTAATCGGACTTGGAGATACTGTAGTAATCACTGCTGGTGTTCCAGTTGCTGAAACTGGTACAACAAACTTAATGAAAATCCACGTTGTTGGTGAAAAAGTTGCTAAAGGGCAAGGGATCGGTCGTAAATCTGCAAAAGGTAAAGTAGTTGTAGCGAAAACAGCTGCTGAAGCTGTAGCGAACGTAAACAAAGGTGATATCCTTGTTACAACAAGCACAGATAAAGATATGATTCCTGCAATTGAAAAAGCTGCTGCTCTAGTTGTAGAAGAAGGCGGTCTAACAAGCCATGCAGCTGTTGTAGGTGTATCAATCGGTATTCCTGTTATCGTTGGTGTAAACGGCGTAACAACAACTTTAAAAAATGGCCAAGAAGTAACAGTTGATGCAGCACGCGGAATTGTTTATAATGGACATGCGGAAGTGCTATAAGAAGTAATACGGAGAGAAGGATCGGAGTCCTTCTCTTTTTTTTTACACAAAAAAGGATAGAGGTAGCTTTAAATACCTGAAATCGCTTTGAAAAACGTTTATTATAACGTTTAGTGGAAGAGGGTTATTTGTCCTTTATGAAGCTTGTATGGGCGTTTTAAGGGGCTTATAAGGGGTTTTGCAAGGGTGATACTTTCAAACCTTTTAAATGAAATGTGAAGGAGTGCGAGCTATGAAGTGGTTACTGTTCTTACTTATTTTAGTGCCGGCGATTGAGATTACGGTGTTAATAGGGTCGAGTCATGTAATAGGTTTATGGTCTACGTTCGCTATGATTGCATTTACGGGTATTGTGGGTGTATATTTGGCGAAACGACAAGGGTTTAAAGTACTTAGAGAGATTCAATTTAGGTTAAATAGAGGAGAAATGCCGGGTGATGCGGTTCTAGATGGTATTTTTATATTCGTAGGAGGTATTCTTTTAGTACTGCCTGGATATGTGACGGATATAATAGGTTTTATCTTTGTTGTTCCTATAACGAGGGCTTTATTGAAGCCGGCTGTTATGAAGTGGATTGATTGGAAATTTAGAAAGAGAACTACTATTATTGTTCAGAAATAACGCGTAGATTATAGCGATCTACGCGTTATTTTTTTATTTGCCACTTATAGTCAATTGTTAGCTTCCTGCTCGGGTTGGATTTTTGTTAGTTATTAAGCGATAGGATGCAGAGGGTTCTTGTGAATGAAAAGTGTTACATTAGGATGATGTTTTTTGCTTGTAATAAGATTCGACTAGTGAGCAGAAGTTAGACAGGAGAAGAAAAATTACTGATTAAAGGGTTCACCTGCCTTATTTTGTATATTTATTCATTTACATAAAAAGTAATAAATGTAAGTAATAATTATGAAATATATAGAATAAAAATGTATTTTTCCCCTAAAATATGCGTTTTCATGCAAAAAAATAAGAGGATTATCCTTTTTTAGGAAATTCTCTTATAGATGTAGGTAGTACAAAAAAGTACAGTGAATAATCAGTGGGAATTTCCCACTGATTACAGTTGATTTTTTATTGTGTATGAATTAGGAAATATTATTTTGATGGTGAACCCTTAATGAATTTCCATAAGTCGTGGAATACATGAGCTTTGTGTAATGTATTAAGTAGTACTAATATGACTGGACCGATGATTAATCCTAAAAAACCAAAGAGCTTAAAGCCGACAAATAGAGCGATGAGTGTCGCTAATGGATCTAGTCCAATATTAGATGAAAGTACTTTTGGCTCCATGATTTGTCTTTGGACAATCACGACGATGTATAGGATGAGAAGACCGATGGCGAATGCAGTATCGCCTGTGAAAAATACGTATATAACCCAAGGAACGAATACGGCTCCAGTTCCTAAATACGGGAGTAAATCTACAACCCCTGTAATAATCGCGATAGTAATTGCGTATGGCACGCGTAATATTAAAAGGCCGATTAGTACAATGATAGTTGTCATAGATACGAGTGTAAGTTGCGCTTTAACAAAACCAAACAAAGCTTTTCTTAAATCGACAAAAATAGTTTTTCCGTATCCATGCAAACGATTAGGTAGAAGTTTTCTTACTTTATGAGCAAGACGGTGCCAATCGTAACTAATGAAGAAGGTGGCTAATAAGACGAAGACAAGGACAGTTAAAGTTGTTGGTAATGCACTAATGAAATTTGTTAACCCACTTATAATGGCGGTTAAAAGTTCTTTCATTTGTGTCGTTGCTTCGGTGCCTAAGTTTTGAATGTTTTGTGTAATAGTGTATCGCTGTGGTTCTCCGAGATGATTAAATTTAGAGATTAAATCATCATAGAGAGGCATAATATGATTAAGTGCAAATTGTTGGGCGAATGCAACGATATCTGGAAACTTTACTGTAACAATTTGTAGTAAGTACGTTGTGGCAGATATTGCTTCAGTTACAAGGTATGTAACAAGTCCAACGATAGCTCCGAATACGAGAATTAAGCTAACGAGTACCGCTAATGCGCGAGGGAATTGTAGTTTTTGATTAAGGAAATTGACGACAGGATTAATCAAATAAGCGAATGCAAAAGCGATAATAAAAGGGTAGATAAGGCCTGACATGTACAGCAATGCATAGAACCCAACTACCGTTGCTACAATGACAAATATGAGTCGTAATATCATATATAGTAAGTTTCGGTTCAAAGATGTATACCTCCCATTCCAATTTGGATTATCCTAATTCGTTCAACTTATAACTAGTGAGATTCACTGATCAAAGTTTCACTTTATGTTATAGTGGAATGATGGATTTTTCCTGCCTTTTCAGTATATGAGTGACCGGAAAAGCTTGGTGTTGATGCTTCTACTATATGGTAAAAACTTCATTTTCTCTTCTTTTTATTTTACCTTTTTCTTAATAGAAAAGAAAGGAGAGACGACCGTTTTTAAAAATGTATACATGCTTAAATTTTTGATGGTTAGAGTTTCAGTTTGTCATTTTAAAATATGAAAAAAATGAAGTGGTTATTGTTGCATATACATCGATATAGCATGTATAACGATAGGTTTAAAGGTATTTTTGTTTGGAAGCGAGTTCATTATTTTCAGAAAGGAAGTGTAATCATGATTAGTCAGTCAACGTTATTTTTATTCATACTACTTATTATAGGACTAATTGCTAAAAACCAATCGCTTACTGTAGCTGTTGGAGTGTTATTTTTATTGAAGTTTACGTTTTTAGGAGATAAAGTCTTTCCTTATCTACAAACGAAAGGGATTAACCTTGGTGTAACAGTCATTACAATAGCGGTGCTCGTACCGATTGCGACAGGAGAAATAGGCTTTAAACAACTCGGAGAAGCAGCGAAATCGTATTATGCATGGATTGCTTTAGCCTCAGGTGTGGCGGTCGCTTTGTTAGCGAAAGGCGGCGTACAATTATTGACGACGGACCCACATATTACAACCGCACTTGTTTTTGGGACAATTATAGCTGTAGCTTTATTTAATGGAGTTGCTGTAGGTCCATTAATTGGGGCTGGAATTGCCTATGCAGTTATGAGTATTATACAGATGTTTAAATGAGGAATTTTATAGTAATATAAAATTTTTGAATTCTTTCTGTTCACAAAAGTCAGATAATTGTTTATAATAGGATTAGAAACTTTGAAAAGTTACATAACAGCAGAGAATTTACACCAGATAAAATAAAAACAACATAAAACAATTTTATAATGATATTGTTTTATGTTGTTTTTATCATAAACTCTTCGGAATTCATTTTCCTCACTAACTTGTTGTTCTGAGCGTGAGGATTCGGGGAGACATTCACGCTCATGCTTTCCATGTAAGCAATGGACAATAAGAGGGGAACATCGCAATAAATTTGCATGAACGTGCATTTTGCTTGCCTAAAGAGTGAACGAGCGTTCATAATTTATAAGGGGGAGCAAATAGATATAAGGAGCAAGGTTGGGAGAATTTTCAGGAAAAGGAGAGAATGTCATGACTGTTATTCGAGGTTTAGAAGGGGTAGTAGCAACAACATCATCTGTGAGCTCTATTATTGATGATACATTAACTTATGTTGGGTATAATATTGATGATTTAGCTGAGAATGCTACGTTCGAAGAAGTAGTGTACTTATTATGGCACCGCAAGCTTCCTAACGAAAAAGAACTAGCGGAATTTAGTGGAACAGTATCTGAATACTATAAAGTACCAGGTGAGATTTTAACATATTTGAAACAAGTAGATTTAAAAATCGCGCACCCAATGTCGGTTTTACGAACTGCGATTTCCATGCTATCATTATATGATGAGAGCGCTGAAATAATGGATGGAAAGTCTAATTATTTGAAAGCGGTTAAATTACAGGCTCAAGTCGGAACTTTAATTGCGGCTTATGCAAGAATTCGCAAAGGTTTAGATGTTGTTGAGCCAAGAAAAGATCTATCATTAGCTGCAAACTTCTTGTACATGTTAAATGATCGTGAGCCAAATGAAGTTGAAATTGAGGCTTTTGATAAGGCACTTGTACTTCATGCCGATCATGAGTTAAACGCTTCTACATTTACTGCACGTGTTTGCGTAGCTACACTTTCAGATGTGTATTCTGGTATTACAGCAGCAATCGGTGCATTAAAAGGTCCTCTTCACGGCGGGGCAAATGAAAATGTAATGAAGATGTTAACTGAAATTGGCGAAGAAGAAAATGTAGAATCATATATTCATAATGCTCTTCAAAATAAAGTGAAAATTATGGGATTTGGTCATCGCGTATATGAGCATGGTGATCCACGCGCGAAACACTTACGCGAAATGTCTAAGAGATTATGCGTGCTTTTAGGAGAAGACAAATGGTATAATATGTCTATCAAAATTGAAGACATTGTAACAAAAGAAAAAGGTCTTCCACCAAATGTTGATTTCTATTCAGCTTCTGTATACCATTGTTTAGGAATTGACCATGACTTATTTACACCTATCTTTGCAATTAGCCGTATGTCAGGCTGGTTAGCTCATATTCTAGAACAATATGAAAACAACCGTTTAATCCGTCCGCGTGCTGATTATGATGGACCGACACATCAAGTGTACGTTCCGCTAGCGCAACGATAAGCGAAAAACACTATTTTGATAGTGAAAATACGCTTTCAAAAGTCTGATTTTTTTGGGAAGATGTAATGATTAGAATATTTAAATTTGACTAACGGTTTGAACTGAGGGGTTATTCCCTCAGTTTCATACATATGAAATTTCAAACATGGGGGTTATCACATTGACAACAGGTGAAAAAATTACTGTAACTAATGGTGTTATGAATGTACCAAACAATCCGATTATTCCATTTATCGAAGGAGATGGAATTGGTCCTGATATTTGGGCTGCAGCATCTCGCGTAATAGAAGCAGCAGTTGAAAAAGCTTATGATGGTGAGAAGAAAATCGTTTGGAAAGAAGTGCTTGCAGGGGAAAAAGCATTCAACCAAACAGGCGAGTGGTTACCAGAAGAGACTTTAAATTTAATTCGTGAATATTTAATCGCAATTAAAGGTCCACTTACAACTCCAGTTGGCGGTGGTATTCGTTCTCTAAACGTAGCGCTTCGTCAAGAATTAGATTTATATGTATGTCTACGTCCAGTTCGTTATTTTGAAGGTGTTCCTTCACCTGTAAAACGTCCGGAAGATACTGATATGGTTATTTTCCGTGAAAATACAGAAGACATTTACGCTGGAATTGAATATGCACAAGGTTCTCCAGAAGCAGAAAAAGTTCTTGCTTTCTTAAAAGAAGCAATGGGTGTTAATAAAATCCGCTTCCCAGAAACATCAGGGATTGGTATTAAACCAATTTCAGAGGAAGGGACAAAGCGTCTTGTTCGCGCTGCAATTCAATATGCAATTAACGAAAAACGCTCTTCTGTTACATTAGTACATAAAGGAAACATTATGAAATTTACAGAAGGTGCTTTCAAAAACTGGGGTTACGAAGTAGCGGAACAAGAATTCGGCGACAAAGTATTTACTTGGGCTGAATATGATCGCATTGTTGAAAAAGATGGAAAAGATGCAGCGAATAAAGCGATGGCAGACGCAGAAGTGGCTGGGAAAATCATCGTAAAAGATTCTATTGCAGATATCTTCTTACAACAAATTTTAACTCGTCCACGTGAGTTTGATGTTGTTGCAACAATGAACTTAAACGGAGATTACATCTCTGATGCACTTGCTGCACAAGTAGGTGGAATTGGTATTGCACCTGGTGCAAACATTAACTATGTGACTGGACATGCTATCTTTGAAGCTACACATGGTACAGCTCCAAAATATGCAGGTTTAGATAAAGTAAACCCATCTTCAGTTCTTCTTTCTGGTGTATTATTATTAGAGCACTTAGGATGGAACGAAGCTGCGAATTTAGTAACTGATTCAGTTGAGAAAACAATTGAATCAAAAGTAGTAACTTATGATTTCGCACGCTTAATGGAAGGTGCAACAGAAGTGAAATGTTCTGAGTTCGCTAATGAACTTATTAAAAACATGGATGTAGCGATAATCAAAAACGCATAATTAAAGCGGGGGGTAAATTATGACAATCAAACGCAAGAAAGTTTCAGTCATCGGTGCAGGATTTACAGGAGCAACAACAGCATTCTTATTAGCACAAAAAGAACTTGCAGATGTTGTATTAGTGGACATTCCACAGCTGGAAAATCCAACAAAAGGGAAAGCGTTAGATATGTTAGAAGCGAGCCCAGTACAAGGTTTTGATGCTAACATTATTGGTACATCTGATTACGCAGATACTGCTGATTCTGACGTTGTCGTTATTACAGCAGGTATTGCGCGTAAGCCTGGTATGAGCCGTGATGACTTAGTAGCAACAAACTCTAAAATTATGAAAAGTATTACGCGCGACATTGCAAAACATTCACCAAATGCGATTATTCTTGTATTAACAAATCCAGTTGATGCAATGACATATTCTGTATTTAAAGAAGCAGGATTCCCGAAAGAGCGCGTTATCGGTCAATCGGGCGTATTAGATACAGCTCGTTTCCGTACATTTATTTCACAAGAGTTAAACCTTTCTGTGAAAGACATTACAGGATTTGTTCTTGGTGGACATGGTGACGATATGGTACCTCTTGTACGCTATTCCTATGCAGGTGGCATTCCGTTAGAAACATTAATTCCAAAAGAGCGTTTAGAAGCAATCGTAGAACGTACACGTAAAGGTGGCGGTGAGATTGTAGGCTTATTAGGAAACGGTAGTGCATATTACGCACCAGCTGCTTCTTTAGTTGAAATGACAGAAGCAATCTTAAAAGATCAACGCCGTGTATTACCGGCTATTGCGTACCTTGAAGGTGAATATGGTTATAGTGACCTTTACTTAGGGGTACCAGTAATTCTAGGTGGTAACGGAATTGAAAAAATTATTGAATTAGAACTTCTTGCAGATGAGAAAGAAGCGTTAGATCGCTCTGTAGAATCTGTACGTAACGTTATGAAAGTTCTTGTTTAATAATTAAATATAAGTGGAAAAAGATTCGGGGCCCCGAATCTTTTTCTACTATATATTGAAATGTTTTTTTGAAATAATATGAAAACGCTATCATTTGGTGTGTCCTATAATGAAACTATAGACTTATACTATACATTGCCCTCATCACAGTAAATTTCGGATAAGGTATCGCTTTTAGTAGGATAATAAGGTGAAAAAATCGGAGGGGGTTGTAACATGTTAAAGAAAAAAGTTCAAATTGGTCGTAGAATGGATGAAATTACAGTAGGAGAGAAATTATCTATCACTGAAAAAATTGAGGATAAAGATTTGTTATTGTACTTAGGGTTAACGAATGATGCCAATCCATTATATATTCAGCATGATTACGCATCCCAAACTCCGTATGAAAAGCCGATTGTCCCAAGCATTATGCTAACGGGGCTGATTACAACGGCGGTTACGAAATATTTACCAGGTCCAGGTAGTCATATTACTAGGAAGGACCTTACGTTCGTGAAACATGTTCACCATTATGAAACGTTACAAATCCACTTTGAAGTTGTGGCTGTTTCAGAGGAGGAACATACAATTGATATGCTTGTATTTGCTCATGATGAAAAAGGAGAAACTGTTGTAAAAGGTTCATTAACAGTAACACCACCTTTTAAATCTGTTTCCATTATGGAAAAAGCATTAGATAATTTTTAAAAAATGAAAGTTAGAATGATATAAAAGTAGCGTTAGTCATATTCTTATTAAGGGTATGCTAGCGCTACTTTTTGTTTGGAAAGGGTGATATAACTGTGAAATGGGAGAGGGAAGACATTATTTTTGAAACGATAAGAGAAGCTGAAGTATGGGCCGATTCAATCGCGAATGAAATGTACGGGAAAGTATTTGATGGATATGAAACACCAGATTATAAAATAGCGTATGCTCTTTCGTTTTTCCTAGCGCAAAATCGAGAGTTTATAGTTCATACGGAAGAAGAATTTAAAAAAGATAGATTCATCTATAAAGTTTGGATAGCGACCGGATAGAGGGAATGAAGTTACGATTGCTTTTATTTCCCGAAACTCTAGTACAAACGAGCTCCATGAATAGACAATTATATTGAGGGAGACCTTGTTTTCTAGTATGATGAGAATAACGGGGAAAATACTAGGATGAAGAAGGTTTCAAGTCTATAACTTGGAGGAAAAGAATGAACAATCGTATTTTAGTAGTTGATGATGAGGAATTTATCTTAACTTTAATTGAATTTAATTTACAACAAGCTGGGTTTGAAGTTATTACAGCAATGGATGGAGAAATGGCGCTTCAAAAAGCGACTACAGAACGCCCAGATTTAATTATATTAGATTTAATGCTTCCAAAAATGGATGGTATGGAAGTTTGTAAAGAATTACGATTGCAGCGTATTATGACGCCGATTTTAATGTTAACAGCAAAAGATGATGAATTTGATAAGGTGCTAGGTCTTGAGCTTGGGGCTGATGATTATATGACGAAGCCATTTAGTCCAAGGGAAGTTGTTGCTCGTGTGAAGGCGAT
Source organism: Bacillus cereus group sp. BfR-BA-01331 (assembly GCF_022663915.1). Lineage (NCBI taxonomy): Bacteria > Bacillati > Bacillota > Bacilli > Caryophanales > Bacillaceae > Bacillus > Bacillus cereus group sp. BfR-BA-01331. The sequence goes on from NZ_JAKUGJ010000017.1 coordinate 36,276, forward strand.
TTTGCGCCGTACGAAATTACAGCAGGAAGAACAAGTTTCAGAATCGCCAGATGAAGAGAGCATCAAAATTGCAGAGCTTAAAATTTTACCGGAGTTTTATGAAGCGTACTTCCAAGGAAGGAAACTGGAATTAACACCGAAAGAATTTGAGTTACTTGTTTATCTTGCGAAAAATAAAAGTCGTGTATTAACTCGTGACCAATTATTAAGTGCTGTATGGAATTATGATTTTGCCGGTGATACAAGAATTGTTGATGTCCATATTAGCCATTTGCGCGATAAAATTGAACAAAATACGAAAAAACCGACGTACATTAAAACGATACGTGGTTTAGGTTATAAATTAGAGGAGCCAAAAGTGGATGAATAAGTTTCGTTCCAGGCTTCTTTTTACATTTGTTTCTCTTATCGTTTTTATTTTAGTTGGACTAGGTGTATTATTAGAAACTGTATTTGAAAACTACTATATAGATCATGCTAAAGAGAGAATGATAAAAGAGACACAGTATGTTGCGGTATTAGCAGAAGAGCAAGGGTTTGATGCTGTTTTAAAAAAGCCTTATGTATTTGAAAAGTTAGAAGAAAAAATACCAGCTTCTATTATATTTGTTGATGAAAAAAAGAAAGTTCAATATAGCGGAGGGCAACCATCTGCCTTTAGTCAAGAGATGATTAAAGAACTTTCTTCCGAAACAGCAAAGAAAGAAAATAAAGTCATTACGAAAGAAACAGATCAAAAGAATGAATTTTATCATGCTGTGTTCGTCCATGATGTAGAAGGGAAACAAGGATACATTTTGGTGAAAAGTACAATTGATACTTTGAGGGACGTTCACCAAAAAACGTGGGGATTATTAATTATCGGATTTGTCATTGCTTGTCTTGTAGTTGTATTCCTAGGTGTCAAAATTACAGGACAATATATTAGGCCGATTGAATCAGTTACGAAAGTTGCGATTGAATTAGCGAAGGGTAATTATAAAGCGCGTGCATATGAAAGTCATTCGGATGAAACAGGAATGCTGAGTAAAGCAATTAATATTTTAGCTCGTAATTTACAAGAGATGACACTCGAACAAGAAATGCAACAAGATCGTTTGCACACATTAATTGAAAATATGGGAAGTGGAATGATTTTAATTGATAGCCGTGGTTATATAAACCTTGTAAACCGTTCTTATAAGGAGACTTTCCACGTAACAGATGAAGAATATTTAGACCGTTTATATTATGAATCATTTCACCATACGGAAATTATTGAGCTTGTGGAAGAAATTTTTATGACAGAAGTGAAAGTGCGTAAACAAATGTTATTGCCACTTAGTATTGAGCGAAAGCATTTCGAAGTATATGGAGCGCCAATTATTGGGACGAACCATGAGTGGAAAGGGATTGTTCTCGTATTCCATGACATTACTGAGCTGAAGAAATTAGAACAAATAAGAAAAGACTTTTTAGCGAATGTTTCTCATGAACTAAAGACACCGATTACTTCTATTAAAGGTTTTTCAGAAACACTCTTGGACGGAGCGATGGATAATAAAAAATTCTGCGAACATTTCTTACATATCATTTTAAAAGAAAGTGAGCGCATGCAAGGATTAATTGAAGATTTATTAGATTTGTCAAAAATCGAGCAGCAAGGGTTTAGATTAAATATGGGTACGGTTGATATGAAGGGGATTCTTGAAGACATTCACATGGTGCTTGATAATAAAGCGGGTGAAAAAGAAATCTCTTTACAAGTGAATGGATTGAAACGAGTTTCCGTTATTGGAGATCCAGGCCGCTTGAAACAAATCTTTATTAATTTAATTAATAACGCGATTGTATATACACCGGCTGGAGGCGTTGTTTCTGTTGAATTGGCAGAAGATAAATATAATGCTTATATAAAAGTATCTGATACTGGAATTGGTATTAGTAAAGAGGAAATTCCACGTATTTTTGAACGCTTTTACCGAGTGGATAAAGCAAGAAGTAGAAATACGGGTGGAACGGGTCTTGGTTTATCAATTGTAAAACATTTAGTTGAAGCGCATCAAGGTACGATTACGGTGGATAGTGAGGTTGGGGAAGGAACAACATTTACAGTTGTTTTACCAAAATCAGCTACTGAAAAATAGGATGAAGGATATTTACAATATATTAACAATGGCTTAATTAAATATTAATAAAGCTCTGTTAATATAATATATGAAAACCCCTTCATCCAAGGAGTAATTTTGGACGAGAGTAGTTATGCTATTCTCGTCACTTCCCTTTATGCCAATGTAAGTCTGTTTATATATGATAGAAAAAAACCGTTATTTTTCTTCTCTCTATTAGTCATGTTAATATAGAGAGAGGACAGGAACGGTTTTTTTCTGTGGGAAAAATCGTTTCAAATATGTATGGGGAGGTTTGTAGTTTGGAAAAAAAAGTCGTATTAGTAGATGGTAATAATATCGCGTATCGTGCTTTCTTTGCACTACCGCTTTTAAATAACGACAAAGGTATACATACGAACGCAATTTATGGTTTTACAATGATGTTAATGAGGATACTAGAGGAAGAAAAACCGACGCATATGCTTGTGGCGTTTGATGCGGGGAAAACAACATTCCGTCATAAAACGTATAGTGATTACAAGGGAGGGCGTCAAAAGACTCCACCTGAGTTATCAGAGCAATTCCCGTTTATTCGTGAGGTGCTTGATGCATTCAATGTACCGCGTTATGAGCTGGAAAATTATGAAGCGGATGACATTATGGGAACGTTAGCGAAAGAAGCGAGTGAGCAAGGGTTTCATGTTAAAGTTATTTCAGGAGATAAAGATTTACTGCAACTTGTTTCAGATAATACACTCGTATGTATTCCTCGCAAAGGGATTACGGAAGTAGATGAATATACGAAAGAAGCTTTATTTGAGAAATATAGCTTATCACCAAAGCAAATTATCGATATGAAAGGTTTAATGGGAGACCAATCGGATAACATTCCAGGTGTACCAGGTGTTGGTGAGAAGACCGCCATTAAATTATTAACGCAATTTGAAACGGTAGAAGCAGTATATGAAAACTTAGATCAAGTGAGTGGAAAGAAATTAAAAGAAAAGTTAGAAGCGAATAAAGAACAAGCTCTTATGAGTAAAGAACTTGCGACTATTATTACAGACGCACCGATTACTGTGCATGTAGATGATATGGAATATAAAGGGTATGAACCAAGCGATTTGATTCCAATGTTCGAGAATTTAGGATTTACATCCCTTTTAAATAAGTTAGGTGTTACGCCGGAGGAAACGGCTCCAGCTGAATTAGATGATATTACATTTGATATTGTAGAAGAAGTTACAGAAGAAATGCTCCAGCAAGATAGTGCGCTTATTGTTGAAGTGCAAGAAGATAATTATCATAAAGCCGATATTCAAGGTTTTGGTATTCAAAATGAAAATGGTTGTTACTTCATTCCGGCCGATGTTGCTCTTAAATCGGATGCTTTTAAAGAGTGGCTTGCAAATGGAGAAATGAGAAAACATACATTTGATGCGAAGCGTGCTATCGTTGCTCTCAAGTGGAAAGGTGTAGATATTCAAGGGATTGACTTTGATTTATTAATCGCTGCTTATTTACTTGATCCAGCTGATACGGATAAAGATTTCCGTACTGTAGCGAAAATGAAAGAAACGCATGCCGTAAAATCGGATGAAGAAGTTTACGGAAAAGGTGCGAAGCGTGCTGTTCCGGAGCTAGAGGTAGTAGCGGAGCATGTAGCTCGTAAAGTGCATGTATTATATGATGTAAAGCAAACGTTCTTAGAAGAATTAAAAAAGAACGAGCAATATGAATTATTTACGGAATTAGAATTACCACTTGCACGTGTATTAGCTGATATGGAAGTGAAAGGTGTAAAAGTTGATACGGAGCGTCTTCGTAATATGGGAGAAGAACTTGCAGGTAGATTAAAGGAAATGGAACAGGAAATTTATAAGCTTGCGGGAACAGAATTTAATATTAATTCACCGAAGCAACTTGGGGTTATTCTGTTTGAGAATTTAAACTTACCAGTTATTAAAAAGACGAAAACAGGTTATTCTACGTCGGCGGATGTATTAGATAAACTTATGGATCGTCATGAAATTATTCCGAATATTTTACATTACCGTCAATTAGGAAAGCTAAATTCAACTTACATTGAAGGTTTATTGAAAGTTGTACATGAAGATTCATCTAAAATCCATACTCGTTTTAATCAAGTATTAACGCAAACAGGTCGATTAAGTTCAACAGACCCGAACTTACAAAATATCCCGATTCGATTAGAAGAAGGAAGAAAGATTCGTCAGGCATTCGTTCCATCAGAAGAAGGATGGATCATGTACGCGGCTGATTATTCACAAATCGAACTTCGTGTGCTTGCTCATATTGCAAATGATCCAGGATTAGTTGAAGCGTTCCAACATGACATGGATATTCATACGAAAACAGCTATGGATGTATTTGGTGTTGGGAAAGATGAAGTAACATCTAACATGAGACGACAAGCAAAAGCTGTTAACTTCGGAATTGTGTATGGTATTAGTGATTATGGTCTTTCGCAAAACTTAGGAATTACAAGAAAAGCAGCAGCGGAATTTATTGAAAAGTATTTAGAAAGTTTCCCTGGTGTACAAGAATACATGGATGAAATCGTAAAAGACGCGAAACAAAAAGGATATGTGGTTACATTATTAAATCGTCGCCGTTATATTCCGGAAATTACGAGTCGTAATTTCAATTTACGTAGCTTTGCTGAGCGTACAGCTATGAATACACCAATTCAAGGTAGTGCGGCTGATATTATTAAAAAAGCGATGATTATTATGGCAGATCGTCTAGAAGAAGAAGGATTACAAGCACGTCTTCTTCTGCAAGTACACGATGAATTGATATTTGAAGCACCAAAAGAAGAAATTGAAAAATTAGAGAAGCTTGTACCTGAAGTAATGGAGCATGCAATTGAACTAGCCGTTCCATTGAAAGTTGATTATTCTTACGGTCCAACTTGGTACGATGCGAAATAAGGACGTGATGAAATGCCGGAATTACCAGAGGTTGAAAACGTTAGACGGACGCTTGAAAATCTTGTAACAGGAAAAACGATTGAAGATGTCGTTATTACTTATCCAAAAATAGTAAAACGACCGGATGATGCAGAAATTTTTAAAGAAATGCTAAGAGGCGAGACAATTGAAAATATAAAGCGAAGAGGAAAGTTTTTGCTTTTATATGTAACGAATTATGTCATTGTTTCACATTTGCGCATGGAAGGTAAGTTTTTACTTCATCAAGAGGATGAGCCGATTGATAAACATACGCACGTCCGTTTCTTATTTACAGATGGAACTGAATTACATTATAAAGATGTGAGAAAATTTGGTACGATGCATCTCTTTAAGAAAGGTGAAGAGTTGAATCAAATGCCTCTTGCTGACTTAGGCCCGGAGCCATTTGATGCTGAATTAACACCGCAGTATTTACAAGAAAGATTGCAAAAAACAAATCGAAAAATAAAAGTCGTATTATTAGATCAGCGTCTTTTAGTAGGGCTTGGAAATATATATGTAGATGAAGTGTTATTCCGTTCTCAAATTCACCCAGAACGAGAAGCTGCATCTTTAACAGAAGAAGAAATAGAAAGAATTTACGAGGCGATTGTTACAACGCTGGGCGAAGCTGTTAAGCGAGGCGGAAGTACAATTAGAACGTATATTAATTCACAAGGACAAATTGGTTCGTTCCAGGAACTTCTAAATGTATATGGGAAAAAAGGAGAACCGTGTGTGACTTGCGGTACGCTATTAGAAAAAACAGTTGTTGGCGGAAGAGGAACACATTACTGCCCAATTTGCCAACCTAGAACATAGAAAAGGGATAACATCGGATAGGCATTTGTCATATACATAGAGCAGAGCTATGTATAAGGGAGGAGCTTACCGATGTACCTTTATTTATCTCTTATTTTATTAGCTTTTACATTAAGCTTAGATAGCTGTAGTGTAGGGCTAACATACGGGTTAAGGAGCGTAAGAATTCCACTAAGATCAATTATAATTATCGGGATCTGTTCAGCAGCTGTAATGCTCGTTTCCATGGGAATTGGACATATGATCGCGAAAATATTTTCACCTGTTATCGCAACGCGTATCGGCGGATTTGTTCTTATTGGAATAGGTATATGGGTATTATATCAATTTTTTCGAAGTGATAAAAAAGAAGAACCGAAGCAAGAGGAGAAGGTTTGGAAACTAGAAATTGCTTCGCTAGGGTTAGTGATTCAAATTTTGCGGAAGCCGACTGTTGCGGATTTTGATAAATCAGGAACTATCTCTGCAGGAGAAGCGCTACTTCTCGGTATCGCTCTTTCTATAGATTCGTTTGGTGCTGGAATTGGTGCATCTTTATTAGGTTATGCACCCGCGATGATGGCGGCATTAGTCGCGGTTATGAGTTCTTTATTTTTATTTATTGGAATGAAGCTCGGTACGATTTTATCAAATATGAAATGGTTACAAAAATTTACATTCCTGCCTGGGGTATTACTCATTATTATTGGAATTTGGAAAATGTAAGTATGGGCGTGGAACATTAGTTTCGCGCCTTTAATATTGTGAGGAGGATTATTATGACAGTAGTAATTGGATTAACAGGAGGCATTGCAAGCGGAAAAAGTACGGTATCAGAAATGTTTCGTGAAATGAGTATACCGGTTATTGATGCAGATATTATTGCGCGAGAAGTTGTAGAACGAGGAAAACCGGCATATAACAAAATTGTAGAGGTGTTCGGAACGGAAGTGTTACAAAAAGATGGAGAGCTTGATCGACCAAAGCTTGGGAGTGTCGTTTTTTATAATGAAGAAAAACGATTGCAGTTAAACGAAATTGTTCATCCTGCAGTGCGTGAAGAAATGAATGCACAAAAGGAGATGTACATAAAAGAAGGAATGCAAGCGGTTGTGTTAGATATCCCTCTTTTGTTTGAAAGTAAATTAACAAATCTCGTTGATCGTGTTTTAGTTGTAGCAGTCACACCGAATACGCAATTGGAACGTTTAATGAAACGAAATAACTTTTCAGAAGAAGAAGCAACGGCTCGTATTCAATCTCAAATGCCATTAGAAGAAAAAGTAAAGAAGGCAGATGAGGTGATTTATAATGATGGCACAATTACTGGGACGAAAACACAATTAGCTTCTATTTTGAAAGAATGGAACATTATTGATTAAAAAATTGTGAAATTAATGAAAATGCTTAGTGACATATCTCCTTTTTGTGTTATACTATTATTGGGATTGGAGATAAATAGTATAACGCATTCAAGGGGGATAACATATTATGACTCGTGTGGCAATTAATGGATTTGGACGTATCGGGAGAATGGTATTTCGTCAAGCAATAAAAGAAAGCGCATTCAAAATTGTAGCAATCAATGCAAGCTATCCATCAGAAACGTTAGCGCATTTAATTAAATATGATACAGTTCATGGAAAGTTTGACGGAACAGTGGAAGCATTTGAAGATCACTTACTAGTTGATGGGAAAATGATTCGCCTTTTAAACAACCGCGATCCAAAGGAGTTGCCTTGGAAAGATCTAGGTGTTGAAGTTGTAATTGAAGCAACTGGTAAATTTAACTCGAAAGAAAAAGCAATTCTTCATGTTGAAGCTGGAGCGAAAAAAGTTATTTTAACAGCACCTGGTAAAAATGAAGATGTAACAATCGTAGTTGGTGTGAACGAAGACCAATTAGATATTACAAAACATACTGTTATTTCAAATGCATCTTGTACAACAAACTGTTTAGCGCCTGTTGTAAAGGTGTTAGATGAGCAGTTCGGAATTGAAAACGGTTTAATGACAACTGTTCACGCTTATACAAATGACCAAAAAAATATTGATAACCCACATAAAGATTTAAGAAGAGCGCGTGCTTGCGGACAGTCTATCATCCCAACAACGACGGGTGCTGCAAAAGCGCTAGCAAAAGTTCTTCCACACTTAAACGGAAAACTTCATGGTATGGCACTTCGTGTACCAACACCAAACGTGTCTCTTGTTGATTTAGTAGTAGACGTAAAACGTGATGTAACAGTTGAAGATATTAATGAAGCATTCAAAACTGTTGCAAACGGTGCGTTAAAAGGAATTGTAGAATTCAGCGAAGAGCCTTTAGTGTCTATCGACTTTAATACAAATACACACTCAGCTATTATTGATGGTTTATCTACAATAGTAATGGGTGATCGTAAAGTGAAAGTGCTTGCTTGGTATGATAACGAGTGGGGCTACTCTCGTCGTGTTGTAGATCTTGTAACGTTAGTTGTTGATGAATTAGCAAAACAAGAAAATGTGCAACATATTTAAGTGAAATAGAGAGAGGGCAAGTAAATATTTGCCCTCTTTTTTTATTTTTTTCTGAAAAGGGAAAAAATTATATGAATATATTTTCAAATAGTGGACATACCACGAAACGTTGGGATTACTGTATTCGTGAATCATTAATTTTTTTTAGGGAAAAGTAAAGAGGAAAATATGACAGAAAATCGAAAAAACTGTTGTTGCAAAATGAAAATAAACAAAGTATACTAACACTCGTAAACTTAAGAGCTGAGGTACGTAGTCACTACTTAAAGGGTTAGGACCTCTCTGGACTAACTTTCCCCCGTGGTAGTGGAGCAAGCCAAATTGCAAATTAGTTTTCAATTCGAACAGTTAGAATAAATTTACAAGGGGGAACTGTAGAATGGATACTATGGATACGATGGGTCGTCACGTGATTGCTGAACTTTGGGATTGCGATTTCGACAAGCTTAATGACATGCCGTATATTGAACAATTATTTGTGGATGCAGCACTAAGAGCTGGTGCTGAAGTACGTGAGGTTGCTTTTCATAAATTTGCACCACAAGGTGTAAGTGGAGTAGTAATTATCTCGGAATCACATTTAACAATTCATAGCTTTCCGGAGCACGGTTACGCAAGTATTGATGTTTATACTTGTGGGGATCGTATTGATCCAAATGTTGCTGCAGAATATATTGCAGAAGGTTTAAACGCGAAAACGCGTGAGAGCATCGAGCTTCCTCGAGGCACTGGTAGCTTCGAAATTAAGCAGAGAGAAACAAAAGCTCTTTAAAAAAGAACATAATTGATTTAAAATGTAAAGAGGTGTATAATGCACCTCTTTTTTAGTTTATATAAAATAGGATCATGATATGTAATAACTTAGAGTGGTCATTATAGAAGAATGAGTTATATAATATTGTATATATATTTTCACATGTAGGTGAGTAGCGAAAGAATAAAGATTATAGTGTAAAGGAGTGAATGAATTGCGTTGTCCATCCTGTTTTCATAATGGAACAAGAGTGTTAGATTCGCGTCCGGTAGACGAGGGGCGCTCTATTCGAAGAAGAAGAGAGTGTGAAAGTTGTTTAAGTCGCTTTACGACCTTTGAAAGAGTAGAAGAATCACCTCTTATCGTTGTTAAAAAAGAAGGAACACGAGAAGAGTTTAATAAAGAGAAAATTTTACGCGGTTTAATTAAAGCGTGTGAAAAAAGACCTGTATCTTTAAGGCAGTTAGAGGAAGTAACACAAAGTGTGGAGCGTGAACTTCGTAACTTAGGTATATCAGAAGTGAAAAGTGATATGATTGGTGAAATTGTTATGGAAGAACTTCGTGATATTGATGATGTTGCTTACGTACGTTTTGCTTCTGTGTATCGTCAATTTAAAGATTTAAATGTATTTATTGAAGAATTAAAAGATATACTGCAAAAAGAGAGAGAGTAGAAGAAATCTCTTTATATACTGTAAGTAAACGAGATAAGAGAGCTAGAAGCGGAAGCTAATAGCTCTTTTTCGCTAATAAATTATATAATAAAGATAGAACGAGTGAAATGTAGGTTAGATTGGATGAGAGAAAGGAAAAGCAAGAATGGAAAAACAGTCATGGATGGAGCTATTGCCGATTGATCGTTATAAAGTAAGTGCGAAAGGGTTGTTACATAATTACGACCGGAAAGTATTAACGATGTTGTATCAGCCGTTAATAGGTAGTAGAGCTTTTAGCTTATACATGACACTATGGGGAGAGTTAGAGCAAGATCGTGTGTTTGGAAAAGAGAATACACATCACTCCCTTATGGTGACTATGCAAATGCAACTTCCTGAAATATATGGGGAACGAGTAAAGTTAGAAGCGATTGGTCTTTTAAATGTATATATTAAGAAAGAAAAAGATATTCGAATGTTTATATATGAATTGCAACCACCTTTATCTCCGAAGCAGTTTTTTGATGATATTGTTTTAAGTATCTTTTTATATAATCGCTTGAGTCGGACAAAATACAACCAAGTAAAGCAATATTTCTTAGAAGAAGAATTCGATTTTGGTTCTTATGAAAATGTTACGCGCTCCTTCAACGATATATTTGATTCGTTTAACCCAGGTCAGTTTGAATATGCGCAAGAAGAACTGCGTATCCCGAAAACGACAATTATGCCAAGTAACGAGAATGGGGATGCTCCGAAAGTTTGGAACGACTTCTTTGATTTCTCTTTATTTGTAGACGGACTATCAGCGCTTGTTCCTAAAAAGGCGATTACAGATCAAGTGAGAGAATGTGTTATTACACTCGCTTATGTGTACGGTGTGGATGTGTTATCGATGCAAAATATCGTTCTTGGCGCAGTGACAGAAGTGCAAACAATTGATATCGAAAGGCTTCGGAAGGGAGCACGCGATTGGTATCAATTCGAAAATGGTCAAGCGTTACCTGTATTAAGTGAAAGAGTGCAACCTCATGCTGCTCGTACAATGAAAGAGAAAGAGCCATCTACGCAAGAAGAGATGCTAATGAAGCAGTTAGAGGAAATCTCGCCAAAACAACTATTGAAAGAGATTTCAGGCGGTGCAGAGGCGACGAAAGCGGACTTGCAAATCGTTGAGGATGTAATGATAAATCAAAAGTTAACGCCAGGGGTTGTGAATGTACTTATTTATTACGTTATGCTACGCTCAGATATGAAGCTTGCTAAAACGTATGTCGAGAAGATTGCTGGACATTGGGCGCGAAAAAAGGTCGGTACAGTAGGCGAGGCGATGGCGCTAGCAAAAGAAGAGAATCGTCAATATCAAGAGTGGGCTGAGACGAAGAAAAAAGGTCGTACAGCGAAGAAAACAGTGCGAAAAGAAATGGTACCAGATTGGCTTAAGGAAGAGTCGAAAGAAGAAGAGAAAGAACCTGTAAAAAATGACGTAAGTGCGAAAAAAGATGCAAGTACGTTAGAAGATGAACGGAAACGATTAGAAGAAGTATTGAAAAAATATAAGCGTGATTAATAAAAGAAAATGAACGCTCTTTGAGGTGAGAAAATGGAGCATATTCAAAATTCATTTACGAAATTAATGGAAAATAAAAACTTTAAAAATAGATATGAAGTCTTAAAGGCAGAAGTGATGGCGCACCCTCGTGTGAAAGAATTTATAGACGAACATAAAGGTGAAGTAACGACTTCTATGATTGAACGAAGTCTTGTGAAGTTATATGAATATATTGGACAAAGTGTAGGGTGTGCGGATTGTCCAGATTTAGGGTCATGTAAAAATATGCTACAAGGATATGAGCCGAAGCTCGTCATTCAAGGTAAGATGATTGATATTCAATACGATCGTTGTATTAGAAAAGTAGCATATGATGAGAGAAAAAAATATGAAAAACTCGTTCAAAGTGTATATATGCCAGTTGACATTTTGCAGGCAACTATGGAAAATTTAGACCCTTCAGATTTAGATGCACGTATTGATGCAATAGGTGCAACGAATGAATTTTTAAACACATACGAACCAGGTAAAAAAGCACAAGGTTTATATTTGTACGGTAAATTTGGTGTGGGGAAAACGTATCTTTTAGGGGCAATTGCAAATGAGCTTGCGCGAAAGAAAATTAGTTCGATGCTCGTATACTTCCCTGAATTTTTACGTGAAATCAAAAGTTCGATTCAAGATAATTCGATTAGCGGAAAGATTGATGCTGTCAAACGTGTACAAGTATTAATGTTAGATGATATCGGGGCAGAAGCGATGTCAAGTTTTGTACGTGATGATGTACTCGGTGCAATCTTGCAATTCCGTATGTTGGAAAACTTACCGACGTTCTTTACATCTAATTTTGATTTCAAACAGTTGGAACATCATTTAACGTATACACAGCGCGGTGAAGCAGAAGAGATGAAAGCGGCCCGTATTATGGAACGAATTAAATATTTAGCGAAGCCAATCCCAATTGGCGGGAAAAATCGTCGTAATAAGTAAAGAGCGAGCTGAGAAGCTTGCTCTTTTTTATCCCGCTATTGGCGGGCAGTAAGACTCCCACCTCAAAATTCGGCTGTAAAGCAAAGAAGTTAGGTGGGAGCCCTGCTGCCCGTAAAAGCCCGATTGGTGCGGGCTAATAATCAGTGGAGGATGGACAAAACCTCCACTGATTAAAGCTTCACTTTATTTTAATCATTTTTTCAGAGTAGCTTGTATCATTTTTTTCTCCCTCCCTTAATATATATAAAATTAGCAAGCCATATCGAGTGGATGTTCTAACGATGGGAGATAGGTTTCTACTAAGAGTGAACTTCCATAGATCGGACTCTTATAGGATTTGTAACGTATAGATGCAATCCTTTAGAGCGGGGATAAAAGGGGGGACAAAAGTGATTGAAATTTGCTTCGAAGAAAAAAATGATGCTGTGTACGTATACAGACAACTAACGAAAAGAACAGAATCCTTATATAAGGAAACAAGTGTATATTTAAACGAACAAAAGGTTGTTATTCATATACCATTATGTGAATCAAATTATATTGAAAAGATTTTATTGCCAGTATTACTATATTTCATTATGAATGTGAAACAAAATGAATGGATTCATACCATTTTAAAGGAAAAGTTTTTTTATGAAGAACAAGAAGAGTGTCATCAAATATTGCATATGGCACATGAGATTTTAAAGGAAAGAAGAAAAGGAGTAGCTAGTGATTTAACACATCAAAAATTTGAATCTTATATTGCGTCGTCTTTGAATGAATGGCTTTGTGATCCGCTCTCATTCTCGTTTTCATCATACGTTCGTTTTCGTCTTCGTACATATAGGGAAATGGTAACTAAGCTTGCTGAAGTTGCAATTGATGAGTATAAGATGGAGCAGGAATACCAAATATTTATTGAGACACTTCGCCAACAAGTAAGTAGCCGGAAATCACGTTTGTCCTGTGTACATCTTATTTTTGATGAAAGTTTTATTTTCTATGATGATAAAGGTAGGCGTTTAAAACAGGAGAAATTGGTTCAATATATAGATGAAGAATTATTAAAGAAACAGGATGTATATATCGATACGAAAGTAATTGCACCACTTCTTTCTATTTCGCCGAAAAAGATTTATTTATATACGAAAGAACAAGATCATAACATGATTGTTACTTTGCGAAATGTATTTCAAGAACGGGTCCAATTACATGGTTTGCATGAGTTTGAGCGCAATGTGAAAAATTTAAAAAATAAAGGTAACGCCCTTGATTTTCTAAGTTTTTGAGCATATAATTACCTACATAAATGAAATATATTGAAATGTCATGATGAGGACATGAGTAGTTATCTACGATTTTCAGAGAGGGAAGCCTTAGGGTGCGAGCTTCCTAGTACGGGATTATTACTTACCACCTCTAAACTTTAGCAGTGAACGTTTTTCTAGTAATTGCTAACGGACAACACCGTTATGTTGAACTTGAGCAATTAACAATAAGGTTAATTGGAACAAGGGTGGAACCACGAATTCAACACTCGTCCCTTTTTATGGGATGAGTGTTTTTTATTTTGAAAAAAAAAGAGGAGTGACCAGTGATGGCAGATGTAGTTAAAATTACTTTCCCTGATGGAGCTGTGAAGGAGTTTCCAAAAGGAGTAACAACTGAAGAAATCGCAGCTTCTATTAGCCCAGGCTTAAAGAAAAAAGCTGTGGCTGGAAAATTAAACGATGAGATGATCGATCTTGTTACACCAATCGAAGAAGATGGTGCAGTTTCTATTATTACATTAGATTCTGAAGATGGCTTATATATTTTACGCCACTCAACAGCTCACCTTTTAGCACAAGCGTTAAAACGTTTATATAAAGATGTTAAGCTTGAGCTTGGCATTGGTCCAGTAATCGAAAATGGCTTCTACTACGATATTGATATGGAAGAAGCAATTACAGTTGAAGACTTCAAGAAAATCGAAAAAGAAATGCAAAAAATCGTGAACGAAAACTTAGAAATCGTTCGTCATGAAGTACCACGTGCAGAAGCACTTCGTCGCTTTGAAGAAATCGGCGATGAGTTAAAATTAGATTTAATTAACGATCTTCCAGAAGATGCAGTTATTTCAATCTATGAGCAAGGCGAATTCTTCGACCTTTGCCGTGGTGTTCACCTTCCATCTACAGGGAAGATTAAAGTGTTTAAATTATTAAGTGTTGCTGGTGCTTACTGGCGCGGCGATAGCAATAATAAAATGTTACAACGTATTTACGGTACTGGATTCGTTAAGAAAGCAGAATTAGATGAGCACTTACGTATGCTTGAAGAAGCGAAAGAGCGCGATCACCGTAAATTAGGTAAAGAGTTAAAACTATTTACTAATAGCCAAAAAGTAGGACAAGGTTTACCACTTTGGTTACCAAAAGGTGCAACAATTCGCCGTATTATCGAGCGTTACATCGTTGATAAAGAAGCAAGCTTAGGCTATGATCACGTATACACTCCAGTATTAGGAAGTAGAGAACTTTATGAAACTTCTGGTCACTGGAACCATTACCGTGATGGCATGTTCCCATCAATGGAAATGGATAATGAAGAGTTAGTTCTTCGTCCAATGAACTGCCCTCACCATATGATGGTTTATAAAAACGATATTCACAGCTACCGTGAATTACCAATCCGTATTGCGGAACTTGGAACAATGCACCGCTATGAAATGTCTGGAGCATTATCTGGATTACAACGTGTACGCGGAATGACTTTAAATGATGCGCACATTTTCGTTCGTCCAGATCAAATTAAAGAAGAATTAAAACGTGTTGTAAACTTAACGTTAGAAGTGTACAAAGATTTCGGTTTAGAAAACTATTCATTCCGTCTATCTTATCGTGACCCAGCAGATACTAAAAAGTATTATGCTGATGATGAGATGTGGGAAAAAGCACAAGGTATGTTAAAAGAAGCTATGGATGAAATGGGTCTTGATTACTATGAAGCTGAAGGTGAAGCGGCATTCTATGGTCCGAAACTTGACGTTCAAGTTCGTACTGCTCTTGGAAAAGACGAAACACTTTCAACTGTACAATTAGACTTCTTACTTCCAGAACGCTTTGAATTAACTTACGTTGGTGAAGACGGTAAACAACATCGTCCAGTTGTAATTCACCGTGGTGTTGTATCAACTATGGAACGTTTCGTAGCCTTCTTAATTGAAGAATACAAAGGCGCATTCCCAACTTGGTTAGCTCCAGTTCAGGCGCAAGTAATTCCAGTTTCTCCGCAAGTACATTTAGACTATGCGAAGAAAGTACAAGATGAATTACGACGTGCTGGTATCCGTGTTGAATTAGACACTCGTGAAGAGAAAATTGGTTACAAAATCCGTGAAGCACAAATGCAAAAGATTCCGTACATGCTTGTAGTAGGTGACAATGAAGTTACTGAAAATGGCGTTAACGTACGTAAATATGGTGAACAAAAATCAGAAACAATCGCATTAGATGCGTTTGTTGACATGATTAAGGTAGAAGGAAAACGATAAGAAAGAGCCGCGGTATACCGCGGCTTTTTTATGTATAATAAAAAAGAAAATCTAGAAAAAATAACCAAACAATACTTATCATAAAAAAGTATTGCAAGTATGCTGGTTGTTTGTTACAATATTTCTTGTTGTTAGTAAAACACATCGCGTCTTCTTGACAGACGTCATGTCCTATGATAAACTCATCAAGGATAATAGAATATGGTTTTGACAAGTAGAAGCACCCGCTTCTCACCTGATGGACGCATTCGCAGTTAGCAGGTAAATGTATTTCTTACTAGAGATATTACAAGTGTGGGTGCCGTGTGCCCGCACTTTTTTTGTTCGGGTTCTACAATTGCAAAACGTATTCTAAGAAAACCTTGGAGGTGGCTTACTATTAGCAAGGATATGATGATTAACGAGCAAATTCGTGCACGTGAAGTACGCTTAGTTGGCGCAAACGGCGATCAACTTGGAATCAAGTCTCGTAATGACGCTTTAGACTTAGCTGCAGGTCTTAATCTTGATTTAGTATTGGTTGCTCCAAATGCGAAACCACCAGTATGCCGCATTATGGACTACGGTAAATTCCGCTTTGAGCAACAGAAGAAAGAAAAAGAACAGCGCAAAAATCAAAAAGTAATTAGCATGAAAGAAGTTCGTTTAAGTCCAACAATTGATGAACATGACTTTAACACAAAACTTCGTAATGCTGTCAAGTTTTTAGAGAAAGGCGACAAGGTTAAAGCGTCAATTCGCTTTAAAGGACGTGCCATTACTCATAAAGAAATCGGTCAACGTGTTTTAGATCGCTTCTCAGAAGCTTGTGCTGAAGTTAGTACAATTGAATCTAAGCCTAAAATGGAAGGACGTAGTATGTTCTTAGTTTTAGCACCGAAAAACGATAAGTAATAGATAGAGGAGGAAATACCTATGCCTAAACAAAAAACTCATCGCGGCGCTGCAAAGCGTTTCAAAAAGACTGGATCTGGTAAACTGAAGCGTTCTCACGCTTACACAAGCCATTTATTCGCTAACAAATCTACAAAAGCTAAACGTAAACTACGTAAAGCTGGTGTAGTTAGCGCTGGTGACTTCAAACGCATTCGTCAAATGCTTGACAACTTAAAATAAGTTCGGCTGATATATAGAACAAACTAGGAGGTAATATTATGCCAAGAGTAAAAGGTGGTACAGTTACTCGTCAACGTCGTAAAAAAGTTATAAAATTAGCAAAAGGTTACTACGGTTCTAAGAGTACATTATTTAAGGTTGCTAACCAACAGGTTATGAAATCTCTAATGTATGCATTCCGTGACCGTCGTCAAAAGAAACGTGACTTCCGTAAATTATGGATTACACGTATCAACGCAGCAGCTCGTATGAATGGTCTTTCTTACAGCCGCTTAATGCACGGTTTAAAAAATGCTGGCATCGAAGTTAACCGCAAGATGCTTGCTGACTTAGCTGTTCATGACGAAAAAGCTTTCGCTGAATTAGCAACAGTTGCAAAAAACAACATTAACTAATTGTTTAAAACCTTAGAAGATTTTCTTCTAAGGTTTTTTTATTTGCATTTATTGTAAAATCCTCCACTTATTATCGTTATTTCTTGCTCAAGTATATTAAGATGTGCTTGTAAGAACTTTTGTAACGATAACGAGGAGGCTTTTACATGAAAGTAGGAAAGATTAACGGATGTGTCGTTATCGATATGACAAAATCAATATAAAAGCTATAGCGATATAAAAGAATATATATATAAAGTCAGGAGAATCCTCCTGACTTTTTTTATCCCTCTATTTGGGGGCAGTAAAACTCCCACCTCAAAATTCAGCTGGAGCAAAGAAGTTAGGTGGGAGCCGGGCTGCCCGTAAAAGCCCGATTGGTGAAGGCTAATAATAAGTGGGGATGAACAAAACCCCCCCACTTATTAAAGTTTCACTTTATTTGAACTCATTCGTGAGAAGTGCATCTTTCCTAGCAGAAACGACACTGCTATAATGGAAAGATGATATGGAACTTTCATCAAGTGAACAATCTATGAGTGATGATTGAAACGTATTTGCAAATTAAGGACAAGCTATCTTTATAAAGATGTAGGTAGCTGACTTGTTAATAAGAAACGAAAAATAATAATGAACTTTGAGATGAAACAACATTGTTGCAGAAAATGCGATGTTGGAGGAGGACAATAGAATGGACTTACTACAACTATTTAAATTACAAAAAGAATTAGATGACCGTATTGTGAAAGAACATGACTTACAACCGAAGAAATTGTTAAAAGAAAAAATGTTAGCTCTTCTTGTAGAAATTGGAGAACTTGCAAATGAAACACGTTGTTTTAAATATTGGAGCAATAAACCAGCTTCAGAACGTGAAGTAATATTAGAAGAATACGTAGATGGTTTGCATTTTATTTTATCAATCGGAATCGATTTAGGAATTGATAAAAACTTCTTATTCTATAAATGTGCGCAAACGAATAAAACACAAGTGGAAATTTTCTTAGACACATATGCGAAAGTAATTCGTTTTACAGATCAACCTTCTATTACGAACTATATTGAACTATTTACAAGCTATCTTCGCCTTGGACAAGCGCTTGAATTTGAACAAGATGAAATTGAAAAAGCATATTTAGATAAAAATGAAGTAAATCATCAGCGTCAAACACAAGGATACTAATTTAATTTTTGAATATTTCAATTTCCTTTTGTATAATAAAGTGACTGAAGAAAAAGGAGGGTGTTGGCAATGATAAAATTAGACGAGACATTGACAATGCTAAAAGAATTAACAGACGCACGCGGTATTGCGGGTAACGAGCGCGAACCACGTGAAGTAATGAAGAAATATATTGAGCCGTTTGCAGATGAACTTTCTACTGACAATTTAGGAAGTTTAGTTGCGAAAAAAGTTGGGGAAGAAAACGGCCCGAAAATTATGGTTGCAGGTCATTTAGATGAAGTCGGCTTTATGATTACGCAAATTGATGACAAAGGCTTCCTTCGTTTCCAAACGGTGGGTGGCTGGTGGTCGCAAGTTATGCTTGCACAGCGCGTAACGATTGTAACGCGTAAAGGAGATGTAACAGGTGTAATTGGTTCAAAACCACCGCACATTTTACCTCCAGAAGCTCGTAAAAAGCCAGTTGAAATTAAAGACATGTTCATCGATATTGGTGCTTCTAGCCAAGAAGAAGCGATGGAGTGGGGCATACGACCAGGGGATCAAGTTGTACCGTACTTCGAATTCCAAGTGATGAAGAATGAAAAGATGTTACTTGCAAAAGCATGGGATAACCGAATTGGTTGTGCAATTGCAATTGACGTATTAAAACAATTAAAAGATGAAAAGCATCCAAACGTTGTATACGGCGTTGGTACTGTACAAGAAGAAGTTGGTCTTCGTGGTGCGAAAACATCTGCAAACTATATTAAGCCCGATATCGCATTCGCTGTAGATGTTGGTATTGCTGGGGATACACCAGGTGTAACGGCAAAAGAAGCGCAAAGTAAAATGGGCGATGGACCGCAGATCATTTTATATGATGCTTCTGTTATTGGTCATACAGGTTTACGTGATTTCGTAGTTGATGTTGCTGATGAATTACAAATTCCATACCAATATGACTCTGTAGCGGGCGGGGGAACGGATGCAGGAGCAATTCACATTTCTGTAAACGGTATTCCGTCTATGGCAATTACGATTGCGACACGCTACATTCATTCTCATGCAGCGATGTTACATCGTGATGATTATGAAAACGCAGTGAAGTTAATTGTGGAAGTTATTAAACGTCTTGATAAAGAGGCTGTACATAACATTACATTTAATTAATAGAAAAAAGCGAAGGATAATTTCCTTCGCTTTTTCCATTTTTAAAACGGTCGTTCTAATCCTGCTGCAGTATGGGCTCCTAAAATAATTAAGCGAGTTAATTGCATTGCCATGAAATGCGGGGTATAAATCATGCCTCTTTTTAACCATGACATAATCATTCCGATATGAGCCCCTGTAACATAACTAATAAGAATGTCACGAGGAACCATGAGTTCTTCATCATCAGGTTGTGAAATAGATAAGCTTAATGTTAAATGTGTTTGGACTGTTTTCATCATTTTATAAGAGTAGTTTCCAGCGGCTTTATCACCAAGCATAACGTTATAGAAGTTCACATTTTCTGCTATATGTTCAAACAAAGCTAAAAAGGTTGGATGCGGTGAATCAAAAGTGAGCTGAAAATCTTCTTTATTTCGATTTTGTGGTTTAATGACTTCAGCTAATTTTTCTAACATTTCTTCTATGCTTTTGTCTAATAAATCATATTTATCATGGTAATGGCTATAAAATGTAGCGCGATTTACAGGAGCACGTTCCGCGATATGTTGCACAGTTACATTTTCGAAGCCCTTTTCGCCTACTAAAGCGACAAAAGCATCCTGTATGAGTTGTCTCGTTCGTTTTACACGTGGATCATTTGTATTTTTAATAGACATTTTTACTTCACCTCGTTTAATTTTTTGAATTTAAACAACACATGTATAGTGTAATGTTGTTTAAACAACATATAAGTTTAAATTGTTGGTTGTAGATTCGGGATAATTATTTATAATTATAAACGATAGTCCTTTAGAAATCAGCACCGCTAGGATGCAGACAAAACATAGTTTGCATCGTAAAAGGTGTGCTTTTTTTGTTTAAAGGTTAATATAATTAACAATTAAACAATATAAACACTAAGGGTGTAAATAGTTTAGAAAAAAATTATATGCGATATAAGGAGAGGAATGCAATGAATCAGTTTCGAAGAATGGTAATTATCAACATTATCACATTAATTGTATTAGTTGGCGGCGGTATTGGCGGTTATTACTATTACAATCAATCGGAAAACTATTTAAAAACAGAAAATGCAAAGATTGATGGGAAAGTAATCCCAATTGCATCACCAGTAGCAGGTAAATTAACAGACTGGAAAGCTGAAGTAGGAAAAAACTACAATGAGAACGATAAATTAGGTGCGGTTACTGTAGCAGGAGCAAATGGTGAGCAAACAGTAGATGTAACAATTCCACAAAATGCAACAGTTGTACAATCAAACGCAACAACTAATGCGTTCGTTGGAGCAGGAAGCCCAATTGCTTACGCATTTGATATGAACAATTTATGGGTAACAGCAAATATTGAAGAAACAAATATTGATGATGTTCAAAAAGGCCAAACAGTAGATGTGTATGTAGATGCATACCCAGATACAACGTTAACAGGAAAAGTAGAACAAGTTGGATTAACAACGGCGAATACATTCTCGATGTTACCATCAAGTAACTCAACAGCGAACTATACGAAAGTAAAGCAAGTTGTACCAGTTAAAATTTCTTTAGATCATAGTAAATCAGTAAATATTGTTCCTGGAATGAATGTGTCAGTTCGTATTCATAAGTAAGGGGGAGATGAGATGTCCTCAATTGCAATTGTAGGATATGCACTATTTTGTATAATCGTCTTCTTCCTTATAAATCGTCTTTTACGAAAGAAAAAAACGAATGTGGGAGAAGAACAAGTCCCAGCCGTAAGTAAGATAGAAGTAAGTCAAGCAGAAACAGTAGAGAAAGAACTTGAACAAAAACAAGAAACAGAAGCTTCTAACGTAGTGGAATTAGAAACAGGGAAGCAAGAGCAAGTAAAACAGGAAAAAGAAATGCTGAAGAGACAATTGCCGGTAGAGAATGTGAATGTAAAGGCAGTTGTAGCTGTATTAATTCTCGGTATGTTCGTTTCTATTTTAAACCAAACGATCATTAATGTTGCACTGCCTCCATTAATGAATGAATTTAACGTATCAACTTCAACAGCACAATGGTTAATTACAGGCTTCATGCTTGTAAACGGAATTTTAGTACCAATCAGTGCATTTTTAGTTTCACGATTTACGTATCGTAAATTATTCATAGCAGCAATGTTATTCTTCACTGTAGGATCTATCATTTGTGCTACATCAGGAAACTTCACAATGATGATGACGGGCCGCGTTATTCAAGCGGTTGGTGCAGGTATTTTAATGCCAGTTGGTATGAATATCTTCATGACATTATTCCCGCCTAATAAACGCGGAGCAGCTATGGGACTACTTGGGGTAGCGATGATTTTAGCACCAGCTATCGGACCAACTGTAACAGGGTGGGTAATTGAAAACTATAGCTGGAACTTAATGTTCTATGGGATGTTTGTTATCGGTTTAATTATTACGTTCTTATCTTTAAAATTCTTTACACTAGCTCAGCCAGTGTCTAAAACAAAGTTAGATGTATTCGGTGTTATTAGTTCAAGTATTGGACTAGGTAGCTTACTGTACGGATTTAGTGAAGCTGGAAATAATGGCTGGACTAGTGCAGAAGTTGTTATAACACTTATCATCGGTGTCATTGGTTTAGCTGTATTTATTTGGAGAGAGTTAACAACAGACAATAAAATGCTCGATTTACAAGTATTTAAATATCCGACGTTCACTTTCACATTAGTAATTAACGCGATTGTAACGATGGCCTTATTCGGAGGTATGTTATTACTTCCAGTATACTTGCAAAACATTCGCGGTTTTACACCGATGGAATCTGGTTTATTATTACTTCCAGGATCATTAATTATGGGGATCATGGGACCAGTTGCAGGTAAACTATTTGATAAGTATGGTATTCGTCCGTTAGCAATTGTCGGATTAGCCATTACAACATTTGCGACATATAAATTTACAACGTTATCGATGGATACACCGTATAGCGTTATTATGACGGATTATATTATACGCTCAATTGGTATGTCATTCATTATGATGCCAATTATGACAGCTGGTATGAATGCACTGCCGATGAAATTAATTTCTCACGGTACAGCAACGCAAAATACGTCAAGACAAGTAGCTGGTTCAATTGGAACAGCGATATTAATCACGCTTATGACGCAACAAACTACTGCTCACGTAGCGGATTACGGCAATATGTTAACAACGTCAAACCCGATTTTAGTTGATAAAGTACACGGTATGGGCCAAAGCTTAGCGGCATTAGCCGGATCAGCTCAAGCAGGAGATGCGATGAGTACACAACTATTATTCGGACAAATTTCAAAGCTATCTGCAATTAACGGTATTAACGATGCCTTCTTAATTGCAACTATACTCGCAGGTATTGCTTGGGTGTTATCGTTCTTCTTACCATCAGGCAATAAACCAAATAGAAAAGCAGGGAATTAATTTCCCTGCTTTTTTGTCTTTTTAAAGAGTGAGATATAAAAAATGATAACCAGCTACGGAGCACAGCCCTGTTATAAACAAAATTGTCCCCATAGCACGAATGCTGGATATTTGTCTTCCACTTATAATAGCTAATAGCCCAGCTAAAGAGAAGAAACACCAATATAAAGTTCCTGAAATTGGAAGCATCCCCTCTGAATCTATTCCAAAACCTATACAAATGATAGGAACAACGATAAGCGATATGCTAATTAAACCAGCTATAACGATAAATGATTTTCGATATTTCATTCCGGCAGCAATTAAAAAAATGCCAACGATGAATTCGCATAACATCAAAGTAAGAGCCAAAACCATCCAAGTTAATATTCAAAACACTTCTGTATTACCTCCGATAAAATACTATATATAGAATGAATCCCCTACAGACATAAGTACCCAGAAAATAACCCCTAATATGCCAGCGATAAAAATAATGAATCCCATATTACGTATACTTTTAATCTTTGCCTGTAATCCATTTAATCCTGCCAATAATCCAGTTAAAGAAAACAGTATCCAATATAAAGTAGTTGAAATAGGGAGGATCGTATCGCTATTCACCCCCATGCCCCAAAAAACAAAAGGTAGTGTGACAAAAGATAGGCTAAGTAGCCCCATTAAACCCACAAATAATTTAAGATGTTTAATGCTAGTAATAATAAAAAAATACCACCGAAAAATCCGCATAAAACAAGAAGTGGCATATAAAAAATCCAAAGTAAGCTCGACATAAATACTCTTCTTCTATGGTGATGAGTTATATTTTACTACATGAGGTTTATTTTGGATGTTATTAATAAATATGTATAAATTGATAGAAATGAGAAGTGATGATACGAATTAATAAAAGAGGTATCGCGATGACACCTCTTTCTAACTCAAGAATGCCAACATATTATTCATAATATGAAATAAAATAGCTGGAATAATGGAATTTGTTTTTTTACATAAAATAGCCATTAATAATCCCATGAAGAAAGTAATTACCATTACTCCAAGTGAGTATGTATGAGCGATACCGAAGAAGAAGCTTGTTAAAATGGCTGCAATCCAAAATGGAAAGCGCTCTGAGAAGAAGCGAAGTATAAAGCCACGGAAAATAAGTTCTTCAAAAATTGGTGTGAGTATAGCGAAGCCGAGAAGTAATAATATTTGATACTGCTTAAAAACGTCTAAGTTTAGTGCGGAAGATTGCTGCTTTGTTGCGTCTTGGAACACATAATTTAACAAGATGTAATTGAGTATAATGTTTATAGCGAAGAAAAGGAGTAAGTATACGTATGTACGCCATTCTTTAAGTACTTTAAAGTTAAAAGATTTTAGTAGTAATTTTTTTGCGGGTTCGAATTTAAAAATGAAGAATAACAACACGGCTAGTTGTAATACGATACTTGCAGTATTTGCAATAGATTCATACAGGGCAATTTGTTTTTTATCTGTAAGACCGGCTGTATAAATTGTTAAGGGCATTGCGAGGAACACAGTAATAAGTCCGGTTCCGAAAAAAGCGAATAAAACGGAGCTAATAAATTGTCCCCATGACATAGAGTATTTCTGCTCATTAGAAAGTTGTGTAACGGGTTGCATTTGTAAAATCACCTCTTTATATTTGTATATTTAATTATAAAGTATTTTGCTTTTGAGTGTAACATTTAAATATTACATACAAAGGTGTATTTTTCGCAAAATAATAAAAGAGGTATCACCCTATAGTGATGCCTCTTTCTCATTGATAACTATGTTCTGCCTTGTCATTCAATTTCTTTTGCTCTATTTGTAATTCACGCTCTACCAATCGGTCTAATTGCTGAATAGCTTTAAGTGCTTTTTCGTAAGAAATCGTTCTATAATGGTGCGCTCCACCCGGTTCTTCATCTGCTTCGTCTGCCCATTTAATAATGTTTTGAAGAGATGTTCTTTCAATTTCTTGCTGTACTAAGAAAGAATCTGTATGAAGAAGAATCGCAATAGAAATTTCTTTTGCTAGTTTAGGATGTTCTCCTAATCTAATAAGCAATTTATGAGATCTTTCTGCTCCTTTAATCGCATGTATATCATTCTTTTTATACAAGTCATAGTCCCATTCGCCGCCTGTGTACCACGTATGATGTCCGATATCATGAAGGAAGCCAGCCTTTGTCGCAGCATCGACTGAGGCGTGATGCTTTTTGGCTAAGTGAAACGCATGGTAAGCGACAGCAATCGCGTGGACCATTCCAGAACGGTTTACATATTTTTGCGTAATGTGATGTTTAAAAATTTGTTCAAGCGTAATACGGTGCATAAAACATTCACTCCTTTTATCCAATGATGTATATGAAGAAAATCGATCGGTTTAAATGTATTTTGAACATTATACTCCATCAATCAGCGTTAGTAAAGTAGAAATGTTTAGGAGAAGAAAAATTTTATAGACATAAAACGTCACCTTAGTTTTTTTTCTAAGGTGACGTTTTATTGTTTATTTTTTTAATCCCTGCTCCAGTGTTCCTAACATTTCGTGTTTTTCATTTTCATCAGCATTTTTCCAAATGACTTCGAATAAAACGCCAAGACCTGGAAGCATTTTTTCTTCACCGCTTTGAATTGCATCGACAATCGTTTCTTGTAATTGATCTTGTGAATTTCCAGATACATTCGCTAATACCGCGCCGCGTAAATTAAAACTCATTATCTTCACCTCTTCTTCAGAATTGAAACTGACGTTAGTTTTTGTTCTTTTTTATGTAAATATGTATGAAAAATAGGCTATAATGATAAGACAAGAAGAGAGGGAAATACATATTATGAAAAACATTGATTCAGTACAAAACCCGCGTGTGAAGCAGTGGAAAAAGCTGCAGACGAAAAAAGAGCGCGATAACAAAGCTTTATTTTTTGTAGAAGGATTCCATTTAGTAGAGGAAGCGTTAAAGGCAGGAGTTGTAACAGAACTTATCGTTTCAGATCAGACAGATCTTCCGAAAGATTGGACAGTTAATGATGTTGAAATGTATATTGTGCCTGAAGCAATTGTAAAAGTACTTCGCGAAACAGAAACAACGCAAGGTGTATTTGCTGTTTGTGAGAAACATGAAAAAGAAGTAGCTCTTACTGATGGGAAATTTCTTTTATTAGACGGCCTTCAAGACCCAGGTAATTTGGGAACGATTATTCGTACAGCGGATGCAGCGGGTATTCATGCCGTTGTGCTTGGAGAAGGGTGCGTTGATGTTTATAATAGTAAAGTACTACGATCTACACAAGGTTCTATTTTCCACTTACCGGTTGTGAAAGGGAACTTAGAAGAATGGGTAGACAAGTTAAAAGAAAATAACGTCCCTGTATATGGAACAGCTCTTGAAAATGGAGTTCCATTTGGTGAAGTAACCCCGGCTGGAAGTTTTGCATTAATTGTAGGGAATGAAGGAAGCGGCGTACGCCAAGAAATTCTTGCGAAAAGTGATCAAAACTTGTATATTCCGATTTACGGCGGGGCAGAATCATTAAATGTTGCGGTTGCAGCAGGGATTTTAACGTATTATTTACAAAGCCCAGTTGCGAATCGATAAAAAACTTCTTATAATAAGTTGAAGTGCATGTTCATAAAAAAGTGGTGAAATGAGTATCGAACTTTTTTGAACATATAATAAAAGTATATTAATGAAAAACGTTGATAGAGAAGAGTAGCTTACAAAATCGCCATATAGGGAGAGAGTGCCGTAGACTGAAAGCATTCTTATGGTAGATGAAAGTGAATTCACCTCTGGAGTTGGCGCCAGGACCATTTATATGTAAAGGCGTTCCGGTCAGAATTGATCGTTATAACTAATGAGTGGGCAGACTTGTTCTGTCAATTTAGGGTGGTACCGCGAATTTACCTCGTCCCTTTTTGGGAGCGGGGTTTTTTTATTTTTAAAATTAGGAGGGTTCCAAATGGAAGCACGTTTAAAAGAGCTAAAGCAAAAAGCGTTAGAGCTTATTGAAGAAGCGAAAGAGCTAAAGGGCTTAAACGACGTACGCGTAGCGTATTTAGGGAAAAAGGGTCCAATTACAGAAGTATTACGCGGCATGGGAAAATTATCAGCAGAAGAGCGTCCACGTATGGGAGCATTAGTAAATGAAGTACGTGAAGCGATTCAAACGCGTCTAGAAGACAAAATTGGTAACTTAGAAAAAGCAGTAATTGAGGCGAAATTAGCTACTGAAACAATTGATGTTACACTGCCAGGTCGTCCTGTTGAAACAGGTTGTCACCATCCGTTAACAGCAGTTGTTGAACAAATTGAAGATGTATTCATCGGTATGGGTTATGAAGTAGCTGAAGGAACAGAAGTAGAAAAAGACTACTACAACTTCGAAGCATTAAACTTACCGAAAGATCACCCAGCGCGTGATATGCAAGATACATTCTACATTACAGAAGAAACGTTACTACGTACACATACATCTTCTGTGCAAGCACGTACGATGGAAAAGAATAAAGAAAAAGGACCGATTAAAATTATTTGTCCTGGTAAAGTGTATCGCCGCGATGACGATGATGCAACGCATTCACACCAATTCATGCAAATTGAAGGTCTTGTAATTGATAAAAACATTCGCATGAGTGACTTAAAAGGTACACTGCAAGTATTCGTGAAAAAGATGTTCGGTGAAGATCGTGAAATCCGTCTTCGTCCAAGTTTCTTCCCATTCACAGAGCCATCTGTAGAGATGGATATTTCTTGTATGATGTGTCACGGTAAAGGTTGTGGCACTTGTAAAGGGACTGGCTGGATCGAAATTTTAGGAGCAGGTATGGTTCACCCGAACGTACTTGAAATGGCTGGTTATGATTCAACAGAATATCAAGGTTTCGCATTCGGTATGGGCGCAGAGCGTATCGCAATGTTGAAATACGGCGTAGATGACATTCGTCATTTCTATACAAATGATGTACGTTTCTTACAACAATTCAAACGAGCGTAAGGGAAGGAGAGGATAAATATGTTCGTATCATATCGTTGGTTACAAGAGTATGTAGATATTAAAGATGTAACAGCACAAGAACTAGCAGACAAAATCACGAAAAGTGGTATTGAAGTAGAAGGTGTTGAAGTATTAAATAAAGGTGTAAAAGGTGTTGTAGTTGGTCACGTATTAGAATGTGAAAAACACCCAGAAGCTGATAAATTAAGCAAATGCTTAATCGATATCGGTGAAGAAGAGCCGGTTCAAATTATTTGTGGAGCTGCTAACATTGCAAAAGGTTTAAAAGTACCAGTTGCAAAAGTTGGCGCTGTACTTCCTGGTAACTTCAAAATTAAAAAAGCAAAACTACGCGGGGAAGCTTCTCACGGTATGGTTTGTGCTCTTCAAGAGCTTGGTATTGATGGGAAATTCGTTGCGAAAGAATATGCAGATGGTATCTTCATCTTCCCAAGTGATGCTGAAGTTGGTGCAGATGCACTTGAAATTTTAAATTTACATGATGAAGTACTTGAGCTTGGTTTAACACCAAACCGTGCAGATTGCTTAAACATGTTAGGTGTTGCATATGAAGTAGCTGCTATTTACGGCCGTGAAGTAAAACTTCCAGCTATCGACTTACAAGAAACAGAAGAAAAAACTTCTGATTACATTTCTGTAAGTGTAGAAGCGAAAGAAGAAAACCCATTATATATTGCAAAAATGGTGAAGAGCGTAAAGATTGGTCCATCACCAATGTGGATGCAAACGCGCCTTATGGCAGCTGGCATTCGTCCAATTAGCAACGTTGTTGATATTACAAACTACATTTTAATGGAATACGGTCAACCGTTACATGCATTCGATTACGATAAATTAGGTTCAAAAGAAATCGTTGTTCGTCTTGCAAAAGAAGGCGAAAAGATTCAAACATTAGATGCTCAAGAACGTACGTTACAAAGCCACCACCTTGTTATTACAAACGGTGAAAAAGCGTTAGCTGTTGCTGGTGTAATGGGCGGAGCGGATTCTGAAGTTGATAGCGAGACAGTAAACGTTCTAATTGAGTCTGCATACTTTGCAGGTCAAACAGTGCGTCGTACATCAAAAGACTTAGGTCTTCGTAGCGAATCAAGTGCACGTTTTGAAAAAGGAATCGACCCAACACGTACATTTGAAGCAATTCAGCATGCAGCTGCTTTAATGGCAAAATACGCTGGTGGAGAAGCACTTGAAGGTGTAGTAGAAGCTGATAACTTACAAGTACAAGAACGTACAGTATCTGTTACAGCTGAAAAAGTAAACCGTGTATTAGGTACAGATATTTCTGCGAGTGAAATGGGTACAATGTTCACAAACTTAAAATTCCCATTCACAGAAGTAGAAGGAACATTCCATGTAAATGTACCAGCACGTCGTCCTGACATTACAATTTCAGAAGACTTAGTAGAAGAAGTAGGTCGTCTGTATGGTTATGATCACATTCCAGTTACATTACCATCTGGAACAATGACACGTGGTAAATTAACATCAGCACAAACGAAACGTCGTAAAGTACGCCGCTTCCTAGAAGGTGCTGGTTTATATGAAGCAATCACATATTCATTAACAAGCGCTGACAAAGCGAAACAATATATGGTTGAGCCGAACGAAAAAGCTCCTGTCAATCTTGCGCTTCCAATGAGCGAAGAGCGTAGCCAACTTCGTTTAAGCTTAGTGCCACAATTGTTAGAAGCAGTTTCATACAATGTTGCACGTAAAAACGACAGCGTTGCATTATATGAAGTAGGTTCTATCTTCTTACCAACAGAAGCAGGAGAACTTCCGAAAGAAGAACAACATCTTGCAGGTGTTATGACAGGTCTTGCTCTTCACCATGCATGGCAAGGTGAGAAGAAAGTTGTAGACTTCTTCGTTGTTAAAGGTGTATTAGAAGGATTATTCGACGTACTTGGCGTGGCAAATCAAATCACTTATGCACCAGCAAAACGTGAAGGTATGCACCCAGGCCGTACAGCTGACATCGTATTAGATGGTGAAGCAATCGGATTCATCGGTCAATTGCACCCGGAAACAGAAAAACAATTAGATGTGAAAAATACATTCGTATTCGAATTATCTCTTGCAAAAGTATTCGGTGCAGACGCTGAGGGAACTTACTACTCAGCAATTCCACGTTTCCCATCTATGACACGTGATATGGCTGTTGTAGTAACAACAGAAACAAAAGCTGGTGAAATGAAGCAAGTCATTGCTGAAGCTGGCGGAGAACTTCTGAAAGACGTAGCACTATTCGACTTATACGAAGGTGAAAAAATGGAAGAAGGCAAGAAATCACTTGCATTCTCTATGAACTACTTCGATGCAGAACGTACATTAACAGACGAAGAAGTAACAGAAGCACATAACCGTGTATTAACAGCGGTAGAAGAGAAATTTGGTGCGGAGTTACGTAAGTAATAAAAAATTGCCGGATTAAGTCCGGCAATTTTTTTTATGGCACGATTGTCGGAAAATGTCGGTAAGTCGATATATTATAAAAATCGCTGATATATTTTCTGGCATCTTGCATCTTTCTCTCGAATGTAGTACATTAATTTTAGTTTAACAAAACGAAAGACGATGATAAGGAAAAGTAGTATATACTATAATCCAAAGCGAGTCAGGGACGGTGAGAGCCTGATGAGGCGGTATATGTGAAGAACACCTTGGAGTTGCTAACCGAAATTGAAACTTGTATTCAAGAGTAGACTTAGACGGGAATCCGGCCTGTTACAAACCGGGAAGTATGTATTACATACGAGTTAAAGTTGGTCTTTATGACAAATTGGGTGGTACCGCGAAGTTTAACCTTTCGTCCCTTTATGGATGAAAGGTTTTTTTGTATTTAAATATATGAGTAAAGGAGAATTTTACTATGGAAAACACATTAGTAAAAAGTCTGTATAGAGATACAGATAAATACGCAGATCAAACAGTACAAGTATCGGGTTGGATTCGTAACTTACGTGATTCAAAAGCATTTGGTTTCATCGAATTAAACGACGGTAGCTTCTTCAAAGGTGTTCAAATCGTTTTCGATACAGAATTAGAGAACTTCAAAGAAATTGCAAAGCTTCCACTAAGCTCTTCAGTTAAAGTAGAAGGTAAAGTAATTGCAACGCCTGGAGCGAAGCAACCATTTGAAATTAAAGCAGAAAAAATTGATATCGAGGGCTTATCAGACTCTGATTACCCACTTCAAAAGAAGCGTCATACGTTTGAATACTTACGTACAATCGCTCACTTACGTCCAAGAACAAATGCATTCTCTGCAACGTTCCGTGTGCGTTCTATCGCAGCATTTGCAATTCACCAGTTCTTCCAAGAGCGTGGATTCGTACATGTTCACACACCAATCATCACTGGTAGTGATACAGAAGGTGCAGGCGAAATGTTCCGCGTAACAACGCAAGATTTAAACAACGTACCTAAAGGTGAAGACGGACAAGTTGACGAATCAAAAGACTTCTTCGGTAAAGAAACAAATTTAACAGTAAGTGGACAGCTTAATGCTGAAGCTTATGCGTTAGCATTCCGTGATGTGTACACATTCGGACCTACATTCCGTGCAGAAAACTCAAACACAACTCGCCATGCAGCTGAGTTCTGGATGGTTGAGCCTGAGATTGCATTTGCTGAATTAGGCGATGTAATGGATCTTACAGAAGATATGCTGAAATATGCAATGAAATACGTACTAGAGCATGCACCAGAAGAAATGGACTTCTTCAACAGCTTCGTTGATAAAACAGTTCTAGAGCGCATGAACAACGTAATCAACTCTGACTTCGGTCGCATCACTTATACAGAAGCAATTAAAGTACTTCAAGAATCAGGTGCTGAATTCAAATACCCAGTAGAATGGGGTATTGACTTACAAACAGAGCACGAAAGATACTTATCAGAAGAAATCTTCAAACGCCCTGTATTCGTAACTGACTATCCGAAAGACATTAAAGCATTCTACATGCGTATGAACGAAGATGGTAAAACAGTAGCAGCTACTGACCTTCTAGTTCCTGGCATCGGCGAATTAATCGGCGGAAGTCAACGTGAAGAAAGAATGGACGTTTTAGTAGACAGAATTAAAGAATTAGGTATGAACGAAGAGGACTACTGGTGGTACTTAGAACTTAGAAAATACGGCGGTACAAAACACGCTGGATTCGGTCTAGGTTTCGAGCGCTTCCTAATGTACATTACTGGCATGGCTAACATCCGTGACGTAATTCCATTCCCAAGAACTCCAGGTTCTTCTGAGTTTTAAGATAAAAAAAGCGAGAGCAACTGCTCTCGCTTTTTTTGTTTGGAAAAATGTTGTTCATAGGTTCGTTCATCTCTCACATATAGTAAAACGAATGAAATATTTATGGGCAAGGGAAGGGGTTCTTGTACAATGGGGGAAATTCCAAGTCATACAAAGTGGACATTGCGTGACAAGTATATAGTAATCACTGGTGCCACAAGTGGTATTGGATTAGCGGCAGCTAAGGCATTTGCGGAGCGTGGTGCCAAGCTAGGAATTATTGCACGCAACGAGGCAAAAGCGAATGATGCTATGACTCAAATTAAGGATGTAACGAATGGGAATGTGGTGGTAGATTTATTTCTGGCTGATATGGCTTCCCAACAATCTATACGCCGGGTAGCTACTGATATTTTAGAAAGGTGTCCGAGAATAGATATATTAGTGAATAATGCTGGTACTTTATTTCAAACAAGGCAAATTACGGAGGACGGTTTGGAGATGACCTGGGCAGTAAACCATTTAGGCCCATTCTTACTCACTAATTTGTTGTTGGAGCGTTTAAAAGAAAGTGCTCCTGCTCGTGTCATTACCACCGCATCTCACGGTCACAAAATGGCTAAAAAGGGAATTGATTTCGGTGATCTAGATGCAGAACAACTGTATCGCGGTGTTAAGAAGTTCATGGGCGGTCCTACAATGCGTTATGCGCAAACAAAACTAGCTAACATTTTATTTACCTCTGAATTGGCACAGCGGTTGGAGGGAACGAGTGTTAGTGCTTATAGCTTTGACCCGGGGCTAGTGAATACGAATTTTAACCAGGACAATGGTCTGGTTGCTCGCTTAACTATGGCGGCAATGAAACCTTTCTCTCGTACACCCGAGGAAGGTGCGGAAACTTTAATATGGCTAGCAGAATCAAATGGATTCATTGACCATAGTGGCTGTTACTATGCCGACAAGCAAGTGGGGAAAACATCTGAAGCCGCTTTGGATAAGGATGTCGCAAAACGTCTATGGGACATTAGTGAAAAGCAGACAGGAGGATAAAAGAGTAGCCAGTATATGTTCAGATGGTTATGTTGAATAGTTTTTTACCCTTAAGTAAAAAGTAATCTTGGGGGTGATTGTAATGAGTAAGAAAGTGAAAACAGATCATTCTAGATCAGTCCTAGGTTCTCCAGAGGTGGAAGGACAAGGAACAACAACGCATGAAACCGGTTCTCATAAAGTACCTTCATCAAATAAGAAGCAGAAACGAAGCTAACATAAAAAAGGAGAGTCTTGGCGGCTCTCCTTTTTTTATGTATTACATCTTATTATCATTAATCTCTTTTGTAATTTTATCTACATCTTTGTCTAATCGATCTAAATAGAAAAACCACAGTAAGCTTATGAGCACGTAATAAATGGCCATCACACAAAGACTATCAGATATATTTTCAAATGTGGATTTAGAAGTGAAAAAAGCTCCCCAAATGGTAGAAATAGTGAGGAAAGAAAGCGGGCCTACGAGGTGTACGAAAACATATAATAACTTTTTAACTTTAACAGAGTTCATATGAATTACCTCCTTATTTAAACAATCCTCTTTTTCTAATCATAAATTCAAGTTCCTCACAGAAGTGTTGCAGTTTTGCTGGATTGTGTATTAACAAGCGGGCATCGTGTTTCCCGCTAAATCTTCGAATCCGAAAGTTTAATAAGAAAGATCGGCGATAGCGCTCTATTAAATCGTTGAACACTGGTTGTTCACTTAGTAGCTGAATGTTTTCTCTAATTTCGAACTGTCTTTCGTGTGGATCACCTAGTAAAATATCTAGAATCATTTGTAGAAGTAGTAATAGGAACTCATATGTTTGAAAAATATGGATATTTTAATTATAACAAAAATACACAGGCGATAGTAGAGTGGACTAAAGCGAAACAAAAAACAGGAGTTTGTAGGCTCCTGTTTTTGTCGATACTATTTTAATAAGCGAGACGCCTTCTCTGTATTAGCAAAATGCACTTTCACAAATTCAGGTAGTCTTTCTTTACCGACTTTTTGAATTAATTTAGCAGCGGCAATATCAACTTGTTTACCAGCACCTTTCGGAAGTTGCATACCAGCTTTTTTGCTTAGTTCGTCAAATTGTTTTACGAATGAGTAACGAGCTAAAATGGAAGCGGCGGCTACTGCTAAATGGACACTTTCACCTTTTGTAGCGAAGTAAACATTTTCACGCTGTACCTGTTTTTGTTTCGCTAAATATTTATAGTATGTATCAGGCTGTGCAAATTGGTCGATTAAGATGCCTTCTGGTTTTGTAGGCGCGATTTTTGCCAATAAGTTTGTGATGGCTTTGTTATGCAGTAAAGCTTTTAGTTTACCTTGGTTGTTTCCTTTATCAAATAGCTCGTTATATTTTTCATTATGAAGAACGAGGGAGCTGTAAGGAACAACGTGAAGGAGTTGTTTTGCAATCTCAGCAATTTGAGCATCATTTAAGTTTTTGGAGTCTTTTACACCGAGTTCTTTTAAAAGTGGAA
Source organism: Bacillus cereus group sp. BfR-BA-01331 (assembly GCF_022663915.1). Classification (NCBI taxonomy): domain Bacteria; kingdom Bacillati; phylum Bacillota; class Bacilli; order Caryophanales; family Bacillaceae; genus Bacillus; species Bacillus cereus group sp. BfR-BA-01331. The sequence goes on from NZ_JAKUGJ010000017.1 coordinate 71,170, forward strand.
TTTGCTTCGCATCGACATATACAGCAACAACTGTCATTGGTCCGAAGTAATCACCAGTACCTACTTCATCGGACCCTAAAATCGACATTGTACCAATAGAAGAAGGTGGTGCATATTGATGCGAATTGGCCGATTTTTTTACAGCGGATTTTGGTGTTTGAGAGACAGTTTGCCAACGAGAAGCCTCTGCTTCAGCACGTCCACCTTGAAACATCACTTTCCCTGATTTATAAGCTGTAATTGTGCAAGATGGAACCTTTGCCATAAAGATACCGCCTTGCGGAATTTTGGGGCTAAGTGCTTGTTTGTATTGTTGTTTCATGTCTTCAATTACTGTAGAACTTGTTTGTATTACGATAGAATTTGACAAAATGGTCGCTCCTTTTTTATGTTGTTATTTTTATCATATCGGATTGTTCTTTCTGTTTCCATATTATGATGGTTCATGGTATGATAAACTTTAGGATTCTGTACGTGATTGGAGGCCGGTGAGTTGTCACAACAAAAGGGAAATAAAAGTCGAATTAATGTAGAAATATATGGCCAACAGTATTCAGTTGTTGGCGATGAAAGTACAAGTCATATCCGCATGGTAGCAGCGATTGTGGATGATAAAATGCGCGAACTCAATGCCAAGAATCCTTCGCTTGATACGAGTAGACTAGCGGTATTGACGGCGGTAAACGTCATACACGATTACATAAAATTAAAAGAAGAACATGAGAAGTTGAAAGAAAGTATGACACAAAAAGGAATGGAATAAACATGATTGATATTATTATCATTTTATTGCTTGTTATGGGATTTTTCCTCGGTTTACGCAGAGGATTTATTTTGCAACTTGTAAAGTTAACAAGCTTTATTATCGCATACCTCGTTGCATACTGGTACTGTAAAGATTTAGCGCCAACGCTTGCGAAATTTATTCCGTATCCATTCGATAAGAATGTATCTGTTCCAGAATGGATAGATGCGAATAATATTGAGGGTGTCTTCTATCAAGCAATTGCGTTTATTGTATTATTTATTATTACAAAAATCGCACTTTCACTACTTGGTAATTTACTGAATATGTTTGCAGAAATCCCAGTTTTAAAGCAAGTCAATGCGGTTGCTGGGGCACTTCTTGGCTTTTTAGAAGTGTATATCATTCTGTTTGTCTTAATTATTGTTGGAACAATTCTTCCAATTGAACAAATACAAACACCATTACAAAAATCATCAATTAGCAAAATAATTGTAGACGATACACCGATTCTTTCTGAAAAGGTGAAGGAACTATGGCAGACAGGTAGCAGAGTGTAACTTCTCTTTTTTCGGAAAGAGAAGTTTTTTTCTATGAAAGAAAGGCGGGGCAATGATGAAAGTGAATAAAAAACAAGTTATCAAATTACTAGAGACAATCGGCCTATTTATGGAACTAAAGGGCGCGAATCCATTTAAAATATCTGCATTCCGTAAAGCGGCGGCAGCACTAGAAAGTGATGACCGTAGTCTTTCTGAAATTGAAGATTTCACAAAGATTCCAGGTATCGGAAAAGGAACAGCAGCAGTTATTCAAGAATATATAGAATCGGGAACATCTGAAGTACTACAAGAACTTGAAAAAGAAGTACCAAGCAGTTTATTACCACTATTAAAACTATCAGGCCTTGGTGGTAAGAAGGTGGCCAAGTTATACAAAGAACTTGGTGTTGTTGATATGGAAACGTTAAAAGCTGTTTGTGAAGAAAATAAAGTACAAGCTTTAGCTGGATTCGGTAAGAAAACAGAAGAGAAAATATTAGAAGCAATTGATCAAGTAGGCTCTCGTCCAGAGCGTTTACCAATTGCGATGGTATTGCCTATTGCCGGGGAAATAGAGGAGAAATTGTCGAATGTTGCTGAAATAATTCGTTTCTCACGCGCTGGTAGTTTACGCCGTGTTCGTGAGACAGTGAAGGACTTAGATTTCATCATTGCAACGACAGAGCCAGCAGTAGTGCGTGAACATTTACTACAATTTGATAATATGATTGAAGTGATTGCAAGTGGAGATACGAAAGTATCTGTTCGTCTTCAATATGAATATGATATTTCAATTGACTTCCGCTTAGTAAAACCAGAAGAATTTATTACAACTCTTCACCATTTCACAGGATCAAAAGACCATAACGTAAAAATGCGCCAAATTGCGAAAGATAGAGGCGAGAAAATTAGTGAATACGGTGTGGAAATCTTAGAGACAGGTGAAGTGAAAACATTCGAAACAGAAGAAGCATTCTTCGCCCACTTTGGCCTTCCATTCATCCCACCAGAAGTGCGTGAAGATGGAAAAGAAATTGAATTAATTAAAGAGTATCCCAACTTAATTCAGTTCTCTGATATACAGGGTGATTTACATATGCATACAACGTGGAGTGACGGTGCTTTTTCAATTGAAGAAATGGTGCAAGCGTGCCGCGCTCGTGGATATAAATTTATGGCAATTACTGATCACTCGCAATACTTGAAAGTAGCAAACGGTTTAACGAAAGAGCGTCTTCGTGAACAAGCGAAAGAAATTGAACGTATGAATGAAAAGTATCCAGACATTACAATTTTGCGCGGGATTGAAATGGACATTTTACCAGATGCGACACTTGATTTTGACGATGAAGTATTAGCAGAACTAGATTATGTCATTGGAGCTATTCACTCTAGCTTCTCACAAGACCGTGAAACGATTATGAAGCGTCTTCGCACTGCACTTGAGAATAAGCATGTCACAATGATTGCCCATCCGACAGGACGTCTTCTTGGGCGCCGTGAGGGTTACGATGTAGATACAGATTTATTAATCCAGCTCGCAAAAGAAACAAATACAGTTTTAGAATTAAATGCAAATCCAAACCGTCTAGATTTAAGCGCGAAATTATTAAAACAAGCACAAGATGCTGGTGTAAAAGTAGCGATTAATACGGATGCCCATACACTTGAAATGTTAGAAGATATGGAAACAGGTGTAGCAGCAGCGCGTAAAGGTTGGATTCAAAAAGATAACGTGATTAACACATGGGATATTGAACGTTTATTAGACTATATTAAACGTAATAAGTAATACAGGGGGGACCTGCAACATGTTAGAACGAACGTTGCGTGTATTAGAATACAATAAAGTAAAAGAACAATTACTTGAACATACAGCATCTTCACTTGGTCGTGATAAAGTGAAGAATTTAGTGCCAAGCACAGATTTTGAAGAAATTGTGGAATTGCAAGAAACAACGGATGAGGCAGCGAAAGTCATCCGTTTAAAAGGACATGTACCACTTGGAGGGATTTCTGATATTCGTGCAAATATTAAGCGTGCGAAAATTGGAAGTATGTTAAGTCCTCATGAATTAATTGAAATCGCAAGTACGATGTACGGTAGTCGCCAAATGAAACGTTTCATTGACGATATGATTGACAACGGTGTTGAGCTTCCAATTTTAGAAACACATGTCGCACAAATTGTGTCTTTATATGATTTAGAAAAGAAGATTACAAATTGTATTGGTGACGGCGGTGAAGTAGTCGATAGCGCAAGTGACAAATTGCGTGGTATTCGTAATCAAATTCGTACTGCGGAAAGCCGTATTCGTGAGAAATTAGAAAACATGACGCGTTCTTCAAACGCGCAAAAAATGTTATCAGATGCAATTGTAACGATTCGTAACGAACGCTACGTAATCCCGGTAAAACAAGAATACCGCGGCGTATATGGTGGTATTGTTCACGATCAATCTGCTTCTGGACAAACATTATTTATCGAACCGCAAGTAATCGTGGAATTAAATAACGCACTTCAAGAAGCACGTGTGAAAGAAAAACAAGAAGTAGAACGCATTTTAATGATGTTAACGGAAGAAGTAGCAGTGGAAGCTGATATCGTTTTATCAAACGTAGAAGTAGTTGCAAATCTTGATTTTATTTTTGCGAAAGCTCTTTATGCGAAGCGAATTAAAGCGACGAAGCCAATCGTAAATAATGAACGCTACATGGATTTAAAACAAGCACGCCATCCGCTTATTGATCCGGAAATTATCGTGCCAAATAACATTATGCTTGGTAAAGACTTTACAACAATCGTTATTACAGGACCGAATACAGGTGGTAAAACAGTTACACTTAAAACAGTCGGTATTTGTGTTTTAATGGCGCAATCTGGTCTTCATATCCCAGTAATGGATGAATCAGAGATATGTGTATTTAAAAACATCTTTGCTGATATCGGTGATGAGCAATCGATTGAACAAAATTTAAGTACATTCTCTTCTCATATGGTAAACATTGTAGATATTTTAGAAAAAGCTGATTTTGAAAGTTTAGTCCTATTTGATGAATTAGGTGCTGGGACAGATCCGCAGGAAGGGGCTGCACTAGCGATTTCTATTTTAGATGAAGTATGTAACCGTGGTGCTCGCGTTGTTGCAACGACGCATTACCCAGAATTAAAAGCATATGGATACAATCGTGAGCAAGTTATTAATGCGAGCGTTGAGTTCGATGTGAATACATTAAGCCCAACGTACAAATTATTAATCGGTGTACCAGGACGTAGTAACGCCTTTGAAATTTCGAAGCGTCTTGGTTTGTCTGATCGCGTTATTGATCGCGCTCGTAACCATATTAGTACAGATACGAACAAAATCGAAAATATGATTGCAAAGCTAGAAGAAAGCCAAAAAAATGCAGAGCGCGAACGAAAAGAAGCGGAAGAGCATCGTAAGCAATCTGAAAAACTTCATCGTGAATTACAACGTCAAATTATTGAATTTAACGATGAGCGCGATGAAAAATTATTAAAAGCGCAAAAAGAAGGGGAAGAAAAAGTCGAAGCTGCAAAGCAAGAAGCAGAAGGCATTATTCAAGAACTTCGTCAATTGCGTAAAGCACAGCTTATAAACGTGAAAGACCATGAGCTTATTGAAGCGAAGAGCCGTCTAGAAGGTACGGCGCCAGAGCTTGTGAAGAAACAAAAAGTAAACGTGAAAAACACAGCGCCGAAACAACAATTACGATCAGGTGATGAAGTAAAAGTGTTAACGTTCGGTCAAAAAGGTCAATTGCTTGAAAAAGTAAGTGATACAGAGTGGAGCGTACAAATTGGTATTCTGAAGATGAAAGTGAAAGAATCCAATATGGAATACATTAATACACCGAAGCAAACTGAGAAAAAAGCAGTCGCAAGTGTGAAGGGTAGAGATTATCACGTGTCGTTAGAGCTAGACCTTCGCGGCGAACGTTATGAAGATGCAATGATGCGCGTTGAAAAATATTTAGACGATGCACAGCTTGCAAGCTATCCTCGTGTATCAATTATTCACGGTAAAGGAACAGGAGCGCTTCGCCAAGGTGTACAAGATTACTTGAAGAAACATCGCGGCGTGAAAACCTACCGCTACGGTGACATGGGCGAGGGAGGCCTAGGCGTAACAGTTGTCGAATTAAAATAGCAAACAACCAAACAAAAGGGGAAACCATTATATGTTTATGGACAAACTTGCAAAAGTATTGTTAGCTTGTTGCGGAATATTTTTGGTAATTGGGGTTATTTATTTAGTTGTTTTTGCGAAGTAAAGGAGCGTCAATCTTGGCATAATGATATTGCCATGGATTGACGCTTTTAATCTATAAGAAAAGGAATAAAACATGAAAATCAACCAATACATAAGCGAAGCAAAATCCTGCTCAAGACGTGAAACAGACCGTCTCATTAAAGCAGGACGTGCCTGTATTAACGGTGAAGTATGTACGCACGGTGCACTCGTTAATGAAGGTGATATTGTAACGATTGATGGGCAAGTTATTGCAAAAGAAGAGAAAGAAAAGGTGTATATTGCCTTCCATAAACCAGTCGGAATTACTTGTACAGCAGCCGAACACATTGAAGGAAACATTATTGATTATATCGATTATCCAGAACGAATCTTTCCTGTTGGACGATTAGATAAAGCATCGGAAGGACTCATCTTATTAACGAATGACGGTGCGATTGCGAATCAAATTTTGCACGGTGATCATGACCATGAGAAAGAATATGTTGTCACTGTTGATAAGCCGTTTACAGATTGGTTTATTGATGAGATGTCCAGCGGTGTAAAGATTAAAGATGGAATGACGAAGCCGTGTAAAGTGACGAGAGTTAATCAGTCTACATTCCGCATCGTTTTAACGCAAGGAATGAATAGGCAAATTCGTAGAATGAGTCGCGCTTTCGGATTTACTGTAACAAAGCTAAAGCGAGTACGCATTATGAATATAGAGCTAAATGAGCTTGAAGCTGGAAAATGGCGAGACATTAGACCTAAGGAATTAGAAATATTAATAGGGCAGTTATAGGGAGGAAAGTTTTCTCCCTATATTTTTTTTGTCAGAAAAAATAAAACTATTGATTTTTTAAAAAATAGCCCATATAATAAAAAACAACAAGTTTCGACAACATATTTTATAAAAGTAATGATGAGGACATGAGTTGTTTTTGACGATTCTCAGAGAGGGAAGCCTTAGGCTGTGAGCTTCCTAATACGGAAAGACAAACTTACCACCTCTAAACTTCAAGAGTGAACTGCAGATGCATTGTAATTCTTGGCGGATAAAACCGTTATCAATTTACACGAGCTATAAAATGAGCTTATTTCGTTATAAATTCATTTTATTAGAATAAGGGTGGAACCACGATTTCAACACTCGTCCCTTTGTTAGGGACGGGTGTTTTTTGCGTTCTTTTACGGGGAAGTATGCTTGAAAGAGGATATGTGACGGATTTTAATTCAGAATATTTTGTCAATAAAATAATTAGGAGGTAGTAGAAATGAAGTCATCTTTAAAGTTTTCTGAGATGTTTGCAATAAGCTTAATGTTATTTGCACTGTTTTTCGGTGCCGGTAATATGATTTTCCCACCAGCGTTAGGGCAAGGTGCTGGAACAGATGTATGGATCGCGTTATTTGGCTTTATCGTAACAGGTGTAGGACTGCCTTTATTAGGAGTTATTGTTATAGCTCTAAAGGGAGATATTAATGAATTAGCAGGACGTGTACATCCTGTATTCGCGCTAATTTTCATTACTGCAATTTATTTATGTTTAGGCGTATTTGTTAGTGTGCCACGTACAGGGACTGTTGCTTATGAAATGAGTGTTGCACCGTTTTTACCAAGTGAGATAGCTGGTCAATCCTATCCACTTGTTATCTTTACATTTATTTTCTTTGCAGTAACTTTCTATTTAGCATTAAACCCATCGAAATTAGTGGGGCGCATTGGTAAAGTGTTAACTCCAATTTTATTAGCTGTTATTGCAATTATCGTAGCGAAAGCAATTATGACTCCAATGGGAGAGTTTGGTGCCCCTACAGAAGCGTATAGTGCCCCGCTCTTTAAAGGTTTTATTGATGGATATTTAACTTTAGATGGATTAGCAGCACTTGTTTTCGGAAATGTTGTGATCAATGCTTTAAAAGCAAAAGGCATTACAAATAAGAACAGTATTGCAAAAGTAACAATCTTTGCAGGATTTATTGCAGCACTTGGCTTACTTCTTGTTTATTTAGCACTTGCTTACCTTGGAGCTTCTAGTGTTTCACTTGGAATGGGAGCAAACGGCGGAATTATTTTAACAAACGTCGTGAATCATTTATTTGGTAGCTATGGAACATTATTACTAGGTATCGCAATTACAGCAGCATGCTTAACAACTTCTGTCGGTATTGTTGCAGCTTGTGGAGAATATTTTTCTTCGTTATTACCAAAGCTTTCTTATCAAAAAGTCATTTTCATTTTCTCTGTATTAGCATTTATGGTAGCAAATCTTGGTTTAACTCAGTTAAACGCATTAGCATTACCAATCTTAATTGCAATTTACCCAATTGGTATCGTACTGATCGTATTATCACTTGTTGAAAACTATATTCGTCTTCCATTAGCTATGTATGTAGGCGGTATTGTAGGCGCATTTGCAATTAGCTTCTTTGATGGATTGCATAATGCAAATCTTCAAGTAGCGGCCCTTGCTCCTATTTTAGATAAAATTCCATTATATAGTGTAGGGATTGGTTGGTTAGTTCCGGGTATCATTGGAATTGCAATTGGATATGTAGTTTCTTTATTTCAAAAGCAAGAAATTGCTGTAGAAAAATAAGGGAAAGAGGCTTTCTTTAAAAGAAAGCCTCTTTTTTTGTAGAAAAATTATATATAGAAGAATTCAGATATTAAAAATTTTATACGTAATATAGTTGACAAAAAAATTACCAGTAGGCTAAGATTGACTTAGTTGTGGAAATATTGGAAGGGAAGAGGTTTTCTATGACTATATCATTTTTGTAAGAAGAGGTGATAAAACGATAGAATTAGGCGGTTTATTTTTTTTGAAATTCGTTGAGAATGATAATCAATAAAATGATGAAAGAGTTTTATGTTTATTCTTATAGGAAAAATTGGTGGGATTATTTTTTTGTCTATCAATGAGAATGATAATCAATATATTTCTAACTACATAGTGTTACTCGTTATAAAATAGAGATAGAAAGATTATTTTTTTCTTATATATTGAGAATAATTATCATTTTCAAAAAAGAAAAACAAGGAGGCAGTAAGGTAAATGAGAAAGTTTTCGGTATTACCCGCTTTTATTATGACATTCGTATGTATGCTAGCTTTTCTCGTAGTGCCATTCGGACAAGCTTCGGCAAATGTAGCTGACGGTACTTACGATATTAACTATGTCATACAAAAAGCAGAAAATGATTCAGCTTCAATGGCAAATGATTATTTTGAAAAACCAGCTAAGTTAATTGTAAAAAATGGTGAGATGAGAGTACAAATTCCTATGAATCATAGTGCTTGGATTACAGAATTTAAAGCACCAGAGAACGGGAACTTTGTTGATGCAAAAGTTGTTAGTAAAGATGAATCTGCAGATAAAAGAACTGTAGAGTTTAAAATAGACGACTTATCTAAACCAGCAGCTGTAAAAATTCATGTTGTTGTACCGAACGTAAATTATGACCATAACTACACAATTCGCTTTGCGTTTGATGCAAATGTAAAAGCAGTAGGTGGAGAGAATAAGGCAACTGCTGCAACAAAAAATGAAGATCAAACTCAAAAAAATACACAAGTAAAAGAAGAAGTGAAGAAAGAAGAGAGCAAAGAAACAAACAAAGATGTAAATAAAGGAACAAATGAAAGTGGGAAAGCTGAAAAAACAGATAACCCAAAAACAAGTGATGAAGCACGTATCGGATTATTTGCAGCATTACTTCTTATTTCAGGTGTTTTCTTAATTCGTAAAGTACGTCAAAACTAAATAAAGGAGCGGTATTCTATTGAATAAATATCTTAAAATTGTTGCTGCGATGTTTTTAATGGTATTTACATTCGTATCAACATTACAACCTCTTGCAGTTCAAGCTGCTAGTCAACTAGCTGACGGTGAATATTCAATCGGTTTCAAAGTTCTTAAAGACACATCAGATGAAGAATCCATGATGAATCAATACTCTGTAAGTCCAGGAACTTTAAAAGTGAAAAATGGGAAAAAGAAAGTATCCTTTACGTTAGAACATAGTTCATGGATTACAAAGTTTGAAACGGAAAAAAGTGGTCAGTTTGTTGCGACAAATGTAATTAGTGAAAATCAAGAAAAAGATACAAGAGTAGTAGAATTTGATGTGGACGATGTAGAGAAGGTATTAAATGCGAAAGTAAAAGTAGACATTGATTTTTTAAATTATCATCATGACTATGATGTGCGTATTGCATTTGATCAAAATAGTATTACACCGATTCATGTAGAACAACCAAATGAAAAAGAGGACCCAGCTAATAAGCCAGATCCAAATGAAAATCCGGATCCGAGTCAGAAGCCCGACCAAAAGCCTGACCCAGATCAACAACCAAATTCTAACACAATTAAAGATGGAGAGTACAGCATTCCATTTAAAGTGTTAAAAGATCAAACAGATGAAGAATCTAAGATGAATACTTACATGGTAAATCCAGGGGTATTAAAAGTAGAAAACGGTAAGAAAAAAGCAATTGTAACGTTAAAAAATAGCTCATTAATTAAAAATTTCCAAACGGAAAAAGATGGCGCATTTGCTGATGCAAAAGTAGTGAGTGAAGATAAAGAAAAAGATACAAGAGTAGTAGAATTTGAAGTAGACGATTTATCTAAAAAACTAAATACAAAAGTATTTATTGAAGTGGCATCACAAGGCTACAAGCAAACACATAATGTACAACTTTTATTTGAACAAGATAAACTTGAACAAATTAAAAATGAAGAGAAACAACCGGAAGTAGAAAAACCAGATACTGAAACAATTAAAGATGGAGAGTACAGCGTTCCGTTTAAAGTGTTAAAAGATCAAACAGATGAAGAATCTAAGATGAATACTTACATGGTAAATCCAGGGGTATTAAAAGTAGAAAATGGTAAGAAAAAAGCAATTGTAACACTAAAAAGTAGCTCATTAATTAAAAATTTCCAAACGGAAAAAGATGGTGCGTTTGTTGATGCAAAAGTAGTGAGTGAAGATAAAGAAAAAGATACAAGAGTAGTAGAGTTTGAAGTAAACGACTTATCTAAAAAACTAAATACAAAAGTATTTATCGAAATGGCATCAAGAAACTATAAGCAAACACATGATGTGCAACTTTTATTTGAACAAGATAAGCTTGAACAAATTAAAAATGAAGAGAAACCAGAAGTAGAAAAACCAGAAGTAGAGAAACCAGAAGTAGAGAAACCAGAAGTAGAGAAACCAGAAGTAGAGAAGCCAGAAGTAGAGAAGCCAGAAGTAGAAAAACCAGATGCTGAAACAATTAAAGATGGCGAATACAGCATCAATTTTAAAACATTAAAAGATCAAACAGATGAAATATCAATGATGAACACATATACAAAAAGTCCAGGTGTGTTAAAAGTAAAAGATGGTAAGAAGTATGTATCATTTACGCTAACGAATAGCGCTTGGATTACAAAGTTTGAATTTGATAAAAATGGTTCGTTTGTTGATGCGAATGTATTAAGTGAAGATACGAAAGCTGATACACGTGTAGTGGAAGTGGAAGTAGCAGATTTATCGAAAAAATTAAACGCAAAAGTAAAAGTCGACATCGATTCAATGAATTATCATCATTTCTATGATATTCAATTTGCATTTGATAAAGATAGCATTAAACCGTTAGATAACCAAGGCGGAAACAACAACCAAGGCGGAAACAACAACCAAGGCGGAAACAACAACCAAGGCGGAAACGACAACCAAGGTGGAAACGACAACCAAGGTGGAAACAACAACCAAGGTGGAAACGACAACCAAGGTGGAAACAACAACCAAGGCAATAATACAACAATTGATCCAAACGCTCTTAAAGACGGTGAATACAGCATTGGCTTTAAAGTATTAAAAGATCAAACAGATGAAATATCAATGATGAATACATACACAAAAAGCCCAGGTGTATTGAAAGTAAAAGATGGTAAGAAATATGTATCGTTTACATTAACAAATAGTACATGGATTACAAAGTTTGATTTTGAGAAGAATGGCTCGTTCGTTAATGCAAAAGTATTAAGTGAAAATAAAGAGCAAAATACAAGAGTAGTAGAAGTAGAAGTAAATGATTTGTCTAAAAAATTAAATGCAAAAGTAAAAGTAGATATTGATTCAATGAATTATCACCATTTCTACGATGTTCAATTTGTATTTGATCAGGATAGTATCAAAGCTTTAGGGAACCAAGGTGGAAACGATAACCAAGGTGGAAACGATAACCAAGGTGGAAATAATACACCAAAAGTAAAAGTAGATCCGAAAAATTTAGTAGATGGTCAATATGATATTACATTTAAAGTGTTAAAAGACAAAACAGAAGAACTTTCAAAGATGCATGACTATACTGTAAATCCAGCAAAATTAATCGTTAAAGATGGTAAAAAGTACATTGAGATGACGCTGAAAAATAGTGCGTGGATTACGAAATTCCAAACAGAAAACAATAGTCTTTTTGCTGATGCAAAAGTAGTAAGTGAAGATAAAAATGCAAATACGCGAGTAGTACAATTTGAAGTAGAAGATTTATTTAAAAAATTAAATGCAAAAGTGAAAGTAGACATTGATGAGATGAACTACCACCACTTCTACGATGTCCAAATTCAATTTGATACAAATAATATTGGTGCGTTAGGGACGATTAAAGAGGATCCAAAAAAAGATCCGAAAAATGATCCGAACAATCCAGTGATTACACCGAAAGTAGATAATCCTGATTTTAACCGAAATGCAGATGATAAGAAGAAAAAAGAAGATCAAAAAAATGATCCGAAAAAAGAGAAAAACTCAAAAACGGCAGATACAGCACAACTAGGTTTATACATGGTGCTATTGCTTGGGTCACTTGCTTTACTAGTTCGTAAATATAGAGCAGGAAGATTGTAATTTTTGGAGTCTTGATGCATGTTCGCATGCATCAAGACTTGTTTCATATTGTTTGGAAAGGAGTGGTGATTGAGAGTGAAGAAAATTGCTAGTGTACTAATGGCTATCATTCTATTAGTGAGTGTAGCTGGATGCTCGGCGACCAAAAAAGAAGCAGCAAAACAGGTAAAGAGTGAGAGTAAAGAGAGAATTGTTGCAACGACAGTTGCTGTTACTGAAATTATGGATGCGTTAGAAGTAGATTTAGTTGGTGTTCCAACAAGTACGAAAGATTTACCAAAGAGATATAAAGGTTTACCTGAAGTCGGGAATCCGATGAGTCCTGATATGGAAAAGGTAAAATCATTAAAACCGTCAGAAGTATTATCCGTGACAACACTTGAATATGAATTAAAGCCAGTTTTTGATGGTGTAGGTATGAAAGCAAACTTTTTAGATCTAACAAGTTTAAAAAATATGCAAAATTCCATTAGTAATTTAGGTAAGCAATATGGACGTGAAAAGCAGGCTGAAGCAGTTGTAACTAAGTTAGATAACAAGGTTGCAGAGATTCAAAAAGCAGTAAAGGGAAAGAAAGAACCGACAGTGCTTATTTTATTAGGTGTACCGGGGAGTTATTTAGTAGCAACAGAGCATTCTTATATTGGAGATTTAGTGAAACAATTAGGTGGTAAAAACATTGTACAAGGTGAACAAGTAGAGTATTTAGCTTCTAATACAGAGTATTTAAAAAAAGCTGATCCAGACATTATTTTACGAGCGGCACATGGTATGCCGGATGAAGTTGTAAAAATGTTTGATAAAGAATTTAAAACAAATGATATTTGGAAACACTTCGCTGCAGTTAAAAATAATCGTGTTTACGATTTAGAAGAGCGTTTATTTGGAACGACAGGAAATTTAGCAGCGACTGAAGCGCTAGATGAATTGAAAAAAATGATGTATCCGTGATGCATTTTAATATAAAGGAAGATTAGCATGAATAAAAAATTTTGGAGTTTCTTTATTGTTACTGTATTACTCATCATTATGACTTTGTTGTCAGCGACGAAAGGTAGTTTAGAAGTAGGTATTATTGACCTTGTACAAGGAATATTTACAGGGGCAAATGAAGATGTTGAAGTGATTAAAGATTTACGTTTCCCACGTATTATTATTGCACTATTTACTGGAGCAGCTCTTGCTGTTTCGGGCGTGCTTTTTCAAGCTGTTATGAAAAATCCACTTGCTGATGCTGGGGTAATCGGGATATCTTCAGGAGCAAGTTTTATGACACTTGTTATTATTACGCTATTCCCGCAATTCTTTTTCTGGACGCCGGTATTCGCCTTTCTAGGTGGTGCGTTTGCGTGTTATCTCGTTTATTCGTTTTCATGGAAATCAGGATTAAGTCCGCTTCGCATTATTTTAATTGGTATTGCCATTAATGCGATGTTCACTGGATTAAATGAATCGTTCATTACGATTTGTGGATACTTCATTAAGAGTATTAAGCAAACGACGACTTCTAACATAACGATGAAGACGTGGGGCGATGTAGAAATAATGGTTACTTATGGAACAATTGGTCTTATTCTTGCACTGTTTGTCGGAGCTTGGTGTAACTTATTATCTCTACAAGATAAGACTGCAAAAAACTTAGGCTTGCACGTGACGAGAGTTCGTCTTATTATTTCTGCCATTGCAGTACTCTTAGCGGCAGTATCAACAGCAATTGCAGGTGTTATCGCTTTCGTAGGATTACTCGTTCCGCACATTTCAAGACAACTAGTTGGTTCAGACCATAAAGCATTAATTCCATTTTCTGCTCTTGCAGGGGCGTTATTAATTTTGACGGCGGATACGATTGGAAGGTTAATTGTGCCACCTAACGAAATTCCAGCAGCGACGATTATGGCAGTTATTGGTGGCCCATTCTTAATATTCTTGCTTAGAAAGAGTGATAAAGTTCATGGAAATTAAAAATGTAACCTTTTCGTACGATAATGTAACGGATCGATTAAAGTCGGTTAGTAGTGAAATAGAGATTGGTAAAATTACAACAATTATTGGACCAAACGGTTGCGGGAAATCAACATTACTTGGTGTGATGTCAAGAAATCACAATCCTCGTAGTGGAGAGGTAATACTTGATGGGAAGGCAATTAGCCAATATAAACCGAAAGAGTTTGCTAGAAAGTTAGCAGTTGTCCATCAACAAAATGAAGCACCGGCAGATATGACGGTAGAGAAATTAACAAGCTTTGGCCGTATGCCTCATAAAAATATATTTTCTTCGCAAACTGATGAAGATAGAGAAGCAATAGAAAGGGCTTTAGCATGTACGAATTTGCTAAGTAAACGTGATAAGGAAATTCATGCTTTATCTGGTGGAGAAAGACAGCGTGTTTGGATTGCCATGACGTTAGCTCAGAAGACGCCAATGCTCTTTTTAGATGAACCGACAACATATTTAGATATTTATTATCAACTTGAAATATTAGAGTTAGTAAAAGAATTAAATGAAGCACAAGGATTGACAATCGTTATGGTATTACACGATATTAATCAGGCGATTCGCTATAGTGATCATATCATTGTTATGAAAGACGGCGAAATTGTTACAAAAGGCAAGCCGAATGATGTTGTGACAGAAAGTATGATAAAGACGATATACGGTGTAGATGTCGTTGTAAAGCAAGATGAAGATACAGGATTGTATATGGTCCCAATGGGTATTTAAACATGCAAACAATCCGTTTTGAGGTGATAATTTGAGTAGCAAAAAAGAAAGGAAGAAGAATTCTTTTTTTCAACGAATACTTACAGTTGTTTTTTTAGGTACCTTTTTCTATTCAGTATATGAATTAGGTGATATTTTCATGGATTACTATGAAAATCGTAAAGTAATGGCCGAAGCACAAAACATTTATGAAAAAAGTCCGATGGAAGAGCAATCACAAGACGGGGAAGTACGTAAGCAGTTCAAAGTTCTGCAGCAAATTAACCAAGAAATAGTTGGATGGATTACGATGGATGATACACAAATTAATTATCCAATTGTTCAAGCAAAAGACAATGATTACTATTTATTTCGAAATTACAAAGGTGAAGATATGAGAGCAGGAAGCATTTTTATGGACTATCGTAATGATGTGAAATCTCAAAATCGAAATACTATTTTATATGGTCACCGTATGAAAGATGGTTCTATGTTTGGAAGTTTAAAGAAAATGTTGGATGAAGATTTCTTCATGTCGCATCGTAAATTATATTACGATACATTATTTGAAGGATATGATCTTGAAGTGTTTTCGGTGTATACAACAACAACTGATTTTTATTACATTGAAACGGATTTTAGTAGTGATACGGAATACACATCATTTTTGGAGAAAATTCAAGAAAAATCGCTGTACAAAACGGATACAAAAGTGACAGAAAGTGATCAAATCGTAACACTTTCGACGTGTGACTATGCACTTGATCCAGAAGCGGGAAGATTAGTAGTACATGCGAAACTAGTAAAAAGACATTAAATAAAAAAAGTATAGAATATGAGAAGTGGTAACACTCTTCATATTCTATACTTTAAAAAATAAATATGCTTACTGTGCTGCAGCCATTGGCATACGTACAACTTTTACATCATAGTAAGCAATTTTATTATCAAGAATATAGTCTGGCATCCCGCCTTGATGTGAGTGAGCATCTTTAAATGCTGAGCTCTTTGTCCAACCTTGGAAATCTTCTTTTGCATTCCAGCGAGTGCTAATTGTTACTTCATCATAATCAACTGTATTTTGCGTTAAAAGAACTTCTAATCCTAAAAATCCTGACATTGTTTCAACTTTACCTACTTTATTAAAACGCTCAATTAATTTATGGCCATTTCCCTTTGTAATTTTAGTTGTATTTGTAACAATAATCATGTTTATTCCTCCTATAAATGTAGCCTTTATTTTCAAGAACTCATATACATTAAATGATAATGAAAATCATTATCATTGTCAATAGTAATTTTCATATAAATGTATAATTAAGGATGAATTTACTATTATATAAATAATTTGACCATATAGTTAATGAAGTTATATATTATTAAAATAAAACAAAATAAGAAATATACACAAGCAAAGTATGGTTTATACCTTGCTTTCGCAATACTATGAACAAGGAGGGTATTATGGTCGAATCACTGTTACTTAGTATCGTTATTATTATTACACTAGGCATCGCCTCACAATGGACTGCATGGCGCTTCCAGCTCCCTGCTATTGTTGTTATGGCAGTTGCCGGATTATTAATTGGTCCAGTTTTCGGTATTATTAATCCAAAAGAGGTACTTGGAGATGTTTTTAGTCCACTCGTATCACTTTCTGTTGCTATTATATTGTTTGAGGGTAGTTTAAGTTTAGATGTACGTGAACTGAGGGGACTATCAAAACCAGTATTTCGTATTGTTACGTTTGGTGCGTTTATTGCTTGGATTGCTGGCTCACTTGCAGCTCATTACGTCGCTGGATTGGATTGGGCGGTTGCATTTATTATTGGAGGACTTTTTATTGTGACAGGTCCAACTGTAATTATTCCGTTGTTACGCCAAGCACGATTAAAGCCAAGGACAGCTGCAATTTTAAAGTGGGAAGGGATTATCGTTGATCCGTTTGGAGCATTACTTGCTGTATTCGCCTTTCAAATTGTAAATTTCTTAACGAAAGAAAATGTACACTTACATACGTTACTATATTTCTTTGCAGGTTCGTTATTTGCAATGGTGCTTGGGTATGCGTTTAGTATTTTTATGAGTTATATGATTTTAAAAGGGAAAGTACCAGAATATTTAAAGGCACCGATTTTGCTCGTTACGGTATTACTATGCTTCGGCATTGCAGATGAAGTCATGCATGAAACAGGTATGCTAGCCGTAACAGTAATGGGGATTACACTTGCACGGATGAAGAAATATATTTCTTCTATCGGTGATATTCGTCATTTTAACGAAAATATTTCCGTACTATTAACATCGACTGTTTTCATCATCTTAACAGCATCACTTCCAAGAACGACGATTATGGAGATTTTTAGCTGGCCTATTATTAGCTTCGTACTTATGATGATATTTGTTGTTCGTCCTTTATCAATTTGGGTATCGACAATCGGAACAGAGTTAACAAGATCAGAAAGGGCGCTAGTTGGTTGGATTGCGCCGCGAGGTATTGTTGCATTAACGGTTTCAAGTTACTTTGCGACGGAGTTATTACAAGAAGGGTATAAAGATGCTTCTATATTAACAGCACTTACATTTGCACTCGTAATTACGACCGTTTGTGCTCATGGATTTTCAATTGGATTTTTAGCAAAAAAATTAGGATTAGCCAATACACAGCCACCAGGTATTTTAATTTCAGGAGCTAGTACATTCTCAACTGCATTCGCTATGCATTGTAAAGAGATGGGGATTCCGAGCTTAATCGTAGATGTATCGGAAGAACATTTGCAATGCGCAAAAGTGAAAGGGCTTAATACATATAACGGCCAAGTACTCTCAGAGCAGTTGCAATTTGAAGTAGATATGAATCAGTATGAATACTTAATTTCAGTTACAGATACGGATTCTTATAATGTATTAGTCGCAAACACATATGTACCGCAGTTTGGACATCATAATACATTTTTACTTCCGATTCATGATGTGGAAAAGATTGAGCAAGAACGCATCTCTCTTTCGAAAAAAGCTCATTTACTGTTTGGTCAAAATGAAATTTATGAAGAGTTAGATAGAAAAATTGAAGAGGGTTATACATTTAAAACGATACAAGTTGAGGAAGAACAAAAAATTAATAAAGAAGAGAGCGATTCAGAGGATGTAATATTATTTATTCGTCACGATGATGGTAGTCTTACTTTTTCAACATTGTATAAATATATAGCGGTTATACCAGGAGATGAGCTAGTTGTACTAGCAAAGCAATAATATGGTATAGTGAAACGAGGCTTTTTTCAGCCTCGTTTTTTACATTGCTTCCTACTAATTAGAAAGCATTCAAATGGAAAGGAAGACATTACATGCGATCTGAAGTAACTATAAAAATAAAACCGAAGTTTATAAAAGAAATTAAAAGTGGATATCCACTTATTTTAAAAGATGCTATTCAAAATTTAGATGATGTACGTGAAGAAGGAACAATCATCAACGTAGTAGATGAGAAGAACCAATTCATCGGAAAAGGCTATTATGGAAAACAAAATAAAGGATATGGATGGATTTTAACGAGAAAAGAGAAAGAGCAAATTAATCAACCTTTCTTTGAAAGTAAAATCAAATCTGCTTTACATAAACGAAAAGATTTTTATAAATCAAATGATACAACAGCATTTCGTGCCCTGAATGGTGAGGGCGATGGCCTTGGTGGTTTAATCATCGATTATTATGACGGCTATTACGTAATAAGTTGGTATAGTGAAGGGGTTTATACTTTCCGCGATGAGATTATAGCAGCACTTCAAAAAGTAGCAAATTTCAAAGGGATTTATGAGAAAAAGCGTTTTGATACGAAAGGGAAATACATTGAAGGTGATGATTTCGTCGCAGGAGAGCGCGGTGAGTTCCCACTTATCGTAAAAGAGAACGGTGTAAACTTTGCTGTATATTTAAATGACGGGGCGATGGTTGGTGTGTTTTTAGATCAGCGTAACGTTCGAAAACAAATTCGTGATAAATATGCAAAAGGAAGAACGGTTTTAAATATGTTCTCTTATACTGGGGCTTTCTCTGTATTTGCAGCGCTTGGCGGAGCGAGTAAAACAACGAGTGTGGACCTTGCAAATCGTAGTTTAAGTAAAACGATTGAGCAGTTTAGTGTAAATGAAATTGATTATGAAGCACAAGATATTATTGTAGAAGATGTATTTCTATATTTCAAATATGCAGCTAAGAAAAAGATGAAATTTGATATGGTTGTACTTGATCCCCCAAGCTTTGCACGCTCGAAAAAATATACGTTCAGTGCGGCGAAAGATTATAAAAACTTATTAAAAGAAACAATTGCGATTACAGAAAATAACGGTATTATCGTTGCTTCTACAAATTGTAGCGCATTCGATATGAAAAAGTTTAATGGCTTTATCGATACAGCATTTAAAGAAATGAACGGTAAATATAAAATATTAGAAGAACATTCTTTACCAGAAGATTTCCGTACAATTGATCAATTTAAAGAGGGAGACTATTTAAAAGTAGTTTTCATCGAAAAAATTAAAGGTTAATGAAAATAAGAAAAGGAGCTCAAGTTTAAATGAGCTCCTTTTCTTATTGAATAATATTTTGTACTCTGCCAACCTGTCCGTCTTGCAATCTTACTTTAATGCCGTGCGGATGTGAAGGTGAGTTCGTTAAAATATCTTTTACAATTCCTCTTGTTAGCTTGCCTGTACGTTGATCTTGTTTTAATACAATATCAACTTCAAGACCTGGCGCGATGTTAGATCGTTTTTGCCCGTTCATTTATACACCTGTACGTCTACGTTGGTTGTTTGTTTTCTTCGTTTGTTGGTTTTGTAATTTTTTCGTTTCTTGACTTTGATTTCCATTATTTGAGCCGTTTCCATTTCCTTGCTTTTTCTTCGCAAGTTGTTCGCGCATTAAATCAGCTAAGCTTACTTTTTTGTTTTCTGACATGATAAGTCTCCTTTATATAAAGTTAATTATGAACAATCGTAGTGAATTTCATCATATCATTGTTAAGGAAGGAAGGGAAGTTGGTTTGAAAATTCATATAATTGTACCAACTAATTTGCAGTTACGATACAATTGAATTGTTAATGTTTGTTAAAAAAGGGGATAGAAATATGTCACATCATATTTTATTAGTTGAAGATGACATCTCAATTCAAGAGATGGTTGAAACATATTTAGTAAAAGAAGGTTTTCAAGTTACAATCGCATCTGACGGAGAAGAAGGCGTGAACACATATTTAAAAGGTTCATTTGATTTGATAATTCTCGATATTATGATGCCGAAGTTAGATGGGTTAGAGGTCGTTAGAATCATTCGAGAAAAAAGTGCCGTTCCGATTTTAATGATGTCAGCGAAAGATACAGATGTTGATAAAGCTGTTGGATTAGGACTTGGAGCAGATGATTACATTTGTAAGCCGTTTTCTATGATTGAACTAGCTGCACGTGTAAAAGCGGGTATTCGGAGGTCTACAAAGTATTCGGCTGTGGAATCAAAAGATGAGGCGATTCAGATTGGTGATTTAATAATTGATCCAATTAATTTTACTGTGGAGAAAAAGGGAAGGCATATTAAACTTACTTTAAAAGAATTTGAGATTTTAAAGCTATTCGTGAAGAATCAAAATCGTGTTTTTACGAAAGCACAAATATATACGCTTGTTTGGAATGAAGAATATTATGGTGATGATAATGTTATTAATGTTCATATGAGAAGATTACGTGAGAAAATTGAAAGTGATCCATCTAATCCAGAATATATTAAAACATTATGGGGCATCGGCTATAAGCTGGAAGTGATGTAGTATGGTTGTATTTTTAACAGTGGTGATTATTATATTGCTTATCATTATTTACGTGCAATATAAAATTAGGAAAAATAGTAGTAGGAATTTACGCTACACGTATGAGAAGTTAAATCGAATTGTAAAAGAACAAACTGGTGAGAAGCTATTAATTATGACAGATGATCTAGAATTGCAAAAGTTATTAGTGGCGATTAATCATTTATTAGATGCAAAACAGAAAACGAATGCAGATCATGCGAAAGTGGAAATTTCGATGAGAAAAATGCTTTCAAATATTTCGCATGATTTGAAAACACCACTAACAGTTATTCTTGGATATACCGAAATGTTAAATAAGGATAAAACGATAAATGAGGAAGAGAAGCAAATATTACTCGAAAAGGTGCATGTAAAAACACTAGAAGTAATGGAACTGATTCATAAGTTTTTTGATTTAGCAAAATTAGAATCTGGTGACAAAGCAATTGAGATGACAAAAGTAAATATGAATGAAGTTTGTCGTGAGAAGATTTTATCTTTTTATGATTTAGTGACGACGAAAGGGTTTCAAGTTCATATTGATATACCAGAAAGAAATATATATGCACTTGGAAATGTAGAAGTATTAGGTAGAGTATTGAATAATTTAATATCAAATGCGATTACATATGGTGACGATGGAAAGACACTTGGTATGACGTTAAGAGATGATGAAACGAGTGTGTATATAGATGTATGGGATACAGGAAAAGGAATTGATGAATCTCACATTGATAAAGTGTTTGAGCGTATGTACACACTTGAAGATTCCAGAAATAGATTGTACCAAGGAAGCGGTTTAGGGTTAACGATTACGAAAAGGCTTGTGGAAGCGATGGACGGAGAAATACATCTTTCTAGTAAGCCGTATGAAAAAACAATTTTTACAGTTGTATTAACAAAGATGCTGTTTTAGCTTGTAGAGAAGTAGATTCTACAAGCTTTTTTTTCAGCGTAAGGAATTTGTAAGGAACGGGTAAGAAAAAAGAGAATTCCGTTGTCTATTATAGAAGTATAAGGTAGTGAGTGCGAAAGGAGATAGTGACATGACATATATATTAAAAACGAATCAGTTAACGAAAGTGTTTAAAGGGAAAGAAGTAATTTCTAGCGTTAACATGCATGTGAAAAAAGGTGAGATTTACGGTTTCTTAGGACCGAATGGTGCAGGTAAAACAACGATTATGAAAATGATCACAAACTTAATAAAACCGACGAGCGGTGATATTGAAATTTTTGGTGAGAAGTTAACGGATACATCTTATGAATTGTTAAAGCGCATGGGGACAATTATCGAATATCCAATTTTTTATGATAAATTAACGGCGAAGGAAAACCTAGAATTACATTGTGAATATATGGGGTATTACGACAAAAACGCAATTGATCATGCTTTACATTTAGTAAAGCTGCACGGTATAGATGATAAAAAAGTAAAAGATTTTTCATTAGGGATGAAGCAAAGACTTGGTATTGCAAGGGCGATCATGACGAAGCCAGAATTACTCATTTTAGATGAGCCAATTAACGGTTTAGATCCAATTGGTATTAAAGAATTAAGAGACTTATTTAAAATGCTCTGCAAAGAATATGGTATTACGTTATTAGTCTCTAGTCATATTTTAGGCGAGATGGAACTAATGGCAGATACAATCGGTATGATTCAAAATGGAAAGCTAATAAAAGAAGTTTCAATGAAGAGTATTAACGGAAAACAAACAGAGTACATTGAAATTACTGTTCCTGATGTGAAGCGTGCAGCTTATATTTTAGAAGATAAACTCGGTATAAAAAATTACAAAATAATGAGTGGAAATATGATTCGTGTGTATGATACGGCAGCGTCTCAGCAAGCTATTTCAAAAGCACTTATTATGAACGATGTAGAAATTGAAAGTATTAATAAGAAACATAGTTCCTTAGAAGAATATTTCTTAAATGTAATGGATGGAGAGGGCATTCATGCTTAATGGATTGTTAGTGAATCTAGTAAGTGGATTGATTGTAATGTTCATAAGTGGGATTTTATATTATAGAAAACCTGAGCGGAAATGGCCGTTAATTTTACTAGTGATAGGAATAGTAAGCGTAGTTATGGCTGGAATTAGAATGTTAGTAGCATAGAGATCGTTATGTCAGTAATGGAGGTGTGGTTTATATGTTTAAATTAATGAAACTTGAATGGAAGAAACATAAATTATCTAGTTACTGTAAAGGGGTAGCTATTTGTATTATAGCAATTTTTGCTGCGGTAAGTCTTATGGGGATGGGAGCAAAAGGTGAGGGAGATGCGGCGCTCACTGATTTCACAAAGTATATGACGTTAGCAAATATCTTTATTAGGATGACATTTCTTATTTTTAGTGCGGTCATTTTATCACGTTTAGTAATTGATGAGTATAAGAATAAAACAATGCAACTACTATTTATGTACCCATTACAAAGGAAATTGCTAATGAGGGCGAAATTAACAATTGTTTTTAGTTTTTGTTTTATTAGCATGATTATTGCTACTTTCAGTATTAGTTTGCTCATATTTTTTATGAACCCAATGATGGGGCTGTTTGAAACACCTATGACGATGGGGGAAATAATAGCTACCGTTCCAGCTACTTTTATAAGTGCATTTATGATATCTGGTATAAGTTTAATTCCTTTATTTTTTGGGATGAGAAAGAAATCGACACCGACAACAATTACTTCTGCAGTAATAATTGGGATGCTAATTAGTAGTAATTTTGGTTCTGGAAACGGTCAAGTAAGTATGTTTAATTTTATAGCTATCCCAATAGTGCTCTGTTTATTAGGAATTTTCATTAGTTATCTATCGTATCGTAAGATCGACAAGATTGATGTGGCGTAAAATAAGCTTAAAACAACAATGAACAGGGGTATGCATGGTGAAAAAAATAATAGTAATTGCAATTTTATTTCTGACAATTGCTAGTGTAGTTTTTGGTTTTAAGACATTTCAGGGGAAAGATTTTAAGAAAGAAAAGTCTTTTGAGATAAATCATATAAAAGAAATAGAAGTGGACAATGAAAACTGGGATATTGAATTTAAAAGTACAGACGCTAACAAAATAGTGATCTTCGCCCAAGGTCAACGAGCAGATAAAAATCTAGATCCCGTCAAAATAGAACTTGAAGGAAATAAAGTTGTGATTAAGCAAAAACAAAAGATGACCAGATTTTTTAATGGTTTTACGTTTAGGAAAAAGAATATTATTTCTATATCTATTCCGAAAAAAGAAATAGATAAAATTGTATTAAATAATAAATCGGGTGATGTGAAAATAAGCGATATAGAAGTGAAAAGTATTGTGACAGAAAGCAAATCTGGAGATGGACGGATTGTAGGATTATCGGCTGAGAAAGGCGAGTTCAAATCAACAAGTGGAGAATTAAGTGTAAAAGATAGTTCAGTACAAGAATTAAATATAATCTCTACTACAGGCGATAACTATATAACAAATGTAAATAGCTCAAATATGAACATCACTTCAACATCTGGTGAAGTATTACTGAAAGATATGACAGAAGGAAAATCATTATTTGCAGAAACAAAATCAGGGGATATTGGCGTACGGTATAAGGGTGTTCCGACTTCTTTGAAACTTATGGCTAAAAGTAATTCGTCTGACATAATGGTGAATGTAAACGGACTTAAGAAAGATAAAAATACAGAAAAGGTAAAAGAAGGAACCATCGGTGATGCAAAAAACGAAGTGAAGATTTTAAGTAAAACAGGGACGATTTATATTGATTAAATTTAAAATGAAAGGAGGACTATCATGCTACGTCTTATGAAGCTAGAATTGAAGAAGTTTAAGCTTGGATGGTATGTGAAGCGAGCGGTTATTGCAAATATCATTATACTGGCACTACTAATTTTCGTTAGTTTCGTTGCTCAAATAGAAGGAGATCCTGAAATAAAAGATCCACAGACAATTTTGTTGATGGCTAGTGCGTTAGTAAGAGCAACATTTATTATTTTTGGTGGAGTACTAATAGCCAAGTTAATAATTGATGAATATAAAAACAAAACAATATTACTCATGTTTTCTTATCCAATTAACCGAAAGAAAATGATGGTTAGTAAGTTGGCCATTACAGCAATATTAACATTCATAACAGTTATTTTATCTAACATTTTAGTAGTAGGAATTTTCTTTGGGATAGATAGTTATTTTTCAATTCTTCCTAATCCATTTACAGTAGATCAATTGATGCAAGAAGGAATAAAACTGGTTCCTTTAGCCATTGCAACTGCGGGAATGAGTTTAATCCCATTATATTTCGGAATGCGTAAACGCTCAGTGCCAACTACAATCGTTTCTTCTATTATCGTTGTATTAATCGCAATTAATAACCAGCCCATATTTCCTATAGCGACGTTTCTTCCTCTTCAATTCACATTTGCAGCGATTGGAGTTGCGATTGCATATTACGGAATTAAAAATATAGAGAAGGAAGATATAACAGTATGACAAGAATACGTAAAAAAGAGTTAGCGTTATACCAACTCTTTTTTGTATATGTATGCTTCGTTACTACTCTGTAAATTTATAGTGTTTGCTTAAATACTCTTGCACTCCTGGAGAAATGTTAAAGTTATTAGGACCTTTATATTCGATAGTAAACTCTCCATCTTCAATTGTTTCAAAGGCGATTGCATAGCTATTCATTTTAGAATCGTAAGAAGTATTTTTGACTTTTGTATCTAGATTAAAGTATTTTGTAATATACTCTTTTGATTCAGCAATTGCTGTTTGTTTTCCCCAAGGGGTACCATGACTTGTGAAATAAAGAGATACACTGATAACTCCAATGATAGAAGTTAGTAAGAGAGTTCTTATTGTTATTTTTTTGTTTTTTGTATTCAATTTAGTTCCCTCCAATTAATATGAATTTATCTTAACGTATTTTCTCATAAAATACCATTTAGTAGAAAATAGTTTCACATGAAACAAGTTACAGAAAAAGACAAGGTGCATAAACACCTTGTCTTTTTCTGTCGTTACATTTGGGGAGCTTCCATTCCAGTAGCAGCCCATTCTTCTTTTGCAGGACCATAAACGCCAGGGACTGTTAAGCCAGCTTGACGCATTAAAACAGTCATCTGCCCGCGGTGGTGATTTTGATGATTGATGAGTGTCATTAAAAATATAGAATTCGGCATAGAACGACCAAAGAAGTTATTAATAGTAGTTAAGTCTTCATCAGTCCACTCACTTTGAAGTGCTTCAATAAAAGCCGTATTTACTTTGCGATACCCATCTGCAATTGTTTTTGCTGAAGTTGGTACAGGATAATCTTTCGTTTCTCCTTCAAACTTAAGCCCTGTCCCTGATAGCATAACAGGAAGTGCTGTAACGATATGCCAAGCGACTCTCCCTAAAGTCCAGTGCCCAGGTGCAATTTCTTGTGATAAAGATTCATCGATTAATGCATCGAGCATCTTCTGAGTAGACTCAGCCTCGTATATCCATGATGTTAAAAAATCTTCAATAGTTTGGTACATAGTTATCCCTCCTGTTTTTCGCTCGTATATTAAATTCGTGAGAGATAATATAATCCCTGTTTCATAAGCGATACTTAATTAAGCATTGCTACAATATAAAAATAATTAGAAAATATTTGTAAAAGTGTCAGAAAACCGCCCTATGCATTCGTATATATAATGAATAGAGAATGGAGTAAAGAGTGGTGATAAGGGTGAAGGATATAGAAATAGTAGAAGGTCTTCGAAAACAAGATATGTTAGCATTACATACAGCAATTGATCGATATGGAGATTTAATTTATAAGGTGGTTCACAGTGTTTTAGATACGGCGCATAGTAAGGTGCTAGTGGATGAATGTGTTGATGATATTTTATTAATCGTTTGGTACAACATTAGTAGTTATGATGAAAAACGTGGGAAGTTTAGAAATTGGCTTATATCTGTCGCGAAATTTAAAGCCATTGATTATAAACGAAAAAGTAATAAGGTCTATCAATTACAAGAGTTTCAGCAAGACATATATGTAGAAGGAAAACATGTTAATTTAACAAAATATGAGGGTGTTTAAAGTGTTAATATTTTTTGGGAATTTTGACGAAAGAATAACGATTTATACGGATTTTAATATGTTGTATTTAAATACATACGTGTATCAAGGTTGAAGGAGCTGAAATTCCTTTAATGAGGAAGGCGAAAGTACAAGCGAAAGGAGAGCGTATTGCATGTAATATTTATTAGAATGTGAGGAAAAAAACCTTTATTTATAAAAGGTTTATTCCAAAGCGGATAGTTGATAAGGAAAACAAAAACTAATTTTTTATTAGAAAGATATTTTTAATTCGTTGGCTGTACTTAAAAGATTGAACACGAAGGAGGGGGGTCAACATGTCTTTATGGAGTAATAATACAAATGGATATTGTGGGTGTAATAATCAAAATGGTGTGCATGTTGATTCATGCTGTTTTAGTTGCGATGGGACAGTTCCTAAGATCGGTCCGACAGGTCCAACAGGTGAAACGGGACCAACAGGAGTAACAGGAGCAACAGGAGAAACAGGAGCAACAGGAGAAACACGAGCAAAAATACCAAACCACACACGAA